>NZ_QLNF01000086.1:225275-394776 GCF_003261015.1 Agrobacterium sp. MS2 | reverse complement strand
GCGATCCTTCGAGGTGTTGGACCGCGACGGCAAGTTGCTGCGTGCCTTCGCAACACCGGATGGCCGCTGGCGGCTCGACACCAAGGCGGCCGAAGTCGATCCGCAGTTCCTGCGGATGCTGGTCGCCTATGAGGACCAACGTTTTTACGACCATCACGGTATCGATCCCTGGGCCTTGCTGCGTTCCGCGTGGCAACTGGTGAGCAACGGCCGGATCGTATCCGGCGCCTCGACGCTTTCCATGCAGGTGGCGAGGCTGGTCGAGCCGCGCGCCGATCGCTCCTTCTCGGCAAAGCTTCTTCAGTCCGTGCGGGCTATTCAAATCGAACGGCGGCTCAGCAAGGCGGATATCCTCGATCTTTATCTGAATATCGCGCCCTATGGCGGCAATCTCGAAGGCATACGCGCGGCCAGCCTCGCCTGGTTCGGCAAGGAGCCGGGAAGGCTCGACACGGCCGAGGCAGCCCTTCTGGTCGCCCTGCCGCAATTGCCAGAAAGGCGTCGCCCGGACAGGTATCCCGAGGCGGCGAGACAGGCACGGGAACGGGTCTTGCAGAGGCTTGCCGTCGAACGTGTCGTGGGTGAGGGCGAAGCGGAACGGGCGACGCTTGCGGGCGTTCCGACCAGCCGGCGCGATCTGCCGGCGCTAGCACCGCACATGGCTGCTGCCGCGCGTGCGAAATTCCCCAATGCTGCGGAAATACGCTCGACTCTGAAGCTTTCGATCCAGCGGGAACTGGAAGGCGTGGCGCGCCATGCAGCAGGAAAAATCGGCGATAAGGTATCCGTCGCCATCGTCATGGCCGACGCAGAGAGCGGGGATATTCTGGCGGAGGTCGGCTCGGCGGATTATCTCGATACCGCGAGGAGGGGTTTCGTGGAGATGAGCCGCGCGGTGCGCTCGCCCGGATCGACCCTCAAGCCATTCATTTATGGCCTCGCCTTTGAGGATGGCCTGATCGGTCAGGAGACCATCATCGAGGATCGCCCGGCTGATTTTTCCGGTTACCGGCCGCGCAATTTCGACATGCATTATCAGGGCGATGTCAGCATCAGGCAGGCGCTGCAACTGTCGCTCAACGTGCCCGCCGTGAAATTGCTCGACGCGGTGAGCCCATCGGCGCTGATGGTGCGGTTCCGGCGGTCTGGCGTCACACTCGCGTTGCCTGCCAACGAAGCACCCGGGCTCGCCATTGCTCTCGGAGGCGCCGGTATTTCGCTTGTCGATCTTGTCCAGCTTTATGCCGGGCTAACAGGTGGCGAGGGTCCCGTACGCCTCGGTGATGGCGTCCGCTCCGCCCCGGAACGACTGGAAGGCGACCGATTGTTTTCCGATGCCGCAATCTGGAACGTTTCGGACATCCTGTCCGGCGTGCTGCCGCCGCTCGGCATGAAACAGCGCGGCATCGCCTACAAGACCGGCACTAGCTACGGTTACCGCGACGCCTGGTCGATCGGGTATGACGGGCGGCACGTGGTCGGCGTCTGGGTCGGCCGCGCCGATAACGGCGCCGTGCCGGGTATTGCCGGTTACGCGACGGCGGCTCCCATCCTCTTCGAGGCCTTTGAAAAATCGGGCGTGGCCATCACGCCAATGCCGGCAGCACCCTCCGGCGTCGCGCGCGTGAGCGTGGCCGACCTTCCGGCAAACCAGCGGCGTTTCACGACGACGGCAAACGGCCTGCTTTCGGCTTCAAGACGTGAAAGCGCCCCGCGCATCGTTTATCCGCCCGAGGGCGCGCGTGTGGAGCTTTCCGGCCAGTCGGGCATCTCGCCACTGGTGCTGAAGCTCCAGGGCGGGCGTGCACCCTTCCGCTGGCTCGCCAACGGTTTGCCTCTGCCGGATGCATCCCACCGTCGCAGCAGTGAATGGCGCCCGGAAGGGCAGGGGTTTTCCACACTCACGGTGATTGACGCCGATGGCCGTGCGTCGAGTGTCCGGATTTTCGTCGAATAACGACGGCGCGTCCAAGTCAACAACGGCCGCCGAGGGCTCCTGTAAGACAGGCCTTGTGACCGTCTCGTCGACCAAGTGCGGCAAGCCGGTCAACCGCGGGGAGATGAGTGGTCCAATCCTATTGAGCCACATCGAACGAATGGCGGTCGATCCGCTCCTGAAGTGAAGCCACAACCGCTTGCAGAAACTCCCGGCGTCTTTGATTGGTCGTTGCCGCCAGCGTCACCTGCAACCGGCTGCTGATCCTGTTCAGGAAGCCAACATGGTTGAAGCTGTCGGCGGCTATATTCACCTCCACCTCGTCCATGTAATGCGCCAGATGCGGTTCCAGCGCGAGATTTGCATCCGTCTGGTAGCAGGCAGCCATCTGTTCTCCAAGCGTGGACATCTGCACATATGGACCATATTCGTCGATCATCAAATCTCCCTCGTCTCGCGCGACCCACTTCGACAGGCGCCTCGTCGTCACTGATAGGAAATAGGAAGCGATTGCGGGCTTTCAACGTTCCCTTACGAAGCTTTGAACTTTCTGTGTTCTAGGAGGAACCGCTATTATGTCGGTCGATCTGATATTTGCCAATTGCAGGCGGCAGGCTGGCAAAGAATACGCACCACTTCTCGCGCCCGGACCAGCTGTCTGCTGGTCGCTGTCCGATTATGTCATTGATTTTAAATAATTTTCAGGAAATGGTGTCCACGAGAGGATTCGAACCTCCGACCCCAGGATTCATACCGCTTCGGCTTTCGCCGCCGCCCTGCCTTGTTGGGAAGGGCGTTCGTGGTCTGGACTGTCCCTTCACCATGGGCCGTGAGGCCTTTAGGTGCTGCCCATCCAGTCTCTACACCTTCACCGGATTTCTCCGGAGCTTGGCTCGGGATTGGCATGCTGGAAGACCAGCGAAGCTTTCCCCGACTTTGAGCAGATCGATTGCGTCGTTTCCGGACGCAACCCCCAATTTGTCTTAGGAATCCTGTGCTCTATCCTGCTGAGCTACGTGGACACTGAATTGCTCTTTAACCTGACCCAGCCGGCGGATCAACCGCGTTCTTCATCGCGGTTGATCTCGTCCTCCGCTTTCTTCGCGTTGGCCTGACATCAGCTCGTCAGGCGCTGTTCTGCAAGTTTCACCCAATAGGAGATGCCGTAGGCGATGGCTTCGTCGTTGAAGTCATAACCCGGATTGTGGAGCCCGGCCGAATCGCCATTGCCAATAAAGATGAAGCAGCCGGGCCTTTCCTTCAGCATGAAGGAGAAATCCTCTCCTGCCATGGAGGGATCGACATCGGGGTCTACATTCGGTTCGCCAACCACATCGCGGGCCACACGGATAGCGTGGTCGGTTTCAGCGGCGTGGTTGAAGGTCACCGGGCAATAGCGCTCATAGACGACTTCGGCTTCTGCGCCATTGGCAAGCGCAATGCCTTCCGCCATCTGCTTGATACGTTCCTGGGCGAGATCGCGCACTGTCTCATCGAGGCTGCGCACGGTGCCGGCGATCAGCGCCTCGTTGGGAATGATGTTGTGGCTGGAGCCGGCCTGAAAGCGCGTGACCGAGACGACAACGGAGCGGATCGGATCGGCATTGCGTGAGGCGATCATTTGCAGGTTGCCTACGATCTGCGCGCCGATGGTGATGGGGTCGATCGTGCGATGCGGCTGGGCCGCATGGCCGCCTCGGCCCTTGACCGTGATTGAGAACTTGTCCGGTGCTGCCATGATGCCGCCCTTGCGGATGGCGAAGGCGCCAAGCGGAATGCCCGGCATATTGTGCATTCCGTAAACTTCGTCGATGCCGAAACGCTCCATCAAGCCGTCTTCGACCATGGCGAGCGCGCCGGCGCCGCCTTCTTCCGCTGGCTGGAAAATGACAGCGATCGAGCCCGCGAAATTTCGGGTCTCGGTGAGGTACTTCGCCGCGCCGAGAAGCATCGCGGTGTGGCCGTCATGGCCGCAGGCGTGCATGGCGCCGGGCGTTTTCGATGCCCAGGCTTTGCCGGTTTCCTCGACTATGGGCAGCGCGTCCATATCCGCGCGGAAGCCGATGGTGCGATTGCCTGGAAGATTGCCCCTGATGATGCCGACGACGCCGGTGCGGCCGAGACCGGTCACGATTTCGTCAACGCCGAAAGATTTCAGCTTCTCCGCGACGAAGGCCGCGGTGTTGTCGACATCATACAAAATCTCTGGATTTTCATGCAGGTGATGCCGCCATTCGCTGACTTCCTGCTGGAGTTCGGCGGCTCTGTTCAAAATCGGCATTCGTTCATTCCTGGGTTCATCGGTGCGGCGTTTTGTAAAACTCCATCCTCCGTGGTGGATAGTGCGCCGCATAATTGACGTAATCAATGTACTTTGCCATTGCTAGGACATATATGGTGAATATTGCCATTCCCCGACTGAAGACGGGAATTCGAGGACTAGCCTTGCCACAGACTTTCAAATCGCCAATCGCCGCCCGCCGGCTTTCCGCAGCCATTGCCATCATCACCGCCGGTGTCGTCGCCGCGGCCCCGGTGGCCAATGCCAATCCGAAAATGGTGGTTGATGTCAAAACCGGCAAGGTGATCTCGCACCAGGAAGCCTTCCGCAAATGGTATCCGGCCTCGCTGACCAAGCTGATGACCGCCTATATCGCCTTTTCGCAGATGAAGGCTGGCAAGATCAGCCCGCAGACCGAAGTGGTGATGAGCAAGAAGGCCGCCGACCAGCCCGCCTCCAAGATGTATTTCAAGCCCGGCCAGAAACTGACGATGGACAGCGCGCTGAAGCTGCTGCTGATCAAGTCCGCCAACGATATTGCAGTCGCGATTGCGGAGACCATCGGCGGCAACACGGATAATTTCGTGGCGCAGATGAATGCGCAGGCGCAGCGCCTCGGTATGAATTCCACGCATTACGTGAACCCCAATGGTCTGCCAGGGAAGGGCCAGTACACGACGGCCCGCGACCTCGCGCTGCTGGCGCTGATCATCAAGCGGGAATTTCCCGAATATGCGCATTATTTCTCGCTTGAGGGCGTCACCACCGGCAAAAAGAATTACGCCAATTTCAATATGCTGGTTGGCCGCTTCGATGGCGCGGATGGCATGAAGACCGGCTTTATCTGCGCTTCCGGGTTCAACCAGGTGGCATCGGCCGTGCGCAATGGCCGCTCGATCATCACTGTGGTGCTGGGTGCCGATAGTCTCGCGGGTCGAACCGACCAGTCGGCCGATCTTCTGCAGATGGGCCTGACGTCTCCTTCCGGTCAGGGTGTCTCGCTCGCCTCGCTTGCCCCTTATGGCGATACCGCAGAGGTCAACGATATCAGCGCCGAAATATGCAACCCGAAGGCGGCCAAAATCCGCAGTGAGGGACGCGACGATGCCGGCCGCATGGTCATCCATTCGCCCTATGTGCAGGAAATGACCCGCCCGCCGGAATATTCCTTTGCCGGTCTTATACCGGGCAGCGAGACGGTCGCGGTTAATGCGCCCAAGGGCGCGGCCGCAAAGGGCCAATTGGCGAATGTGCCGATCCCGATCCCGCGCCCCACATTCTGACGGACAGGCGAAGGTGCCGGGAGAGGTCTCCCGGCCGCCTGCCATTTGGCTATTCGCAGATCGATCATGTTATGATATTACAGTGGCGCTCGCGGCTTCCAGCCTCGGGCGATTTGTTTTAGCTTCATGCCGTTGCGGGTTTTACGTCCTGAACTGACTTCCCCAAAGCGGCAATCAACATACAGGCCAGACATGTCTCGCGATCGTATCCCGGTTTCCATTATCACCGGATTTCTCGGCGCCGGAAAATCGACTCTGCTCAATCGGCTCCTCAAGGATCCTGACATGAGCGACGCAGCGATCATCATCAATGAATTCGGCGATGTCAGCATCGATCACATGCTGGTCGAAAGCGCGGGCGAGGGCATTATAGAACTGGCGGAAGGGTGCCTTTGTTGCACCGTGCGCGGCGAACTGGTGGACACGCTGGCGGAACTGATGGACGGTATCCAGACCGGCAAGCTGAAGCCGGTGAAGCGCGTGGTCATCGAAACGACCGGCCTTGCCGATCCCGCTCCCGTCATGCAGTCGGTCATGGGTAACCCGGTCATTGCGCAGAATTTCGTGCTGGTTGGCATGGTCACTGTGGTGGATGCCGTGAATGGCCTCTCCACACTCGACAATCATCAGGAAGCCGTGAAACAGGTGGCTGTGGCCGATCGTCTTGTGGTGACGAAACGAGCGCTCGCCGATGACGCCACGATTGCGGCATTGACTGCCCGCCTAGAGGCGCTCAATCCGCGCGCGATCATCGAGGACGGTGACAAAACCGACTGGAGCGCAGCTTATCTGCTCAATAACGGCCTTTACGATGCCGGCAATAAAACTGCCGATGTCAGCCGTTGGTTAGGCGAAGAGGCGCTGCACGATCACCACCACCATGATCATGCACATGATCACCATCACGGCGACCACGATGATCACCACCACCACCATGACCACGACGTGAACCGCCACGATGCATCCATTCGTTCCTTTTCGATCATACACGACGAGCCGATAAGCCCAATGGCCATCGACATGTTTGTGGATTTGCTGCGCTCGGCGCATGGTGAAAAGCTTCTGCGCATGAAGGCCATCGTAAAGCTCACGGACAATCCGGACAGGCCGTTGGTGCTCCATGGCGTGCAGACGATTTTTCACGCGCCGGAGCGTCTTTCCGCCTGGCCGGACCCCGCTGATCAGCGCACGCGCATGGTGCTGATTACGAAGGATTTGCCGGAGGCTTTCGTAAAGGACCTCTTCGCTGCCTTCACCAGCGCGCCGGGTATTGACCGCCCGGACAGGCAGGCGCTGACGGATAATCCTTTGGCGGTTTCTGGGTTGAAGTTTTGAAGTAGTATGGAATGGCGGCCGGGCCGGGGTGTGGCTTACCCCCCTCTGTCCTGCCGGACATCTCCCCCTCAAGGGGGGAGATCGACAAGGGGCCTGCTCCGAATACTCTTTTCCGCATCGACGATCGCAGCGAGCATACTGGCGAGGGAACGAGCGGCCACAGCGACTGATCTCCCCCCTTGAGGGGGAGATGTCCGGCAGGACAGAGGGGGGTGAACCACCGGCGACACCGTCAAACGTCGGTTTTCCCACCCTTCATAATCCGAAACCGATGGCCGTTATCCAGCGCCGTCGTCTCCACCAGACGATGCCCATCCTCATTGCACATATGTGTAATATCGATCACCGCCAAAGGATCGGTCGTCTCGACGGTGAGAACATCCCCCGTCTTCAGCGTTGCAAGTTTCTTGCGGCTTCTCAAAACCGGAAGGGGGCATTTAAGCCCCCTCAAATCATAGACGATATCGCTTGTTGCGGTCATTCCTTAGCCCAGAACTTCCAGAATGGCTTTTTCTCCGGTGCTTCCGGCGCCGGGGCTGCGGAATAGGCAAGCGGGTTCATGGCTGGCACCGGAACGCTCTGGGCAGCAGCGCCAGTCTGGCCTGCTGCAGGCGTAGCCGAGGCAACCATTGTGGGGGCAACTGGTGCCGGGTTCGATTGCGGCGCCGTGGCCGGCTGGTTAGCCGAAGGGCGAGGGCCACGCAGCGCCGAGGCGGTTGCGGTGGTCGCTGGCGAAGACGATGTCACCTGCTGCGCCTTCTTCTCCATCAGCGCGGCATATTCCGTTTCCTTCATCAGCTTGCCGGCCTTCAGCGCGGAGCCGGTCGGGGCATAGGCGGGTTCGCGGCCCTTGCGCTTTTCGGCCACCAGCGCCTTGCGCTCGGCTTCGCTCGGGTCGTACCAGGCCATGCCTTCATATTTCTTCATCGCCTTTTCATAGGCGAGATCGTAAGTCTTCTCATAGCTCGAAAGCGCGCTGACGAGTGCGGGCGGCGTGCTCATGGGCGGGCACTGGGCCGACGCGTTGAAGCTGCCACCTTCCGCCTGCTGGTTGAAGACATATTTCTTCTCGCAGACATTCACTTCCGGCGGACGTTTGGTGACTTCGAAATTGTCGTAGCCGACCTTCAGCATCTTCCAGAATTCGAGGTGCTCGCTCTTGCGATGACGGGCCATGTTTTCCGCCGTCATGCGGAAAGGAAATGCCTGCAGCTGAACTGTCTTCTGGCCGCCCTTGAAGGCATCGCGGGCAAAACCGTAGATTTCAAGAATCTGCGCATCCGTCATCGAGTAACAGCCTGATGATGAGCAGGCGCCATGGATCATCAGGTTGGTGCCGTTGCGGCCATTGGCAGCATCGTAGCGGTTCGGGAAGCCGGTATTGATGGCGAGGTAATATTTCGAATTCGGATTGAGATGGGCTGGCGTCAGGTTGTAGAAACCTTCCGGCGCCTGCCGGTCGCCTTCCTTGACCTTGGGGCCGAGTTTTCCCGACCATGCGCAGATTTGATATTCGGCAATCTTGTCGAAACGGTTATCGCGCTTGGCCTTCCAGATTTCCAGCGCACCTTCTTCCTTGAAGATACGGATCATGATCGGCGACGTGCGGTCCATGCCCTTCTTGTCGATCTCGGCCAGAATGGACGGAGACAGCGGGTAATCAACCTTGTTCTTGATGTGCGACACATCACGTTCGACGGTTTCGAGTGTATCGTTACAACCGGCGAGAACGAGCGCGGTACAGGCAAGAAGTGCAAAATGTGTCAAACGCATGATCTGATCCGAAAGACGATGGCACGAAGTGGCGGCAGTTCTATACCGTTCCGTGTGCAATTTAAATACGGTATTAACCGTTTACATCTTCTTAACTCAAATCGGATCCGCCCCCGCGGCCGCCGATCCATCTTTTGATGTGACCGGACTATGGCCGAGTTGGGGCGATAGCGGCGGAAATTAAGGCCGCCTCAGAGATTACGGCCGATATCCAGGAACTTCTGGCGGCGTTCGGCCCTAAGCTGCGTGCCCGAGCGCTGGGAAAGATCGGCCAGCGCCTTGGCGATAACGTCGCCTGTCGCGCTGATCACGGTTTCCGGCGCGCGATGCGCGCCACCGATCGGCTCGGGAATGATACCATCGATGACGCCGAGCGACTTCAGATCTTCCGAAGTGATCTTCATGTTGGTGGCGGCTTCCTTGGCGCGGGTCGAATCGCGCCAGAGAATGGAGGCCGCACCTTCCGGCGAGATTACAGAGTAGATTGCATGTTCCAGCATGTAGACGCGGTTGCCGGTGGCAATCGCGATGGCTCCGCCCGAGCCGCCTTCGCCGATGACGACGGAGACGATCGGCACCTTCACGTTCAGGCACATTTCCGTCGAGCGGGCGATGGCCTCAGCCTGGCCGCGCTCTTCCGCACCCACGCCGGGGTAGGCGCCCGCGGTATCGATAAGCGTGACGACAGGCAGCGAGAAGCGGTCGGCCAATTCCAGCACGCGGATAGCCTTGCGGTAACCTTCCGGGCGCGGGCTGCCGAAATTGTGCTTCAGCCGGCTCTTGGTGTCATTGCCCTTTTCCTGGCCGATAATTGCGACTGGCTGACCGTTGAAACGGGCAAGGCCGGCCTGTATGGCGGCGTCTTCGGAGAACTTGCGGTCGCCGGCAAGCGGCGTGAAATCCGTAAACAGGGCCTTGGCGTAATCAACGAAATGCGGACGCTGCGGATGACGCGCGACCTGCGTTTTCTGCCAGGCGTTCAGCTTGGAATAGATGTCCTGCATCGCATCGTTGACGCGCGATTCCAGGCGGTTGATCTCCTCCGAGGTGTCTATGCTCTCGTCTTCATCGGCAAGCTTCTTCAGCTCGATGATCTTGCCCTCAAGGTCCGAGATAGGTTTTTCGAAGTCGAGATAATTGTGCATGAGATCCGTTTCCGATCGTTTTGCGCAAGGTTTGACCGGATTATCCGGCGGTTCCGGTCGCTCTAATCAAGGTTTTTGCCCTGTTTGGCAAGGGGGTGATGTGTTTGTACCAGCTCTTGCAAGCGTTCTTCCAGCACATGTGTATAGATTTGTGTCGTGGAAATGTCGGAGTGGCCGAGCAGTTCCTGCACCGCGCGCAAATCCGCACCGTTCTGCAAGAGGTGGCTGGCGAAGGCGTGGCGCAGCACATGCGGTGACACTGCCGAGGGGTGCAGCCCGGCCCGAATGGCGATGTCCTTGAGGTCGCGGGCGAAGACCTGACGGGGCAGATAGCCTTCCTTGCTGTTGGATGGGAAGAGCCACGGGCTATCCGTCGCTTCGGCCTTTTTCGCTGCCTTGCCTTTTTCTGAGGCAAGCGCCTTTCGGGCGGCTTCATATTTTTCCATGGCCTCGATCGCCGTTCGGGAAAGAAGAACCATCCGGTCCTTGTTACCCTTGCCGCGGATCATCAGGAAACGCCCTTCCTGACGCAGCACTTTGACCGGAAGCGAGACGAGTTCGCTGACACGCATGCCGGTGGCATAAAGAAGCTCGAGCAGCAGATGCATGCGGATGCGCGCGAGCTGGCCGGGACCTTCGGTTGCCGCTTCCTGCGCTGCGAGCCCAAGGAGACGGTTTACATCGGCGACGCTCATCGTTTTCGGCAGGGCAACGCCCTTCTTGGGCGCTTCGATAATGCCGGTCGGGTCGTCACTGCGCAGGCCTTCCGAATAAAGAAAGCGATAAAACTGCCGCATGGATGAGAGGCGTCTCGCCTGCGAGGTCGCAGCGAAGCCTTGCGCGGAAAGATGGGTCAGATAGGCGGAAAGGTCCGATGTGGCGGCTTCTGTCAGAGACTGGCGGCGGCTCCCAAGGAACTCGCGCAGGTCCGTCAGATCACGCTCGTAAGATGCGAGCGTGTTGGCGGCTGCACCCCGCTCGGCGCTCATCATCTCCAGAAAACTCTCCAGCCGCGCGCTGTCGCGCCCCCCCGCCGGTTGTCCGCTCATGGGGTGCGCCTTGCCGGTTCTGCCCCCGGTGGGTTCAGCCTTTCCGAGGGAATGCGCACCGTTACTTCGCGGTCGCGGGGCTGAACGACCATGACAAGCAGCACCATGCCGCCATAGACCAGCCCCGCGATGGTCGCCAGTATCATCGTGAAGCGGAAGAGGGTGGGCATGGCGGCTCCGTGAAGGTGGCGGTCGAAACGTATATGCGGTGCGGCGAAACCGGCGGCAAGCTGAAAAAGCCTGCCACTGTCACCGCCGCATGCGGCGATCATTGTGATTCACCGCAATTCAGTCAGCAATTTGGCTTGACGCTTCGTAAACATTTGCAGATATCCATGCCAAACGGGCTTTCAAATTTATGAGCGAAACGAATTTATCCGTCCCGGCCACACTCGGGGAGCAAGCGCGGGCAAAGCTCGGACGGCGCAATATCGTCTTTGTCGGACTGATGGGCGCCGGAAAGTCGGCGATAGGTCGCATGGTTGCCCAGCAGCTCAGGGTTCCCTTCATCGATACGGATGTCGAAATCGAACGGGTTTCGCGCATGACGATATCAGAACTTTTTGCCACCTATGGTGAAGAAGAATTCCGGTCGCTGGAAACGCGGGTCATCAAGCGGCTGCTGCGCGGCGGGCCCAAGGTCATCTCAACTGGCGGCGGCGCCTTCATAAACGACAATACGCGCCGGCACATCAGCCGTGGTGGGATTTCGCTGTGGCTGAAGGCGGATCTGGAGGTATTGTGGGAGAGGGTGAACAAGCGTGATCACCGCCCGCTTCTCAAGACCGAAAACCCCAGGGCCACGCTGGCGGCCCTGATGGAGAAGCGCTATCCGATCTATTCGGAAGCAGATATCACCATCGAATCCCGTGATGTCCGCAAGGAAATCATCGTGACCGAAGTGCTGGCCGCCATTGCCGGCATCGAACAGAAAGACTGATTCCCATGACGCCTTCTGAAATCCACGCCGATGAACGTCTCGTCCATGTGCCGCTCGGTGAGCGCGCCTATGACATTCTGATCGGGCCGGGCCTCATCGGCCGGGCTGGCGGCGAAATCTCGGCGCGGCTGAGGGGCCGGCGTGCGGCGATCATCACCGATGAGCATGTCGCGCCGCTCTACCTTGAAGGCTTGATGGATGGACTGCAGACGGACGGCATCGAGGCTGTTTCCCTGACCCTGCCGGCCGGTGAAAAGACCAAGAGCTTCGAGCATCTCGTCACTGTCTGCGATGCGGTTCTAGCCGCAAGGGTGGAGCGCAATGATGCGGTAATCGCGCTTGGCGGCGGCGTGATCGGCGATCTCGCCGGTTTTGCAGCCGGTATCGTCCGCCGCGGCGTACGTTTCGTGCAGATACCGACCTCGCTTCTGGCGCAGGTCGATTCCTCCGTCGGCGGCAAGACCGGCATCAACACCCGCCACGGCAAGAACCTCATTGGCGTCTTCCACCAGCCTGATCTGGTGCTGGCGGATACGGCAGTGCTCGATACGCTCAGTCCGCGCGAATTCCGCGCCGGCTACGCCGAAGTGGTGAAATACGGCCTGATCGACAAGCCGGATTTTTTCTTCTGGCTGGAAAAGAACTGGGACGACATCCGCACCGGCGGCCCTGCCCGCATCCAGGCGATTGCGACCAGCTGCCAGGCCAAGGCAGACGTGGTGGTGGCCGACGAAAAGGAAAACGGCGTACGCGCCCTTCTGAACCTCGGCCACACCTTCGGTCACGCACTGGAGGCGGCGACCAATTACGACAGCAAGCGGCTGGTGCATGGTGAAGGTGTCGCCATCGGCATGGTGCTGGCGCACCAGTTCTCTGCCCGCCTGAACCTTGCAAGTCCTGACGATGCCGCGCGCGTCGAAGCGCACCTGAAGGCAGTCGGCCTGCCGACCACGATGAAAGATATTCCTGGAGAATTGCCGCCCGTCGAAACGCTGATGACGGCAATTGCGCAGGACAAGAAAGTCAAGGGCGGCAAGCTCACCTTCATCCTCACCCACGGCATTGGCCAGTCCTTCGTGGCGGATGACGTTGCGGCATCCGAGGTGCAGTCCTTCCTGTCGGAGAAGCATCCGGGGTGAACTGGCGCTGAGAGGTACGGTGAGGGCGCCCCCTCATCGCCTCGCTTCGCTCCGGCACTTCTCCCCGGCGGGAAAAGAACAAGCTGTTTTGGCAATGCTCTACGGGGAAAAGTTGCTGGCGCGTTGAGCAAGGCGTTGCCGCCCGGTTTCTTCTCTCCGCCGGTGAGAAGGTAGCCCGAAGGGCCGGGTAAGGGGGCTTGCTCTCGGTTCTGATGACAACCTTTACTTAAAACCGCACCGCTTCCCCCGGTGCCGCTGCCTCTATCGCCAG
The DNA here is from genome assembly GCF_003261015.1 of Agrobacterium sp. MS2. Classification (NCBI taxonomy): domain Bacteria; kingdom Pseudomonadati; phylum Pseudomonadota; class Alphaproteobacteria; order Hyphomicrobiales; family Rhizobiaceae; genus Agrobacterium; species Agrobacterium sp. MS2. Next base: position 381,624 of record NZ_QLNF01000086.1, on the reverse strand, counting down.
AGCATGCAGCCCGGCATCGAGTTCGGGCTTCAAAATCGCGTTGATTGCCCGGTGCCGTTCGATGCGGGACTTGCCGGAAAAGCTCTCCGACACTATCTGAACACGCATATGCGTTTCGCCGGTACCTGTGATATCCGGCTGGTGGCCCGCATGCATCTGGCTTTCATCGACGACCCTCAGGCGCTCCGGTGAAAAGCTTTCCCGAAGCTTGGTTTCTATGCGCTCTCGCAGAGACATTCGAAGGGCTCCAATTCTGTTTGCCGGTCTTTGAAGGGGGCTCCCTAAAAGCCTGTAACATTCCGCTTTGTCAATTCTTGTTGTGCGGCTTTTCGCACCCCATAATCAGGGCATCATGAAACTGGATTCGAAATATTTCGACCGCATCCGCACGCGCCGGAAAAGGGAGCGGGAACCTGAGGTTCAGGCCCCAACCTGCCAGTGGGACGGATGCGACAAGCCGGGCATTCACCGGGCACCCGTCGGCCGCAATGCTGAGGGGCAATTCTTCCTGTTCTGTTTTGAGCACGTGAAGGAATATAATAAAGGCTATAATTATTTTTCCGGCCTGTCCGACAGCGAGATCGCCCGTTACCAGAAGGAAGCGATCACCGGGCATCGCCCCACCTGGACGGTTGGCGTCAACAAGACCGCCCGCGACAGCCCGCTGCATTCCACGCTGCGCTCCGGCACGGCGAGCGGCAATGCCCGTATTCGTGATCCTTTCGGCTTTGCCGGCGGTTTTGCGGGTGGCTCGAAGGCAGGCGGCACCCGCATGCAGCAGGACCGAAAATTGAAGACGCTGGAGGCAAAAGCCTTCGATACGCTCGGACTTTCTTCCAGTGCAAAGCAGGAAGACATAAAAAGGCGCTATAAGGAGCTTGTCAAAAAGCACCATCCTGATGCTAATGGTGGCGATCGTGGTTCGGAAGAACGTTTTCGGGCTGTTGTTCAAGCATATCAATTGTTAAAGCAGTCAGGTTTCTGCTAAGCCAACTTCTGTGTTTACCGCCTGATTGATGATGTGGCCGGGTGGCTGCCGCCCGCCTTGGAGACGTGATGAGCAAAATCGACCTTGATATTTCCAACCTGCCCGACACGACGGTGTCCGTGCGGGAGGTTTTCGGCATTGATACGGATCTGCGGGTTCCCGCCTATTCCCAGGGCGACGCCTATGTGCCTGATCTCGATCCCGACTATCTTTTCGACCGCGACACGACGCTCGCGATCCTTGCCGGTTTTGCTCACAACCGACGTGTCATGGTCTCCGGTTTCCACGGCACGGGTAAATCCACCCATATCGAGCAGGTGGCTGCCCGTCTCAACTGGCCCTGCGTGCGCGTCAACCTCGACAGCCATGTCAGCCGTATCGATCTCGTCGGCAAGGACGCCATCGTCCTGAAAGACGGCAAACAGGTTACCGAATTCAAGGACGGCATCCTGCCCTGGGCCTACCAGCACAATGTCGCGCTTGTCTTCGATGAATATGATGCCGGTCGCCCGGATGTGATGTTCGTGATCCAGCGCGTGCTGGAATCGTCTGGCCGCCTGACCCTGCTCGACCAGAGCCGCGTTATCCGTCCTCATCCGGCCTTCCGCATTTTCGCGACCGCCAACACCATCGGCCTTGGTGATACGACGGGGCTTTACCACGGCACGCAGCAGATCAACCAGGCGCAAATGGACCGCTGGTCCATCGTCACCACGCTGAACTATCTGCCGCATGAGCAGGAAGTGAACATCATCGCCGCCAAGGTGAAGAGCTTCGACAATCCGAAGGGACGCGAAACCGTCTCCAAGATGGTGCGCGTGGCGGATCTTACCCGTTCGGCTTTCATCAATGGCGATCTCTCCACCGTCATGAGCCCGCGTACCGTCATCACCTGGGCGGAAAATGCGGAAATCTTCGGCGATCTCGCCTTTGCCTTCCGCGTGACCTTCCTCAACAAAAGCGACGAGCTGGAGCGCACGCTGGTGGCCGAACAGTATCAGCGGGCCTTTGGCGTCGAGCTGAAGGAAAGCGCTGCGAACATCGTTCTCAGCGCCTGATCGTTCCCGGCTTGCCCGGAAAAGATCATCCATGACTTGAGGACGCCGGCGGATCGCGCATCCAGAGATGCGTGGGCCGCAGGCGTCGACAATCGACAGGAAAGACAATGGCAGCGCGCGGCGACAATTCCAGAGCGAAACCGGGTACGGCGGTCGATACGGAACCGTTGCGTCAGGCGATTGCCGGATGCGTGCGATCCGTCGCTGGCGATGCCGAAGTCGAAGTCGTTTTCGCCAATGAACGGCCGGGTCTTGCCGGCGAGCGCATGCGCCTGCCGGAAATTTCCAAGAAACCCACCGCGCAGGAAATCGCGATAACCCGCGGCCTCGGCGATTCCATGGCGCTGCGTCTCGCCTGCCACGATGCGGATACCCATGCGGTGATGTCGCCGCAGGGCGCTGAAGCGCGGTTGATCTTCGATGCGGTGGAGCAGGCGCGCGTTGAATCGATCGGTGCGCTGCGCATGCCGGGCATGGCTTCCAATATCCATGCCATGAACACGGAAAAATACGCCAAGGCGAATTTTGCCGGTATTACAAAACAGGATGATGCTCCTCTTGCCGAAGCCGTTTCGCTGTTGGTGCGCGAGAAGCTGACAGGCGAAAAGCCGCCGGAAAGTGCCGGCAAGGTTCTCGACCTCTGGCGCGACTTCATCGAGGACAAGGCTGCCGGCGACCTGAACGATCTTTCCAGGGTGATCGGCGACCAGAAGGCGTTTTCGCGTCTGGTGCGCAAGATGCTGACCTCCATGCAGATGGCGGAGGATTTCGGCGACGAGGATAACGAGCCGGAAAGCCAGGAAGCGGAATCCAACGAGGACCAGCCGCGCACCAACGAGACCGAAGAAGAGCAGGTCGAGGAAGAGGCCGGCTCCGACGCGACGCCCGCCGATGAGAACGAGGCCTCGCAGGAGGAAATGGAAGAAGGCGAGATGGACGGCGCCGAGATGTCGGACGAGGAAATGTCCGACGATCTCGACGAGGATTCCGAAACGCCCGGCGAGACCCGCCGTCCCAACAGCCCTTTCGATGATTTCAACGAGAAAGTCGATTACCGCATCTTCACGCAGGAATTCGACGAGGAAATCCACGCCGAGGAACTGTGCGACGAGGCCGAGCTTGACCGTCTGCGCGCCTTCCTCGACAAGCAGCTTGCCCATCTGCAGGGCGCTGTGGGGCGCTTGGCGAACCGTCTGCAGCGCCGCCTGATGGCGCAGCAGAACCGTTCCTGGGATTTCGATCTGGAAGAGGGTTATCTCGATCCGGCCCGCCTCGTCAGGCTCATCATCGATCCCATGCAGCCGCTCTCCTTCAAGAAGGAACGCGACACCAAATTCCGCGATACCGTGGTTTCGCTGGTCATCGACAATTCCGGTTCGATGCGCGGCCGTCCGATCACGGTTGCCGCCACCTGCGCCGATATTCTGGCGCGTACCCTGGAGCGCTCCGGTGTAAAGGTGGAAATTCTGGGCTTCACCACCAAGGCATGGAAGGGCGGGCAATCGCGTGAGCAATGGCTCGCCAGCGGCAAGCCGGCTTCGCCGGGCCGCCTTAACGATCTGCGCCATATCATCTACAAGTCGGCGGATGCGCCGTGGCGGCGCGCACGGCGCAATCTCGGCCTGATGATGCGCGAAGGCTTGCTCAAGGAAAACATCGACGGCGAGGCGCTGATGTGGGCGCATAATCGCCTGATCGGCCGCCCCGAGCAGCGCAAGATCATGATGATGATCTCTGATGGTGCGCCGGTGGACGATTCAACCCTGTCTGTCAATCCGGGCAACTATCTGGAGCGGCACCTGCGCGCCGTTATCGAGCAGATCGAAACGCGTTCGCCGGTGGAGCTGCTGGCAATCGGTATCGGTCATGACGTGACACGTTATTACCGCCGCGCGGTCACCATTGTGGATGCGGACGAGCTGGCTGGCGCGATGACCGAACAGCTCGCGGCGCTCTTTGAAGATACGAGCGGCGCTGCCGGTTCGTCCCGCAGGGTCCGTCGTGCGGGATAAGCAGGGCGGGGCGTCCTCCACTCGCAAAACGCTCTTGATGGCCGCCATTCTGGCGGCCGTATCGCTTTGTCCGGTTTCCATTGGCGCGTCCGCCATCGATGTGCCGGTCAGCGTCCGTCAGCTCTCCGGTTTCGAGGTCGGCACCAGCGAAAAACGTTTCGGCAAGCTGGAATTCATTGGCGGCATGGTGATGAGTGCGCCGGAAAAGTTGTTCGGCGCTATCTCCTCCATTCGGTTCCGCCCCAACGGGGAAGACTTCGTTGCGGTGCTGGATACCGGCCACTGGCTGACCGGTAGGGTGACACGTGACGCTGTCGGGGCGCTGTCTGGTCTTGCTGAAGTCCGTATTACCCCGATGCTGGACATGAACGGCCGCGAACCGCCGCGCAAGATGGAGATGGATGCGGAAGGGCTGGCGCTCCGCGGCGGCAGGGTTTTCGTCAGTTACGAGCAACGCCACAGGATCGATATCTATCCCGATCCGGGCTTTGCCACCTCAAAGCCACTTGGCCGTCTGCCGCATCTCATCCCCAATAATGAGCTGCGCCACAATGGCGGCATGGAGGCGCTGGCGGTCTCGCCAGCCGGTTCGCCGCTCGCGGGCGCTCTCGTCGTCGTTGCGGAGAAAAGCATTGATGCGGACGGCAATCTTCTCGCCGCGATCCTTGAGGGGCCGCTGAAAGGCACATTCGCGGTTACCCACCATCCCTCGTTCGACGTGACTGATGGCGCATTCCTGCCCAATGGCGACCTGTTGCTGCTCGAGCGCCGCTTCAATTTTGCCGAAGGCGTCGGCATGCGCATCCGCCGCATCCGCGGTGCTGATATCCGGCCGGGCGCGGTGGTGGATGGTGAAATCCTCATGGAAGCCGGCATGGCCTACCAGATCGACAATATGGAAGGCATGGATGTGGTGAAGGGGCCGGATGGTTCGACGCGCCTCGTCATCATTTCTGATGACAACCACTCTTTCCTCCAGCGCAACCTGATGCTGGAATTCAGACTAGTGGAGTAAAATCAGGTCTGCTGCTGTGCCGCCTTGTAGGCAGCCATCAGATACTCGACGGGAATGCCGTCGATCTTCATGCCGGTCATTCGGCATGACGTTATCTGCGCACCGGACAGATTTGAGTTGCTCAGTTTCAGACCGGAAAAATTGACGTCATCGATCGACCAGCCGGACATGTTGTTATCCGTGAACGACGCACCTGACAAATTAATATTGTTGAAGCTCGCCCCGGAAAGATTGACGTTGTCGAAGACCGTGCCGGAAAGATTGACGTCATTGAAGGTTGAGCCTGAAAGCGTAGCGCTGGCGGCCTCTACAATGTCGATAACGTCCTTGATCTGCATGTCTACCTGCCTCCGCGCTGTGCCACGGACGACAGACTGCAATGCTGACGGCTGGCTTGCAAGCGCGATTTCATCCGCGCTTGACGGTCTCAAACGCGGCCGGTTTTGACGGCGCCCGGCATCGGCTTCAGCGTGTTCATCAGCGCGCCGTAAGGCAGGAGCATGACAAGGCCGACGAGAACCTTCACCGAAAGATCACCCAGGGCCCATGAAATCCAACGGGGCGCTTCCACGGCGAAGACACCGAGGATGGGAGCGTTTTCGATGGCGAAGGCATCGTTGGGGCCGACGAAGGAGAGGCTTGCCGCAAAGGCGATGGAGAAGAAGAGCGCCGTATCCAGCACCGAACCCAGCATGGAGCCGGCCAGCGGCGCATGCCACCAGCGCTGGCGGCGCAGGCGGTTGAACACGGAAATGTCTAGCAGCTGGCCGATCAGATAAGCCGTCCCAGAGGCGACCGCAATGCGTGGAATGGATGTCCAGAAAGACAGCGTGACCCCGACGACGAAGCCAGCAAGCACGACGCGGCGCGCGATGGATGGGCCAAACTGGCGGTTCGTCAGGTCCGTGACAAGGAAGGCGATTGGATAGGTGAAGGCACCCCAGGTCAGTAGGTCGCCGAGATTGATGCCGAACAGCGAACCGGAAAGCGGATATTGCACCAGAATATTGGACGCAACGACCACGAGGGTCATCAGCACGACATAGATAAGCGTATAGCGCAGGTAGAGCATTTTTTTATCCTGGGTGATGCCACCAGTTGGAACCGGATTAAACAAGCAAAAGGCTTGAGCGGCCAAAGCCAGTCAAGCCTTCCGAATGTCGATGATGTCGAAACTGCTATTAAGCAGCTTCAGCCGTCTTCTTGGCGATCTGGCGGCGCAGGAGACGAGCGCGCATGCTCAGTTCGTTTTCGCCGGACTTCAGAAGGAAGGCATCGAGGCCGCCACGGTGTTCAACGGAGCGCAGAGCGGCTGCGGAAACACGCAGGCGGAAACGCTGGCCGAGAGCATCGGAGATCAACGTAACCTGGCAAAGGTTCGGAAGGAACCGGCGCTTGGTCTTGTTGTTGGCGTGGCTGACGTTGTTGCCCGTCTGGACGCCCTTGCCGGTCAATTCGCATACACGGGACATGGGTACACCTATTTCGTTTCGTCTGTTTCACCACTGGCTCGCCACCGGCAAAAACCGGGGTGGCAATCCAACTGGCCATGATTGGAAAGTTGCGGTTCTATAGTCAGACGAGACTTAACAGTCAAGCCGCTCGCGAGCAAATGAAAGGAAATTCCGGCGTTTTCAACCGGCATCCGCTTTTTTATTGCCACAAGTCGGCGTATATCATCGCCCGATAAGGCCGCTTCCGCGCCTCTTTTAAGGTGATATCGAAATGATTGCCAGAGGAAAAAGCATTTTCGTGGCCGCGACGATGGCATTAGCGGGCGTCTCCCCTTCGCTCGCTGCCGAAGCGCGCCACACAAGCGAATACAGCATCAATCTCGGTATTTTGCCGATTGCCAAAGCGAGTTTTTCGACTCGCATGGATGGACCAAATTATTCGATCTCCGGGTCCTTCAGCGCCGCCGGTCTTGCCAGCATTCTCAAGGATATTTCCGGCAAGACGACCGTTTCCGGCGCCAGACGTGGCCACCGGCTGCAGGCCAACGAGTACTCGCTGGTCTATAAGGACGGTAAGCGGGTGCGCACCTATGACGTTGTCTATCGCAACGGCAACGTGACATCGACGACGGTGAAACCGGAGCCGAAGACACGGCCGGACAATTGGGTTGATGTGAAAGACCGCGACCTGCGCTCGGTTCTCGATCCGATTTCCGGTCTCATCATTCCCGCGGGCGGCCGCATCTGCCCGACTCGTCTACCGATCTATGACGGCGAATCGCGACTCGATCTCGTTTTGAGCTCCAGCGGCACCAAGCCGTTCAAGACCAATGGTTTTAATGGCGATGCCATCGTCTGCAAGGCGCGTTATGTGCCGAAGTCGGGTTACCGGCAGGGGCGCAAGGATATCGAATATCTGAAATCCATTTCGATGGAGATCTGGTTCGCCAAGTCGAACAACATGGATGTCTATGCGCCTGTTTATGCGATCATCCCGACGCGGGTGGGACAGGTCTACATCACCGCCACGAAATACGGCGGCTGACTAAGGCTGATGGTAGTGTAAGAAAAGCAGACGTTGCGGCGTATTTTTTCTCGCCGCCAGGGAGAGGGTGACCCGAAGGGTCGGATGAGAGGGCAAGCTCTCGCTTTGCCTCCTCATCCCGCTGCCAGCATTGCTCTGAAAGTTACTGCGCATCACCCGGCGACCAGCCGGGCTCTGCCATAACGAAGCTCGAAAAGGCAAAGCCCGGCGAGACGGTGCAGCCGACGAGCGTGAATTCGCCGAGGCTTTCGGCCGACTGCCAGCAATTGGCGGGAACGATGACCTGCGGGCGCTCGCCTTCCAGAATGGCAGGGCCGAGCGTGAAGGTCTGCACTTCCCGGCCATCCTGCGAAAGATGCAGCGCGATCGGCGCGCCGGCATAATAGTGCCAGACTTCCACCGCATCGGTTACCCGATGCCAGTGCGAGCGATCGCCTTTTTCCAGGAGATAATAGATGGCCGTCGAATGACCGCGATCGCCGCCGGCCTTGTCACGGAAAGTCTGGTGGTAAAAACCGCCCTCGGGATGCGGCTCGAGCCCCAGTTCACGAATGATCGCCTGCGCAGATATATCCGTTCCCATCAGAAATTATCCTTGCGCGTGCGGATTTCCGCGAAGACGTCGGCATCGGTGGCGCTTTCCAGACCAAGATTTTTGCGAATGCCGGTATCCGCCACCCGCATATAGGGGTTGGTCTGTTTTTCGAGCCCGATGGTGGTGGGAATCGTGAATTCATTCGCCTGCCGTGCCTTTTCCACCTTTTCCGCGCGGTCACGCAGCGCGGCATTGTCGGGGTCGACGGTCAGGGCAAAGCGGGCATTGCTCAGCGTGTATTCATGGCCGAAATAGACCTTGGTCTCATCCGGCAAAGCCATCAGCTTCTGGAAGGAATGCCACATATCCGCCGCCGGGCGTTCGAAAAGGCGGCCGCAGCCCATGGCAAACAGCGTATCAGCGGCAAACAGCAGCCCGTCATCCGGCATATAATAACAGATATGCCCCGCCGTATGGCCGGGTGTGGCGATGATCTGAACGCGGCGGCCGGCGAATTCGAATTCGTCGCCATCGGCCTGCGAGCGGTCGAGCCCCGGTATGGCCACGGCCTCATCGTAAGGGCCGTAAATTTCGCACTGAAACTTGTCTTTCAGCGCAAGATTGGCTTCCACATGGTCCTGATGGTGATGCGTGGTGAAAATATGGGTGAGCTTCCAGCCGTGGCCGTCGAGAGCGTGCAGGATAGGGCCTTCTTCCGGCGCGTCGATGGCGGCAGTCGCCCCGCTTTCGGGGTCGTGCAACAGAACCCCGAAATTGTCGCTGCGGCAAAGAAAGACGTCTATTTCCAAAGGTTTCATCGTATCCTCTCCATTTGCCGGCCAAAACCGGCGCATTCGCCTGCCTGACTTTCCCAACTAACTTCCAATGTAAGGGCAGACGCCTTGAAGTCCAACCGCCTGATGCTACATTCTCGCCCATGAATACCGATATCGTCGATCTGCGCGAATTCTATCATTCTCCGCTTGGCCGCTCTGCCGAGCAGGCGATCACCATGGCGCTTTCGACGCTGTGGCCTCCCTTGCCGGAAGAGCGGCTGGTGGGCCTCGGTTATGCCGTGCCGTTTCTGGACCGGTTCCGCCGCGATACGGAGCGCACCTTCGCCTTCATGCCGGCCGGGCAGGGGGCGGTGAACTGGCCGGCGGGAGAGCTTTCCTCCACCGCGCTGGTGTTCGATGAGGAATTGCCGCTGCCCGATTCGTCGATAGACCGGGTTCTCATGGTGCATGCGCTGGAATTTGCCGAAAATCCGCGGGAAAGCCTCAAGGAACTATGGCGGGTACTGGCGCCGGGCGGCCGCCTGGTCATCGTGGTGCCGAACCGCCGCGGCGTCTGGGCGCGCATGGAACACACGCCTTTCGGTTCCGGCCGGCCCTATTCGCGCGGGCAGCTGACGGCGCTGTTGCGCGAAACCAATTTCACGCCGGGCGCCACCGCCGAGGCGCTGTTCTTTCCGCCCACTACAAGCCGGCCGGTGCTGAAATTCCGCCGTTACCTCGAACATACCGGGCGTCGTCTCTGGCCGCTGTTTTCCGGCGTCATCGTGGTGGAAGCGCAAAAACGTCTCTATCAGGGATTGCCAGTCACCCAGCGCGCCTCGCGCCGGGTTTTCGTTCCGGTACTCGCGCCACAGGGGGTGCCCACCACCCGCACTGCCGCAAGCCAAGGAAAGCCGCGCTGACCCTCGACAAAGCGACCGTTCCGGTCTAATGCCTCCGGCATTGCTTTTGCCGGGTTCTCCGGCGCTTTCCAAAGGTCGATCAAATGAGTGCAGAGCTTAGCCAACCTGTTCCGCGTCCGGGTATTCTGGATATCGCCGCTTATGTTCCGGGCAAGGAGCATGTGGATGGCGTTGCGAAGGTTTATAAGCTCTCCTCCAATGAAACCCCGCTCGGGCCAAGCCCGAAAGCCATCGAGGCTTTCAGTACGGCGGCCAGCCATCTGGAAATCTATCCGGACGGGCAGGCGATTGCGTTGCGGCAGGCGATTGCCGACGTGCATGGCCTTAACATCGCGAATATCCTGTGCGGCAACGGCTCGGACGAGCTTCTCGGCCTGCTTTGCCACGCCTATCTGGGTGCGGGCGATGAGGCGATCATCACCGAACACGGTTTTCTCGTCTACAAGATCCAGATCATGGGCGCGGGCGCGACACCGGTGACGGTGAAGGAAAAAGACTGCGCTGTCGACGTGGACGCGATCCTCGCCGCCGTGACGCCGAAGACCAAAATGGTGTTCATCGCCAATCCCGGCAATCCCACCGGCACCTATGTTCCGGTTGCGGAAATTCGCCGCCTGCAGGCCGCCCTGCCGAAACATGTTCTGCTGGTGCTGGATGCGGCCTATGCCGAATATGTGCGCAAGAACGACTATGAGGCCGGGCTGGAACTGGTTTCCGGCAACCGCAACGTGGTGATGACCCGGACCTTCTCGAAGGTCTATGGCCTTGCTGCCCTGAGGGTTGGCTGGATGTATGGTCCGGCCGCCATCGTCGACGCGCTGAACCGTGTGCGCGGGCCGTTCAACATGAGCGCGCCGGCCATCGCAGCGGGTGCCGCTGCCATCCGCGATCAGGCTTTCGTCGAAAAAGCCGTGGCGCACAACGCGGTGTGGATGGAAAAGCTGGTCACGACCTTTACCGACCTCGGCCTCACCGTCACGCCGTCAGTCACCAACTTCATCCTCATCCATTTTCCGGATCAGGACGGCAAGCGGGCAACGGACGCTGACGAGTTCCTGAGCCGCCGCGGATACATTCTGCGTGCGGTGCGTGGTTACGGTTTCCCCAATGCGCTCAGAATGACCATCGGTTCGGAAGAGGCCAATCTTGGCGTCATCGCTGCTCTCACCGAGTTCATGGGGCGGGCTTGATGGCTGAGATCATGTTTGAACGCATCGCGCTGATCGGCATCGGCCTGATCGGCTCGTCCATTGCCCGGGATATCAAGGAACTGGGGCTCGCCCGCCATGTGATTATTTCCACCCGCAGCGAAGATACACTGAAACGGGCGGAAGAACTGGCGCTTGGCACGAATTATACCGTCTCGGCGGCGGAAGCGGTGAAGGATGCCGATCTCGTCATCGTTTCGGTGCCGGTCGGCGCTTCGGAAAGCGTCGCACAGCAGATTGCGCCGCATCTGAAGCCGTGCGCTATTGTCACTGATGTCGGCTCCACCAAGGCTTCGGTCATCGCACAGATGGCGCCGCATATGCCTGACAACGTGCATTTCATTCCCGGCCACCCGCTGGCAGGTACGGAAAAATCCGGCCCGGATGCCGGTTTTGCCGGCCTCTTCCGTGACCGCTGGTGCATCTTCACTCCGCTGCCGGGCACGGACGCGGCAGCGCTGGAAAAGCTGAAGGATTTCTGGCGGGCGCTCGGTTCGCGCGTGGATGAAATGGATGCCGAACACCACGACAAGGTTCTGGCCATTGTTTCGCATCTGCCGCACATCATCGCCTATAACATCGTCGGCACGGCGGATGATCTGGAGACGGTGACCGAATCGGAAGTCATCAAATATTCTGCCTCCGGTTTCCGCGACTTCACACGTCTGGCCGCCTCCGATCCTACCATGTGGCGCGACGTCTGCCTGCACAACAAGGACGCCATCCTTGAGATGCTGGCCCGGTTTTCCGAGGATCTCGCCTCCCTGCAAAGGGCGATTCGCTGGGGAGAGGGCGACAAGCTGTTCGAGCTGTTCTCGCGCACCCGCGCTATTCGTCGCTCGATCGTGCAGGCAGGTCAGGACGTCGATGCGCCCGACTTCGGTCGTCACGCGCTGGATCAGAAGAAGTAGGGCGCCGCTGGCGACAGTCTTGGCCGGATTTGATCCGGCCATCAAACCGCTGGTAAAGTGTCAAAGCCTTGCTTTCGTCATCCTCGGGCTTGTCCCAAGGATGACGTCGATTACGGGCTAACCCTCAGATCGGCGGAATCTTGCCCAGCGGGATAAAGCCGCTGATCGTGGCGCGGCCGCGGTCCACTACGAGATCGACGGAGGCCCTGTCACCACCGCCGGCGAGTGCGCCGAGCAGCTTGCGCGCCGTGTCGATGGTGGATTGCAGCTGTGGAAACGCCTGCTTGGCATTGTCAGACCACGCGCCGAGCTTTTCGATCTCCAGCTTGAACTTGCCGGAAAGATAACCCTCGTTATCGAAGGAGAAGGGGCCGCTGACGCGCATGACACGGCCTTCGCCGATATCGGCGACCAGCCGGCGAAGCTCGCCGCTTGCGCCATAAAGGCCAGCTGTATCGCTGCCATCCACCATGCCCGCTTTGCCGGCGAGCGTGACATCGGCAATGGCGTTGAGGCGCGGAAGAATCTGCGGCCAGTCCTTGATGACGGTCGCGGAATCCGTGAGCGTGATCGCGCCATCGAGATCGGCGCCGTTCTGGCGCAGGTGCATCTCCGTCTTGACGGCATCGAAGTCGATGGTCTGGCCGGTGACCGAGGAAACCGCCTGCGCCTTTAGCCCATCGATGATGAGTGAGCTGCGGTCAATGCCCTTCAGCCTGGTGACGATGCTGGACTGCATGTTCTTCCATTCCGCCGAAATGGTCAGGCCGTGGGCCGAGCGGATTTCCGCAGGCGAATCGAGTTCCCAGACGATATGGCCGGGATTGTAGACCTGTGCCGCCGAGCGCAATTCGCCAAAGGAGGCGGAGACGCCGTTCTGGCTGTCATCCACCGTCACCTTCGCGCAGAAGAGGCCGATGCGGAAGGGATAACCCTTGAAGGCGATATCGCTGCATTCGCCGCTGACGCTGCGGGCCTGCGAGGGGGAAATCACGTTCAGGACAGTCTGCTTCAGCCTGTCGGCGGCGTAAAACCACCCGGCGGTATAAAGTCCGATAACCACGAGGATGGCGATGGCGAGCCAGAGGAATTTTTTGGCCGTGCCGGATTGGCTTGACGCTGCCATATTGATCTCCGATGAACAGACTTCAGGGAATTTTGATTTGGCTTGGGATATGGACGATTTTTGGGTCTTTGGCTACGGTTCGTTAATGTGGAACCCTGGCTTCGCCTTTGAGGAGAGGCAGCAGGCACGATTGCACGGTTATCGGCGCTCGCTCTGCATCAGCTCCAATTTTTACAGAGGCACGGAAGAAAAGCCCGGCCTCGTTCTCGGGCTGGAACGCGGTGGCTCATGTCTTGGCGTCGCTTTTCGCGTGCGGGGCAAGGATCATGATCCCGTCATGGCCTATCTGCGTGAGCGCGAACTGGTGACGAACGTTTACAAGGAGCGGGTAGTTTCGATCGCGCTTTCCGACGGCCGGCGCGGCAGCGCCGTGACATATGTGGCCGATCCCGCGCATGAGCAATATATCGGCGGTCTCGGCGTTGCCGAATCGGCTGTCATCATCGCGGCTGCGGCCGGTCGCTCCGGTCCGAACACGGATTACGTCTTCAACACCGTGCAGCATCTGCAGGACATGGGCATACGCGATTCCTTGCTGGAGAGCATCGCTGCCAATGTCGGCGCGCTTGTCGCTCAGCCAGCCGTTGATTCCTTGCCCTGAAGTTCGGCAATCCGCTTCACCGCAGTCGGCGGCAAGGGCAAATGCGGATTGTTGCGCACGGTTTCCAGCAGCAATTCGTCGCTTGCCTTTTCCGTGACATCGATCAGGCGCTTGAAGAACACATCGGGGTCGAGCCCCGGTTCGATGGCGGGCAGGATACGCACCTTGAAATGGCCGGGATAACGCATGGTGGAACGGCGCGGCCAGAAGAGGCCCGGATGCATGGCGACGGGAATGACCGGAACCTGAAGGTCACGGTAAAGCCTCGCGATGCCGTAACGATATTCAGGCTCGGCGCCCGGCGGCCGGCGTGTCCCTTCGGGATAGATGATGAGTTCGCGGCCCGCGGCCATTTCCTCTTTCGCGCGCTCCATCACCTTCAGCATCACCTTACCGCGTGCGGCGCGGTTGACCGGGATCATCCTCTGTTTCATCGCGTACCAGCCGAACAGCGGGATCCACAAAAGTTCGCGCTTGAGAATATAGACCGGATCGGGAAGGTTGGGCAGCAGCGCATAGGTGTCCCAGAAGGACTGGTGCTTCGGCGCGAAGATGCAGCCAGTCTCTGGAATGTTTTCCAGCCCTTCGATCTCGAAGGTGGTGCCGACGATGGTTTTCATCAGCCAGTGATTGGAGCGCGCCCAGTTCTTCGGGATTTCGTAGGCGATCTTGCGTGGCAGGATAAAATAGATCGGCGTCAGCACGATCATGCGGACAATCAGATTGAGATAAAACAGCGTATTGAAAAGAAAAGAGCGAAGCTTGAGCATCAACAGCCTTCCCGGGACGCAGCCGTTTCGAAGTCTTTAGCGTTTCGATGCCGGATGCCGATGTCAGACGCCTACACGAAAACAAGGGGCGGCTGCAAGCGTGTTTCTGGATGCTTATGAGGAAGCCGCAGTGACTTTAGGCGCAGTGTGATCGGCAGTGGCCTTGCGCAGGCCATCGCCCTTGCCGAAGCCCGTCAGGTCACGTCCGGCCGCCGCCACGAATTTCAGATATTCATAAAGCATGGTTCTCACCACATCCGGTTCCACGAACCAGTTCGTGCGGGCAAGATCGGCGCTGATGACGGGATAGGCGATGAATTGCGTGTGTGGGCTGGCGCTGCGCAATTCATGAAGGCTGCGATGCATGTGATAATTATTTGTGACGACCACGATGGAAGAGTAGTTGTGATCGCGTATCCAGCTCGCCGCCTCATTGGCGTTACCGATCGTATCTATCGCCTTGTAGCCCATGTCCACGCAGCAGGTGAACATATCGGACGACCCTTGCGTCATCTTGCGTATCTGCGAGCGGGTGGTGGCCGGGTTGACGCCTGAAATCAAAAGCCGTTTGCCCACGCCGTCTCTCAGAAGGCCGACCGCCTGTTCGATGCGCTGATAACCGCCAGTGAGCACGATGATGGCATCGCCTCTGGCACCCTCGGGCGGGCGCATCGAGGCGACAGAATCCGCAAACCACAGGAAACCACCGGAAAATGCGCCGAGCGCGATGACGCAGAGCAGGATGAGGCCGCGGATAAAACGGCGCAATGGACCACGCCGCGCCAAAAGCCCCTTTCGGGCCGGTCGCGTCGCTGCCTGATCCTGGTCCGTCCGACTCACAAACATTCCTCCTGATTACTCGCCGATTAAGGCAAGGAACAGGCATTTTTGTCCACCGTCCGCAGGTTACATCCCGTTCGTGACGGTTTCAGTTTTTCCGCTAGATTCATCGTGTCATCACGATGCCAGGCCGTCGCTTTTCGACGGATCGGACCGGACACGATCGATATCGTCGATGGTGCGGATGACGGTGACGCGTGCGGTGATGGTGGTGAGAAGCGCGATGATGATCATCGTCATCGCAATGCCGAAATAACCGCCAAGGCCGACGGAAAAGGAGCCAAAAAGCGCGCTTGCCTGGTCGCTCTGGGGGGTGGCGACGGTGCTCGACTGCCAGAAACCGGCGACGAGGAACACGGCGGCCGCCAGCGCACTGCCCGCCGCCGCGCCCTTGAGGCTGATCTTCAGGAAGTGTTTCTGGAATTCCCGCGCCACGAAGCTGCTCTCCGCGCCGACAAAATGCAGCACCTCGACAATGTGCCGGTTGCCGGAAAGCGCGCCGCGGGTTGCAAATACGACGGTCAGCACCATGGCGGTGAACACGAGAACGAGGACGCCAACGCCGATCATGACAGTGGTTCTTGCCATGGAAACGAGCCGGTCGACCCAGGTGCGATGGTCGTCTAGAAATGCCTGTGGAATCTCGGCCTTCAGCATATCCCGCATCGCCTGGAAATCGGGCGGATTGTTTTCATCGATGGTGATGACGACGAGACGCGGTATGGGAAGTTCGGAGAGATCGAGCCCGCTGCCGAGCCACGGCTCCAGCAGGCGTGATGTCGCCGCATCGTCAAGAATGGTGCCATCGCGGGTGCCGACGAAGGTGAGCGCCATATTGCGCGCCTTGTTCAGCGCTGCATTCATGTCCAGCCCGTCCTCGGGTTTGATCTGGATGGTGATCTCACGGGAAATCTGGCTCTGCCACGTGGCGGCGGTGGCGCGCACCATGGAAACGGCGCCGAGCGTGAGGCAGGCGAGAAAAGCCATGATGGCGATGACCACCATCAGCGCATTGCCCTGAATGTTGGAGGGCGGCAGAATGGGTGCCATCGGGCGGATGCGCATGGGCGGACGCTTCGGCTGCGCCGCTTCCGGCTTCAACGGTTTGCGGGTGATCTCATTCATAGATGTCGAGCCGCCCTTCGGTCAGGATCATCCGGCGCGCATCGATCTGGTCCATCAGGCCGAAGTCATGGGTGGCGATAACGACGGCGGTGCCCAGCCGGTTGAGTTCCAGAAACAGGTTGAGAAGGCGCTTGGCCATCGGCGGATCGACATTGCCGGTCGGCTCGTCGGCCAGCAATATTTCCGGCTGGTCCATCAGCGCGCGGGCAATGGCGGCGCGCTGCTTCTCGCCGCCGGAAAGGATCGCCGGCAGCACGTTGACACGCTCGCCGAGCCCAACCCATTTCAGAAGCTCGATCACGTCGTTGCGATAGGCGCTTTCTTCCTTGCCACGCACGCGCAGCGGCAGGGCGACATTCTCATAGGTCGTCAGATGATCAAGCAGCCGGAAATCCTGAAACACGATGCCGACGCGTCGGCGCAACATCGGCAGCTCGCTGCGCGGAATGCGTGACACATCGCGATTGAACATGCGGATATTGCCGCGGGTCGGCTGCAGCGACATCAGTAGCAGGCGCAGGAGCGTTGTCTTGCCGGCACCCGAGGGGCCGGTCAGAAACTGGAACGACCCTTTGGGAATATCGAAGGTCATGTCCCTCAGGATTTCGGGTCCCATGCCGTAACGCAACCCGACATTTTCGAAATGGATCAACGGACTTCCAGTCTCTTCGTTTCGTGGTGGTTCGCAAGCCGCTGGGATGAAGCCGGAGGGCGCGGTCTACCCCGGTTCGGGACGCCCGGCGAGCGGTTTTTGCGAAGCATTAACCATTTAAATTTAAAACTTGGCAGGATTCGTTGCAATGCCCAGTTTTGCGGGCCGGAAAACCTCACCCAAGGAATTCTATGGCTATGTTCCGTTCATCTCGCCGGCAAGCGGCATTCGATTTTGACCTCCTGATGCCGGAGACGCCGCTGCGCCGCACGGCGCGGGCGGCAAACCCGACAGTTGACGTGGTAGACGCGGAATTTGTCACCATCAAGGAAAACCGTCCACGCCAGCCCGGAAACGACAATCGCGGCGCGAGGCCCCTGGACGGTGCAAAACCACCTGTCACCATCGGTGTGCTCGGCCTCGCCTTCATCGGCTGGCTGGATCGCAGATTATCCCTCCTTTCGGCGGACGCTTATTCCGCGCTGGTGGCGGGGCTCGCCATTCTTGTTTTTGTCTGTTCAGGCGGCCTCTCGGTGGTGGTGCCGGAAAAGACCGCTATAGCAGCGTCGGTCAGCCCCCTCGCCATTTCCCATGTCACCGTGACGCCGCAGGAGGCGGGCGGTATGGATATCCTGCTCATCAATGGCATCGTGGAGAATAACGGCGGCAAGCTTGAAGAGGTGCCGGCCCTTCGCGCCGACCTTTTTGCCGCCAAGGGACAACTGGTGGCCAGCATGGTCATTGAACCGCCGGTTAAACAGATGCAGCCCGGTTTCAGCCACGGTTTTTCGGCAAAACTGCGCCATCCCGGTGGAAAAACGCCCGAGATCAAGCTTTCCTTCGTTGAGGCGGGTGCGTCCGGACGCTGACTGTGCTAACGCCTGTCTTCTATTTTTACTGAAAGGTAAAATCGGCAAGGCGCAGCACAGGAGTAAGAATGCCCGTCGTCCGTGGAAAAAACATCGAGCCGCTTTATACCGCCGAGCAGATTGCAGAGCGCAATCGCGACATGGCCAAGCACATTGCCAGCGGCCCGACCAAGGATCTGCTCGTCATTGCCGTGCTCAAGGGATCGTTCATTTTCGCGGCCGACCTTATCCGCGCGCTGCATGACAGTGGTCTTGCCCCCGAGGTCGAATTCATTACGCTGTCGAGCTATGGCACCGGCACGGTCTCGCAGGGCGTGAGGATCGTCAAGGATATCGACAGCGACGTGAAAGACCGCGACGTCCTGCTGATTGACGACATTCTCGAATCCGGCCGCACGCTGCGCTTCGCCAAGGAACTGCTTTACGAACGTGGCGCTCGCAACGTCACCATCGCCGTCCTTCTCGACAAGAAAGTCAAGCGCAAGGAAGATCTGGAAGCCGATTATGTCGGTTTCGAATGTCCTGATTATTTCGTGGTGGGTTACGGCATGGATGTCGCTTACGCGTTCCGCGAGCTGCCCTTCGTCGGCGTTGTCACCGGCGACGCCTGAGCAGTTTTCCCGTGCCGGAACGGCACAGCGAAGAGACGCCTCATTAACCATTCACCTAGCCAAAGCCTGGGTGTTTACCTCTTGAAAAGAGGAGCCTGCGATGTTGCTCACGGCTGGAAATGATGCCCAGGAGCAATGAGTAATGGCGAAGATTCTGATTACCGAAGACGAGGATGCGCTGCGTTCTTTCGTGGCGCGGGCGCTCCGTCTCGACGGTCACGAGACCCATGAGGCGGCAGACGGCGAGCAGGGCCTGGAAAAGCTTCAGGAAACCAGTTTCGATCTTCTTCTTTCGGATATCCGCATGCCGGTCATGGATGGCATCGAGCTGGCGCACCGCGCCGCCGAAAGCTTCCCGGCCATGCGTATTTTGTTGATGACCGGTTACGCCGAGCAGCGCGAACGGGCGGATGATCTGGCGACGAAGATCGTGGACGTGGTTTCCAAACCTTTTGCGCTTCCGGATATTCGCAAGGCCGTGGCGCGGGCGCTTGCGGCCTGAGTGGCAAGGGCGCAGAGATTTAAAGGGCGGCCGTCGGGCCGCCTTTTTTGTTGGTCAGCCCCCTGGCTCAGCGCAGTTCCCTACCTCCGTCATTCCGGCCTTGAGCCGGAATCCAGCCAGCCCAAGTCCTTGGGCTGAAAGAACTCTTTCCGCCGCGCAGACGCGCGTCTGCTGGATGCCGGATCAAGTCCGGCATGACGGAAACTCTAGCTTCTGAAAAAGGATGTAACGAGGCGCACCATTACCTGTGCGGACCCTCACCTGATATCCAGCAGCCGCTCGAGATAACGCCGTTCCACCTCACCCGGCGGATTGTTGCCGAGCTTTTCGCGGATGGCATCAAGAATCTCGCGGGCGCGTTGCACGTCTATTTCGTCAGGCACCTTCACCTGATCGCCAAAGTCAGGGCCGGTGGTGCTGCGCGGACGGCCGAGCGGATCGCGGCCGTTCTGGCCGCCTTGACCGGCCATGCCTTCCTGCCCCTGACCAGGCTGCTGGCCCTGCTGGCGCATGGCCTGCATGATCTGGCCCATCATGTCCTGTGCGCCCTGGCGCAGCGCATTCAGCGCATTGCCCTGGCCCTCGACGGCCTGCTCACCCTGGCTCTTGCCCAACGCCTCACCGGCACCCTGCATTTCCTGCTGCGCCTTGCCGAAATTTTCGCCCGGCTCCATGCCGAGATCGCGAAGTCCCTGCTGCAATTCGCCGAGCTGCTTGCCGAGGGCATCCTGCTGGGCCCGCAGGTTTTTCAGCGCTTCGCGCAATTGCTCGGCGGTCATCTGGTCAGTCTGCTGCTGTCCGCCCTGTTGGCCATTCTCACCCTGTTGGCCTTGCTGGCCCTGAGGCGGTTGCTGGCCGTTTTCGCCCATCTGCTGGTCGTCGCTTTCGCCGCCCTGCTGCGGATCACCGCGCTGCATCCGGTCGCGCAATGCCTGATCCAGCTTGAAGGTTTCGTCCATCAGCTTCTGTTGCTGCTGCAGGATTTCGCCAAGCTTGTCGATCTGCTGGCGCATCTTGCTGCTCTGCTGCTGGCCTTGCTGCCCCTGACGCTGCGGTCGGCCGGCTTGCAGATTGTTCATCATGCGCTGCA
Organism: Agrobacterium sp. MS2; assembly: GCF_003261015.1. NCBI lineage: Bacteria > Pseudomonadati > Pseudomonadota > Alphaproteobacteria > Hyphomicrobiales > Rhizobiaceae > Agrobacterium > Agrobacterium sp. MS2. The sequence goes on along the minus strand of NZ_QLNF01000086.1, from coordinate 361,513 downwards.
ATTGCGAGAGCATTTCCTGCGCGGCATCGCGGTTTCCGGAACGGGCGAGATTCTCGATCTGGTTCATCATGTTTTCCAGATCGCGTTGGCGCAGCACGTTCTGTGCCTGTTGGTTCATGTTGGCTTGCGGCGCATTCTGCATGCGTTGCGCAAGCTCGCTCATGAACTGCTGCATCGCCTCGCGCAGCTCCTGCATGAGCTTGGCCACTTCTTCATCGGAGGCATTGCGCTGAAGCGCCTCGGAAAGGGCGGTCTGTGCATCGCGCAGGCGCCTTTCCGCCTGCGAAAGATCACCATCCTCGATGCCCAGTGCGATCTCCCAGAGGTAATCCGCCGTGTCCTTCAGCATCTCCTCATTATAGGCGAGCCGCATGCGGGTCTGCGCCGATTGCAGCAGGAGATAATGCGTCGTGTTGGGAATGGTCTCTTGCGGACGCATTCCAACCGCCTCGTTATAGGCGATCGCCTTCGGCATCTGGCGTGTGTCGAGCGAAAAAATCTGCCGCTGTTCGGCAATGGAAGCGGCCAGCGGTTCGGAAAAATTGCGGCCCGGCAGCACCATTTCATGCGGAGGGCTGCGGCCGGTCTGGCCTGCACCGTCAGTCGCCACCAGTGTAATACGCACGCGTTTCCCGGCCATCGGATGTTCGGTCAGGTTGCGGCTGGTCAGCCCCTTGATCTCGCGATTGTTCTGCCGCGGCAGATCGAGCTTGAATTCCGGCGACGGGTAAAGCGCTGTCGCGCCTTCGGCAACGCCGATAGGCTCAATAATTGCGTGAGCTTCCTTCAACCCGTAATCATCCTTGGCGGTGAAGCCGATTTCCAGCGCGCCGTTGACGGCGCGGCGCGGCATGTTGTCGAAGGCAATGCTGGGCGGCTGGTCCGGGATGACATTGAACAACCATTGCTCACCATTGGCGGTTATCATGCCGCTTTCGGTGACATCCATCGCGAAGGTGCGCGGTGCCAAGGGCTGATCCGCCAAAGGAGCCTGCGCCGGAACCGCGACATCACCGCTCGCGCTGTCGGCCCGGGTTGTCTCGGGAGCGAGCTTTTGCAGGGCGCCCGCCATTTCCGGTTCGAAGGTCACTTCTTCGCCGCCATCACCACCGGTCATGCGGATCGTCAGCCTGGAGGACTGCGGCACGGAAACCGCGTCGCGGTTGGTCGCGTCACGCCCAGTCAGGAAAATCGGTGCACGGCCGGTATAAGAGGGCGGCGTAACCCAGGCGTCCAGTCGAATATCGGGATTGAGCGGACCCACGGTCGGTTGGCTGCGGAAGGCATCGGCAATCGTGCCTGCGCCGTTGGAAAAGGAAAAACCGAAGGCAGCGGCCAGAAGAAGGGCGGGAACGGCGCGTAGGGCGAGACGGTCATAACGGGCGATATCGGGCTTCGGCAGACCGGCATTCAGTGCGGCGATACGCTCCGCCATGCGGATCTGGTGTTCCTTCCAGAGCGTTCTGGAAAAAGGCGTGTCGAAGGCCGGTTCGTCTTCCTGTACTCCAACAGGTTGGTGTGCAAGACCGTTGCGATCTTCGAGAAGGCGGGAAGCGTCGTTGTCAGTCGGCCATTTCAGCCGCGCGATCGGCAGGAGAGTGGCAATGAAGGCGAACACGAGCACGAAAACGACGCCGAGCCGCAGAAAATCCGGCATGTGCCGGTAAAGGCCGAACCAGGCAAGCACCAGAAACAGAGCGGCAATAGAGAGCGGCCATAGCGTTTTCGGGGCGATCTTCTCCGAAAGCAGAACGATTTTTGCGAAGAAACGCTTGGCGGCAACCCGGCGGGCAAGGTCCGGCCGCTGCACGAATGCGCCAGTGGAGCGCTTTCTGCCTGTCCTGTCCTCTCCGGCTGTGGTCATCAATCCGTTCTCCCGGTTCTGGCCACGTCAACGCCATTCCCGGAACGGCGAGTTCTCCATATCACAGAGGCAAGGATAACATTCTTTATGGCGAAGACGAGGGCAGCCAAGCCCTCACCCCCATTTTTTAGGCAGCTTCGCTCAATTGTGATCGGCTGCAAGCGGATCAGTCGAGCCAGGCGGGCACGGAATCGAGGGCGATCAGCTCTTCATACGTGCCGCGGGGGCGGATGACATGGAATTTGTCACCCTTGACCAGCACTTCCGGCACCAGCAGGCGGGAATTATAGGTTCCTGCCTGCACCGCACCATAGGCGCCAGCGGAACTGACGGCGATGAGATCGCCCGGTTGCGGTGCGGCCATCTCACGGTCCAGCGCCAGATAATCGCCGGTTTCGCAGACCGGGCCGACGATATCGGCCTTGATGCGCGGCGTATCCCCTGCCGGTTGCACCACCGGGCGGATGCCGTGATAGGCCTCATATAGCGTCGGACGGATGAGGTCGTTCATCGCGCCGTCAACGATTACAAAGGTCTTTTCGCCGCCATCCTTCACATAGATGACTTCCGTTACCAGAATGCCGGCATTACCGACGATCAGACGGCCGGGCTCGGTGACGATCTTGCAGTCGAGGCTCTTCAACTCGTTCTTGACGATATGCGCATAGGCATCCGGCAAAGGCGGCGGATTGTTGTCGTCGCGGTAGGGAATGCCGAGTCCGCCGCCAATATCGACATGGCTGATGGTGTGGCCATCGGTTCGCAGGGCCTCGACGAGTTCGCGCAGCAACCGGAAGGCATCCTCGAACGGCTGCAATTCGGTGATCTGGCTGCCGATATGCATGTCGATGCCGGTCACTTCGATGCCGGGCAGCGTTGAGGCACGGGCATAGACCGCGCGAGCGCGCTCATAGGAAATGCCGAACTTGTTTTCTTTCTTGCCGGTGGAAATCTTGGCGTGGGTGCGCGCATCCACATCAGGGTTGATGCGGAAGGAGACATGCGCCCGCTTGCCCGCCTTGATGGCGCGCAGATTGAGGACTTCCAGCTCTGGCTCGGATTCGATGTTGAAACAATAAATGCCCACATCCAGCGCATAATCCATTTCCGCAACCGTCTTGCCGACGCCGGAGAACATGATGCGGTTTGCCGGCACGCCAGCAGCCAGAGCGCGACGCAATTCACCGCCGGAGACGACGTCGATGCCAGCGCCGAGCTTTGCCAGCGTCTTCAGCACCGCCTGGTTGGAATTGGCCTTCATGGCATAACAGACCATGGCGTCCACATCGGCAAACGCACCTGAGAACACCTTGTAGTGGCGCTCCAGGGTTGCGGTCGAATAGACGTAGAAGGGCGTGCCGACCGCCTTGGCGATCTCGGGCACGGGCACGTTTTCGGCGTGCAGCACGCCGTCGATATAGCCAAAATGGTTCACGGCTTTTTACCCGTCAGAGAAGCTTGTCGAGAATGAAGGGCCGTTCCGCCGTTGCCGGCTTCGGCTCACTGCCATCGGCGGCGCGCTTGTTGCGCATTTCGACCGGCGTGCTCGGCGGATCGATGTCGCCCTTGCGCCCGCAGGCGCTGAGAGCGAGGCTTACGGCAAGCGTCATGCCGATGGGAACGATGAGTTTGCGCACGGATTTTGAAAGCATGGGCCTGTCCAAAGGAAATATGTGCTTCTCTGATAACGAAAAACAGGGCGCTTGTGCACCCTGTTTCTTGTGATCGCAGCGTAACGCAGATTTATCAGTTGCGTCCGCGCCACCAGGCGATCTGCTTGCGTACCTCCGAAGGAGCCGTGCCGCCGAAGCTTGTGCGACTAGCGACCGATGCTTCCACCGAAAGAACATCGAAAACGCTATCGGTGATGCCGGGGTGGATCGCCTGCAACTCCTCCAGCGAAAGATCGGCGAGATCGCAGCCTTTCTTTTCCGCCAGCGCCACGGCATTGCCGGTCACATGGTGGGCATCGCGGAAGGGCAGACCTGCTTCTCGCACCAGCCAGTCGGCCAGATCTGTCGCGGTGGAATAACCTGAACCCGCCGCTGCGCGCATGCGGTCCTTGCGTACTTCGAGGTCGCGGATCATGCCGGTCATGGCGGCGATCGCCAGTTCCAGGCTTTCGGCGGCGTCGAAAACCTGTTCCTTGTCTTCCTGCATGTCCTTGGAATAGGCGAGCGGCAGACCCTTCATCACGGTGAGGAGAGCGATCAGCGAGCCGTTGATGCGGCCGGTCTTGGCGCGCACCAGCTCAGCGGCATCAGGGTTCTTCTTCTGCGGCATGATCGACGAGCCTGTGGAAAAGGCGTCCGACAGCCGGATGAAACCAAATTGCGGCGTCGACCAGATGACGATCTCTTCGGCAAGACGCGACAGATGCGTGGCGCAGATGGAGGCGATCGACAGGAATTCCAGCGCGAAATCGCGGTCGGACACAGTGTCGATGGAGTTGCGGGTCGGCTCGCGGAAACCGAGCGCCTTGGCCGTCATGTGGCGATCAATCGGATAGCCGGTGCCGGCAAGGGCGGCCGCACCAATCGGGCTTTCGTCCATGTGCTCGATGGCGTGGCGTACGCGGGCGCGGTCACGGCCGAACATTTCCACATAGGCCATGCAATGATGGCCGAATGTGACAGGCTGCGCCGTCTGCAAATGCGTGAAGCCGGGCATCACCGTATCGGCGTTTTCCTCGGCGCGGTCGAGGAAGGCGGCGATGAGCGCCGTCAGCATACCTTCGGTTTTCTGCAATTCTTCCTTGACCCACAGGCGGAAATCGAGCGCCACCTGGTCGTTGCGCGAGCGGGCGGTATGGAGGCGGCCGGCGGCCGGGCCGATGAGGGTGGCAAGCCGCGCTTCGATATTCATGTGAATATCTTCGAGCTTGCGGGAGAATTCGAAGCTGCCGGATTCGATCTCTGACAGGATCGTGTTCAAGCCTTCGGTGATCTTGTCTTTATCTTCAGGCGAAATAATGCCTTTAGATGCCAGCATGGCGGCATGCGCCATAGAGCCGCGGATATCCTGGGCGTAAAGTTTCTTGTCGAAGCCGATGGAGGCATTTATCTCTTCCATGATGGCAGATGGCCCGGAAGCGAAACGCCCGCCCCACATCTGGTTGGAGGATTTCTGATCTGTGCCGTCAGCCATATGTCGTGCCCTGGAGTATTCGATGACAGAAAAAAGGCCGTTTAGGCTTCCTTCCGCCAAGTTGGTTGCAATTGCTGCCGTTGCCGGTGTGCTCGCCGGTGCTGGCGCGGTCTGGTTCAGGCATATTGGGTCTGAGAGCCCGGTTCAAGGGGCAGCGGCGGCAGACGGCGGTTTATGTGAGGGTGCGGCAAGCCGCATCGACTCGCTGAAACCGTTTCTGAAGGGGCAGGTGGCCGCCATGTCGGCGGCGGACAGGCCGCGTGTCGTCCCGCTGTCCTTCAAGGGACCGGAGGCTAAGGACATGACGCTCGCCGATCTCAAGGGCAAGGCGGTTCTTCTCAATCTCTGGGCCACATGGTGCGTGCCTTGCCGGGAGGAGATGCCGGCTCTGAACGCGCTGGAGAAGGAAAAAGGTGGCGACAAGTTCGAAGTCGTGGCCGTCAATATCGATGTCGGCGCGGATGAAAAACCGAAAGCCTTCATGGATGAATACAAAATCGACGCGCTGAAACATTACCGCGATAGTTCCATGGGCGTCTTCAACGTTCTGAAAAAGGAAGGTCTCGCTTTCGGCCTGCCGGCCACCCTGCTGCTGGATGAAAACGGCTGTCTTCTCGCAGCGATGAACGGGCCGGCGGCGTGGGATAGCGAAGATGCCAAGGCGTTGGTGACGGCCGCAACATCCAGGTAGCTTTGAGTTTTCGGCTTGGGGGAGAGATATTTCCTCTCCCTCAGCACAAGGTCGATTTTTACCGCGTCGGAACCGGCGTCTCGCCGCGGTAATCATAAAAACCGCGGCCGGACTTGCGGCCGAGCCAGCCGGCTTCGACATATTTGACCAGCAGCGGGCAAGGGCGGTATTTGCTGTCGGACAGGCCGTCATGCAGCACCTGCATGATCGACAAACAGGTATCGAGGCCTATGAAGTCTGCGAGCTGCAGCGGACCCATCGGGTGGTTCGCGCCGAGGCGCATGGCGGTGTCGATGGCTTCCACGGAGCCAACGCCCTCATAAAGCGTATAGATTGCCTCGTTGATCATCGGCAGAAGGATGCGGTTGACGATGAAGGCTGGGAAATCTTCGGCGACGGTGATCGCCTTTTCGAGCGTCCGCACATAGTCCTTGGCCGCATCGAAGGTCTTTTCATTGGTGGCGATGCCGCGCACCAGTTCCACCAGTTTCATGACCGGCACCGGGTTCATGAAGTGGATGCCCATGAACTGTTCGGGACGGTCGGTGGCAGAGGCAAGCCGGGTGATGGAAAGTGAAGACGTGTTGGTGGCGAGAAGCGCCTCCGGCTTCAGGACCGGGCAGATCTGCGCATAGATCTTGCGCTTGATCTCTTCGTTCTCGGTGGCAGCCTCGATGACGAGGTCCATGGGTGCCAGATCGTTGACATCGGTCGAACCGCTGATGAGCGCCAGGGCCTGCTTGCGGGCCTCGTCGGAAAGCTTGCCGTTGGTGACCTGGCGCGCGAGATTGCCGTTGATGGTGGCAAGGCCGGCCTCGATGCCGTCTTTGGAAAGATCGTAGATATGAACCCTGTAGCCGGCAACCGCAGAGACATGTGCGATGCCGCACCCCATCTGACCGGCTCCGATGACACCGATGTTCTTAAAGGGGGCGGTCATATGCTGTTCTCCCATGTGCTGCATGTGCAAATTCGCTGGCGATGTTACGCATATCGCCGAAAAAGAGAAGGCGGCGCGTTCAAAAAACGCGCCGCCTTCATCATCTATTTGAAATCAGAGAGCCTTTTGCAGTTCCGGCAATGCCTCGAAGAGGTCCGCCACAAGGCCGTAATCGGCAACCTGGAAGATCGGCGCTTCTTCGTCCTTGTTGATGGCGACGATGACCTTGCTGTCCTTCATGCCGGCCAGATGCTGGATGGCACCGGAAATGCCCGCCGCGATGTAAAGCTGTGGGGCGACGACCTTGCCGGTCTGGCCCACCTGCCAGTCATTCGGCGCATAGCCGGCATCGACGGCAGCGCGCGATGCACCAACGGCAGCACCGAGCTTGTCGGCGACAGGAAGGATGACTTCCTTGAATTTTTCCGAAGAACCGAGAGCACGGCCACCCGAGATGATGATCTTGGCGGAGGTCAGTTCCGGACGGTCGGACGAGGCCAGTGCATCAGAAACGAAAGAGGAGACGCCGGGGTTTTCAGCGGCGGCGATCGTCTCGACCGCTGCCGAACCGCCTTCTGCCGCTGCCGCAAAGGCCGTCGGGCGAACGGTGATGACCTTCTTGCCATCGGTTGCCTGAACGGTCTGGATGGCATTACCGGCATAGATCGGGCGCTTGAAGGTATCCGGGCTGACAACTTCGATGATTTCCGAGACCTGAGCCACGTCGAGAAGCGCAGCAACACGCGGCGTGACGTTCTTTGCCGAGGCGGTCGCAGGAGCGATGATGACGTCATAGGACGGGGCAAGCGAAACGATCAGCGCCGCCAGCGGTTCCGCCAGCTGGTTTGCATAGGATGCATCGTCGGCAAGCAGCACCTTGGAAACACCGGAAAGTTTTGCTGCGGCGTCGGCAGCGCCCCTGGCGCCGGATCCGGCGACCAGCACATGGACGTCGCCGCCAATCTGAGTTGCCGCCGTCAGGGTCTTTGCCGTCAGGTCGGAAAGGGTTGCGTTGTCGTGTTCTGCCAGAAGAAGAATGGCCATGAGAATATCTCCCTTTTCCGAAACCTTAGAGGACGCCGTCGGCTTTGAGCTTTTCGACCAGCTCGGCAACCGAGCCCACCTTGATGCCGGCCTTGCGGCCCGCCGGCTCTTCGGTCTTCAACACCTTCAGGCGCGGCGAAACATCGACGCCGAAATCGGCCGGAGCCTTCTTGTCGAGCGGCTTCTTTTTCGCCTTCATGATGTTCGGCAGCGAGGCATAACGCGGCTCGTTCAAACGAAGATCGGTGGTGACGACAGCGGGAAGCTTCAGTTCCACCGTCTGCAGGCCGCCATCGACTTCGCGGGTCACCGCAACCTTGCCGTCGGCAGGCACGACCTTTGAGGCGAAGGTGCCCTGGCCCCAGCCGAGGAGGGCTGCCAGCATCTGGCCGGTCTGGTTCGAATCGTCGTCAATCGCCTGCTTGCCGACAATGACGAGACCGGGCTGCTCAGCCTCGGCCACGCCCTTCAGGAGCTTGGCGACGGCGAGCGGCTCGACCGTTTCATCGGTCTCGATCAGGATGGCGCGATCGGCACCCATCGCAAGCGCGGTGCGCAGCGTTTCTTCCGCCTTGGCAGGTCCAATGGAGACGACGACGACTTCTTCAGCCTTGCCGGCTTCCTTCAGGCGAAGGGCCTCTTCCACCGAGATTTCGTCGAACGGGTTCATCGACATCTTCACATTGGCAAGCTCAACGCCAGAACCATCCGCCTTCACGCGGATCTTCACGTTGTAATCGACGACTCGTTTAACGGGGACAAGGATTTTCATCGGCGGCTTTCCTCAAACTCCTGTCCGCTTGGCAGTGCCGAGCGGACCTCCAAAAACAGGTTGGCGACATGGATAAGCATTTTTCCCGCAATTACAACGGAGCAATCTTCATTATCGCATGCACACAAGGCATATCTTACGTTGACGTTAACGTAAATACTCTATCTCTGACGTGACGTCTCATCTACCCCCGTCATAGCCGCGTTCGATTTGCGACAACCCCGCCGTTTGCGACGTATTTTTGAACTGTGCCGCCCTCGGCGGGACAATGGTGCGATCAAACAGGGGAACGCCCCGTCTGCGCATGAAAATTACCATGATGGCGCCCGCCAAGATGCCGCCGACATGCGCGCCCCAGGAGACATTCTCTTCCAGCCCGAGCGCCAGCATCAGGAACTGCTGGCCGATCCATAACGCCAGGGGGATGAAGGCGGGAAGGGGAAGCGGAATGCGCATGAGGACCAGCACCCAGACGCGCACTTTTGGATGCAGCAGGAAATAGGCCGCGACGACGCCGGAAACCGCACCCGAGGCACCGATCAGTGGTCCTTCCGAGGTGGGTGCGACGAAACCGTGAAACAGCGCGCCGGCGATGGCACAGGCGAGATAGAAGATCAGGAAACGAAAATGGCCGAGCGCATCCTCGACATTGTCGCCGAAGACCCAGAGAAACAGCATGTTGCCGGCTAGATGCCAGAAATCGAGATGAAGAAAGGCATAGGTGATGGCGGTGAGGTCATCAGGCACGACCTGCAGGGCGGGTTCCAGATAGGCGTAATCGAACACCACGGCGGGAATGAAGCCGAGGCCGAGGGCAGCGGCATTGGCTTCGGTGTCGCTGGCCAGCACGCCGGTAAACAGCCAGACCAGCACGTTGACCACGATCAGGCCGATGGTGACATATTGCAGCCGGATATGCTTGAGGGAATTCGCATCGTGCAGCGGTATGAACATCGAACGCCCTTTGGTTGCGTCGTTGAAACGCCTTAGCGGTTCTTGCCCGGAACCCACAATATGTCGGCCTTGCCGGCATCATTGGCGAAACGGGCCGCGACAAACAGGAAGTCGGAGAGGCGATTGGCATATTTGATGGCGGCCGGGCTGACGATCTCATTCTCGGTGACGGAAAGCTCCACCATCAGCCTTTCTGCGCGCCGGCAAACCGTGCGTGCCAAATGCAGATTTGCCGCCGCGGCGCTGCCGCCCGGCAGCACGAAGGACGTCAACGGTTCGAGGGTGGCGTTGAGGTCGTCGATTTCGCTTTCCAGCCGTGTGACCTGGCTTTCGACTATACGCAACGGTTCGTAAGGCAGCGGTTCGCCATCGTCAGGCGTGGCAAGATCGGCGCCGAGGTCGAAAAGATCGTTCTGGATGCGGAAAAGCATGGCATCCAGCTTTTCCAGCCCAGCCGTGTGAAGCCGCGCGACACCGATGGCCGAATTGGTCTCGTCCACCGTGCCATAGGCTTCGACGCGCAGATCGTGCTTCGGTCGGCGCGGGCCGGAAACCAGCGCCGTCGTGCCCTTGTCGCCGGTGCGGGTGTAGATTTTGTTCAGTTTCACCATGTCAGCGGCCGCCTCCGGTGAGCCAGAGGGTGAGCATGATCAGAGCGATGGCAATGGCCTGCAGAAGCAGGCGAAGCTGCATCAGCTTGTTGGACCGGTTGGCGTCCTGTCCCTTCAGCATGTTGAAGAGGCCGCGTATCAACACGATGACGACAAGCCCCATGACGATAAGGGCCAGAACGGTGGTGAAGCCGGACATGCGGTATTACTCCTCCTCAATCGAATCTGCGCAGCAGACGATAGAAAAGTCCGGCAGGCAAGAGCCGTTTCAGCATAAGCCCCTGTTTGGCCGGAACGGTAACGGGATAATGTGGTTTCGGCCTTGCAGCCGTCAGGGCGTGTTTCAGCACGGCATAAACGGCATCCGGGCCGAGCTTGTGACGGTTGACGGGGCCGGAACCATCCATACGCGCCAGCTGGCGTTTATATTCTGCGGCATGGGCCGAGTTTTCGAGATCGATATGCTCATTGATATGAGCAAGCGCCGTCGTAGTGAATTTCGACGTGATCGGGCCGGGTTCGATCAGACTGACATGGATACCGCTGTCCTGAAGCTCCATGCGCAGGGTGACGCCCAGCCCCTCAAGCGCGAATTTCGAAGCGGTGTAGGCGCCGCGATAGCGATAGGGCACGAGCCCGAGAATGGACGAGCAATGCACGATGCGGCCCGCACCACGCGCCCGCATAAAGGGAATGACCCGCCGCGTCAGATCGTGCCAGCCGAAGATATTGGTTTCGAACTGGGCTCTCAGCGCTTCGACTGGCAGGTCCTCCACCGCGCCCGGCTGGCCATAGGCGCCATTGTTGAAAAGCGCATCGATGCGGCCGCCGGTGCGGGCGGCGACGGTGTCCACCAGCGCGGCGATGGTTTCGGACTTTGTGTAATCCATGATCAGGGTTTCTATGCCCTGATTTTCGAGGGCTGCCATGTCAGCGATGCGCCGCACGGTGGCAAAGACCCGCCAGCCGTCCCGGTGGAGCGCGCCGGCGCAATAGGCGCCGATCCCCGAGGAACATCCGGTGATGATGATGACGGGTTTTTCAGACATTTGCCGCTCCGGGAAACCGACTGTCGCTCTGGTCCGATTACCCGGCCCGTTAAAATCCAATCGCGCGAAATCCGTGTCCTTCGGGAACCGAAAGGTCAGCTTGCGCGCTGTACAAAACGAAGCTGATTTCCCATATTCGGGGCGAAGTTACAAATAAAATGCCGATGAATGGAGGCGACATGGTTGCCGCAGTGCGCCTGGCAGGCAAGGTTGCCTTCGATGCCTATTCCCATTTCGCCGAGGATGACGGCTGGGCGATGGCGAGCCACATGGCGCTGTCCATCCTGCTCGCGCTGTTTCCGTTCCTGATCTTCGGCACGGCGCTAGCCGGTTTTCTGGGCGCCGACCAGTTCTCAGAAACGGCGGTGCATCTGATTTTCGACACCTGGCCGGAAGCGATTGCCGGTCCGCTGGCAGCTCAGGTGCAGCAGGTTCTCACCATCCCGCGCGGCGGCCTGCTGACGATTTCGGTGCTGGCGGCCGCATACTTTGCCTCGAATGGCGTCGAGGCGCTGCGCATTTCGCTGAACCGCGCCTATCGCGTCACGGAAACGCGCTGGTGGTATGTGACCCGGCTGCTCAGCCTGCTTTATGTCCTGATTGCCGTTGTGGTCTTTGCCGGCATCAGCACCGTGCTCGTCGCCGTGCCGGTCGCCATGTCCTTCGCCGAACGGCGGTTTCCGTGGCTGACGGATGTGCTGAACACCATCTCCAGCCTCGGCCTTTATGGCACCATCGTGGTGCTGACGGCGGGGCTGGTGGCGGCGCATCTGTGGCTACCCGCAGGCAAGCGCCGCATCTGGGATGTCTGGCCGGGTATTTTGCTGACGATGATATTCTGGGTCATCGGCGCGGCTATCTTCGCCTATTATCTCTCCACCTTCGCCAATTATGCCGCCACCTATGCCGGTCTCGCCTCCGTCATGGTGGTTCTGGTGTTCCTTTATATGGTCGGCGTCATCTTCATGCTCGGCGCGGAGGTGAATGCCGCGTTGATGAAATACAAGGTCCGGCAGATCATCCGCCGTAACATCGGCGGCAATGGCGCGCGCCGCGGGCAGGCGCTAGAGGAGGCCGACAAGCCGGCGGATATCTGAGGGCGTCGCTCCTTCGGCGCGAAGGGCGGAAAGCCCGGTACTGCCTTCGCTTTTCGAAAGCTTGCGCCCGTCCGTGCCCAAAATCAGTCGGTGATGATGATAAGCGGGCTGCGGTAGGTCCAGCAGCTGCTGCAGCAGCCGCTGGATGGCGGTGGCATGGAAGAGATCCATGCCGCGCACCACATGGGTGATCCCCTGCAGTGCATCGTCAACCACAACGGAAAGATGATAGCTCGAAGGCGCGTCGGAACGCGACAGCACCACATCGCCCCAGAGCGCGGGCAGGGCCTCGATCTGGCCCGTCACCCCGTCGCCGCTCTCCTGCCAGAACAGTGGGGTATGGGCGGCGCGGATCGCCTTGTCCATGTCGAGCCGCCAGGCGTGTTGCCGGCCGGATGCGAGCAGGGCCGCCCGTTCCGCCTTCGGCCTCTCGCGGTCGACGGACGGATAGAGCGGCGCTCCGTCAGGATCGCGCGGCCATGTCCCGCCTTCCGCTTCGAAGGCACCGACAATGGCCCTGGTTTCGCCACGGCTGAGAAAGGCGGGATAGGCAAGATCCTCCTCGATCAGCCTGTGCAGCGCCATCCGGTACTCATCGAAATGCTCCGATTGTCGCCGCACTGGCTCTTCCCAAGAGAGTTCCAGCCAGCCGAGATCATCATAGATCGCCTGCTCCAGCTGCGGCGTGCAGCGCGTCTGGTCTATATCCTCTATACGCAGCAGAAAGCGGCCGCCATTGTTCAGCGCCATGTCATGGTTCAGGAATGCGGAAAGCGCATGGCCGAGATGCAGCGGGCCGTTGGGGCTTGGTGCGAAACGGTAAACCGGTTTTTGACGGATGGATGAAGGCATGGTTTCTTCTGCCATGTTTTAATGCACCCCGCCAGCGGGTGCGGCATATGGAATGACCGACATGAAAATCATCACCGGGATGGATGACATCAGCGAAGGGCTGGAGCATCTCGCCCGCCTCGACCCCGCACTTGCCCCTGTCATTGAGATAGCCGGTCCGCTGGAACTGCGCATCCACGAGCCCGGCTTTGCCGGCCTTGCTCATATCGTCGTCTCGCAGATGGTGTCGCGCGCCAGCGCCACTGCCATATGGGCGCGTATTCTCACCGGGACGGGCGGCGCGGTCACGGCGGAAAATTATCTCGGCGCACCGGAGGAATTGCGGGCTACTTTCGGCCTTTCGTGCGCCAAGGCGACGACGCTGGAAGGACTGGCTCGCGCCGTTACCGAAGGGCAGATCGACCTTGACGGCGTGGTGCGCAAGGAGGGGAGTGCAGCCCTTTCTGAACTCGTGGCGCTTCGTGGCATAGGCCCATGGACGGCCGAGGTCTATCTGATGTTCTGCGGAGGCCATCCGGATATTTTTCCCGTTGGCGATGTGGCGCTGAGATCAGCGGTGGCACATGCGCTCGATCTGGAGATAAGGCCGGAAGCGAAATGGCTCGCGGAACGCGCGACACTCTGGTCGCCATGGCGCTCCGTCGCCGCCCGGCTTTTCTGGGGTTATTACGCCAACATCATGCGGCGCGCGATGGTGCCACTGCCCTGAGCGGGTCAAAAATCGGCAATCCGATAGGGCAGGGCGCCGCGTGAAAGATGATCGAAATGCAGCTTGCGTTTCAGCGGCGGCACGGCGCGCTGCACGCAATCCACCCTTTCGCACACCCGACAGGAAATGCCGATCGGTTTGAAGGAAGCCGCATTGCCGAGATCGAGCGTGTCGGCGTAGACGAAATTCTGCGCATGGGAAATCTCGCAGCCGAGTGCGATGGCGTAACGCGGTCTTTCCGTATTGAAACCGGCGCCGGCCTTTTCGATCTGGGTGGCGATGGAAAGATAGCGCACGCCGTCAGGTGTTTCCGCCAGCTGCCGCACGATCCTGTCGGAGCTTTCGAAAGCCTGATGGATATTCCACAGCGGACAGGCCGCGCCAAACCGGGCAAATTGCAGCCGCGTGGCGCTGTGGCGTTTAGTGATGTTGCCGGCGCGGTCGATCTTGGCGAAAAAGATCGGTACGCCCTTCATGCCCGGGCGCTGCAGGGTGCTCAGACGGTGGGCCACCTGCTCAAGGCTCGCGCCGAAACGCACGGCGAGAAGTTCGAGATCATGGCGCAGTTCCTGTGCCGCCCGGTGAAATTGCCCATAGGGCAGGATGAGCGCTGCGGCAAAATAATTGTGCAGTCCGATGCGACAGATTTCGGCCGCTTCCGTGTTGCGGAAACCGGCGCCGGCCAGCACCCTGTCCACCGTCGGGCCGGCGTGAAGCTGGGCGATCTGCAACGCGAGCTGAAAACAGCGGGTGGATGCGGCCATGTAGGAACTGAGGGCGAGCGTTTTGCCGACAGGATCGAAATGCCGGATCAGCCCGCCTGCCGCCGCGGTTCTTGTGATATGGATGCCGTAACGGTTCCTGAGATGCGCTGACAGAATGCTGTCGGTCTCGCCTCCCTCGATCTCCAGTTCCTGCGCCAGCTCCTCGGCCAGAAGATCAATCTCGGCAACGTAATTGTCGACGAAGTGAAAGAAATCGCGGACCTCCTCATAGGGGGTTCTTTCAACCTGTGCGGTGCCGCGGCCCAGGCGGTCATCCAGTTGCACTAGCTGTTCGCTGTTCTGGCGATAGGCCTGATGGGCCCGCAGCAGCGCATGGGCAAAACCAGGTGCGTTCTGGGCAATCAGCTTCAACTCCTGAAGCCCCGGTTCATAATTCATGAACAGCGGGTCCTTCAGCGCCTCGCGCAGGGCTGAAACCAGCCGGTCGCTTTCGCCTGTCGCCAGTTCCGCCATGTCGAGCTGGAATTTTTCCACCAGCGTCACCAGAACGCTGGCCGAAACGGGGCGCTGGTTGTTTTCGATCTGGTTCAGATAGCTCGCGGAGATGCCCAGCCGTTCGGCAAATTGCGCCTGCGTGGCGCGGGCATTTTCGCGAAGGCCGCGCACCTTGCGGCCGATGAAGAGTTTTTCCGTCGCCATGTTGCAACTTTGCAAAATTAAATATTGCAAATATTTATGGCACGCATACGCGCACGATCAAGGCTTCTGGCAGAGTATTTTCTGGGTTATTGATCGTGGCATAACGCATGGAGGATACATGCCCGGCATTCTGGAGCAGTTGGAAACGCGGCGGGAAGAGGCTCGGCTCGGTGGCGGCGTCAAGCGCATCGAGGCGCAGCACGCAAAGGGCAAGCTGACGGCGCGCGAGCGCATCGACGTGCTCTTGGATCAGGGTTCCTTCGAAGAATACGACATGTATGTCACCCACCGGGCGGTGGATTTCGGCATGGCGGGTCAGAAGATCGCGGGCGACGGCGTCGTGACCGGGTGGGGCACCATCAATGGCCGGCAGGTCTATGTGTTTTCCCAGGATTTCACCGTGCTCGGCGGTTCGCTATCCGAGACCCATGCGCAGAAAATCTGCAAGATCATGGATATGGCGGTGCGTAACGGCGCGCCTGTTATCGGCCTCAACGACAGTGGCGGCGCGCGTATTCAGGAAGGCGTGGCCTCGCTTGGCGGTTATGCCGATGTCTTCAAGCGTAATGTCGTCGCCTCCGGCGTCGTGCCACAGATCTCCGTCATCATGGGGCCATGTGCGGGCGGTGCGGTTTATTCGCCTGCCATGACCGATTTCATCTTCATGGTGCGTGACACCTCCTACATGTTCGTGACGGGGCCGGATGTGGTGAAGACGGTGACGAACGAGATTGTCACGGCCGAAGAACTGGGCGGGGCCTCCACCCATACCAAAAAATCGTCCGTTGCCGATGGCGCTTACGAAAACGACATCGAGACGCTGGAACATGTGCGGCTGCTCTTTGATTTCCTGCCGCTCAACAATCGCGAAAAGCCGCCGGTGCGGCCGTTCCACGACGATCCGGCGCGCCTGGAAGCGCGGCTCGATACGCTGATCCCCGACAGTTCCAACAAGCCCTATGATATGAAGGAGCTGATCCACGCGCTGGCCGACGAGGGCGATTTCTTCGAATTGCAGGAGGCCTTTGCCCGAAACATCATCACCGGCTTCATCCGTC
This sequence comes from Agrobacterium sp. MS2, assembly GCF_003261015.1. Lineage (NCBI taxonomy): Bacteria > Pseudomonadati > Pseudomonadota > Alphaproteobacteria > Hyphomicrobiales > Rhizobiaceae > Agrobacterium > Agrobacterium sp. MS2. The sequence goes on along the minus strand of NZ_QLNF01000086.1, from coordinate 345,301 downwards.
TCGAAGGCCAGACGGTCGGCGTCGTCGCCAACCAGCCGATGGTGCTGGCCGGCTGCCTCGATATCGACAGTTCGCGCAAGGCCGCCCGCTTCGTGCGCTTCTGCGACGCCTTCAACATTCCGTTGCTGACGCTGGTGGATGTGCCGGGTTTCCTGCCAGGCACGGCCCAGGAATATGGCGGCGTCATCAAGCACGGCGCAAAACTTCTCTTCGCCTATTCGGAGGCGACAGTGCCGATGGTGACGCTGATCACCCGCAAGGCCTATGGCGGGGCTTACGACGTGATGGCCTCCAAACATATCGGGGCGGACGTCAACTACGCCTGGCCAACGGCCGAAATTGCCGTGATGGGTGCCAAGGGCGCGGCGGAAATCCTCTATCGTTCGGAGCTTGCCGATCCCGAGAAGATCGCTGCGCGCACAAGAGAGTATGAGGAGCGTTTCGCCAATCCCTTCGTCGCGGCGGAGCGCGGATTTATCGATGAGGTCATCATGCCGCATTCCTCGCGCCGCCGCATCGCCCGCGCGTTTGCGTCGCTGCGCAACAAGAGCGTGGAAACCCGCTGGAAGAAACACGACACCATTCCGCTCTGATCTGCTGAAGGGCTGGAAAAATGCTTCGGCCACCTTACTATATGGATGTTCAGGCGCCCGGATGTCCGGATGTCCTCTTGAAACGCACAAGGACACATTTTCATGGCCGAAAAATCCTCAGCAGATAATTTCCCCGCCGGGTATGAAGTGCCCAAGGTCTGGACCTGGGACAGGGGCAATGGCGGCCAGTTCGCCAATATCAACCGGCCGGTCGCCGGTCCCACCCATGAAAAGGAACTTCCCGTCGGAAAGCATCCGCTGCAGCTTTATTCGCTGGCGACGCCGAATGGCCAGAAGGTCACCATCATGCTGGAAGAATTGCTTGCTGCCGGCCACAAGGGCGCCGAATACGATGCCTGGCTGATCAAGATCGGCGAAGGCGACCAGTTCGGTTCCGGTTTCGTCGGCGTCAATCCGAATTCAAAGATCCCGGCGCTGATGGATCATTCGACGCCTGAGCCGACGCGCGTTTTCGAAAGCGGCTCCATCCTCGTTTACCTCGCTGAAAAATTCGGCGCCTTCCTGCCGAGGGAGGGCAATGCCCGCACGCAGGCGCTGAACTGGCTGTTCTGGCAGATGGGCTCCGCCCCCTTCCTTGGCGGTGGTTTCGGCCATTTTTATGCCTATGCGCCGATCAAGATCAAATACGCCATCGATCGTTACGCCATGGAAGTCAAACGCCAGCTCGACGTGCTGGATCGCCATCTCGCCGAAAACCGTTATCTCGCCGGTTCGGAATACACGATTGCCGACATGGCGGTGTGGCCGTGGTATGGCAAGATCGCGCTTGGCCAGGCATATGGCGATGCGGGTGCTTTCCTTGAAGCAGACGGTTATAAGAACGTCATGCGCTGGACGCTGGAAATCGGCGAACGCCCTGCTGTAAAACGCGGCGTGATCGTCAACAAGACCTCCGGCGATCCGTCTGAACAATTACATGAACGCCACGATGCCTCCGACTTCGACACGAAGACACAGGACAAGATCGGCAAGGCGTAACAGATACAAGAAGGACTAAAGATGGCGAACCTGCCCGAAATGACCAAACACAAGGGATTTCCTTCCGGTATGCCGAGCACGGGCGTCCAGTTCACCATCCGCCGCGCCAATCCCAAAGGGGTAACACCGATCAAGATGATACCCCGCCGGGCGCGCAACGACACCAAGGAGCATCGCATCGATGCCGCCTTTCTGCACTCGCTCTGGCACCATTTCGGTGCCGAGCCCTTCGAGCGCGGCAATCTCGACGCCGCCCGCCTCAACCTGCTTTTCGGCCGCGAGGTCGTACCTGCGGAGAAAAATTTCGACCCTGTTTCCTATCAGGCAATGCTCGTCATAGACGAACGCGTCGCCCGGCAGAATTTCCCGGAATCCTTCGAGAATTTTTTCGAGATTTGAGGGCTGTTTAAGGGTTTGTGCTGAGGGAGAGGGCAACAACCGCATGATCAAGAAAATCCTTATCGCCAATCGCGGCGAGATTGCCTGCCGGGTCATCAAGACGGCGAAGAAGATGGGCATCGCCACCGTTGCGGTCTATTCGGATGCCGATGCCAATGCGCTGCATGTGAGACAGGCAGATGAAGCCGTTCATATCGGCCCGGCACCCTCGTCACAGTCCTATATCGTCATCGACAAGATCCTTGAGGCGATCAAGAAGACCGGAGCGGATGCGGTCCATCCGGGCTACGGATTCCTGTCGGAAAACGCTGCCTTTGCGCAGGCGCTGGAAAAGGCGGGTGTCGTTTTTATCGGTCCACCAGTCGGCGCGATCGAGGCCATGGGTGACAAGATCACGTCGAAGAAACTGGCTGCGAAAGCCGGCGTTTCCACCGTACCCGGCCATATGGGGCTGATCGAGGATGCGGATGAGGCGGTGAAGATCGCCTCGCAGATCGGTTATCCGGTCATGATCAAGGCGTCTGCCGGCGGTGGCGGCAAGGGCATGCGCATCGCCTTCAACGACGCTGAGGCGCGCGAGGGTTTCCAGTCCTCGAAAAACGAGGCGAAATCCTCTTTTGGTGACGATCGCATCTTCATCGAAAAATTCGTCACCCAGCCGCGCCATATTGAAATTCAGGTGCTGGGCGACAGGCACGGTAATATCCTTTATCTCGGGGAGCGCGAATGCTCTATCCAGCGGCGTAACCAGAAGGTCATCGAGGAAGCGCCGTCGCCGTTTCTGGACGAGGCGACTCGGCATGCCATGGGCGAGCAGGCCGTGGCGCTGGCGAGAGCGGTCGGTTACCACTCCGCCGGCACGGTGGAATTCATTGTTGATGGCGACCGCAACTTCTATTTCCTCGAAATGAACACCCGTCTGCAGGTGGAACATCCGGTAACGGAACTGATTACCGGCATCGATCTGGTAGAACAGATGATCCGTGTGGCGTCAGGTGAAAAACTGTCCTTCGGACAGGCGGATGTGAAGCTGAACGGTTGGGCGATCGAAAGCCGGCTTTATGCCGAGGATCCCTATCGCAACTTCCTTCCTTCGATCGGCCGTCTGACGCGTTATCGGCCGCCGCAGGAGGGGGCGCAGGAAAACGGCACCATTCTCCGCAACGATACCGGTGTTTTCGAAGGCGGCGAGATTTCGATGTATTACGATCCGATGATCGCCAAGCTGTGCAGCTGGGGCAAGGATCGCGAAACGGCCATCGATGCCATGGGGCGGGCGCTCGACCGTTTCGAAGTGGAGGGCATCGGCCACAATCTGCCCTTCCTGTCGGCCGTCATGCAGCATGAACGCTTTCGCTCTGGCAGCCTCACGACGGGCTTCATCGCGGAAGAGTTTCCGGAAGGCTTCTCCGGCGTCGAGCCGGATGAAGCCGCAGCACGCAGGCTTTCTGCCATTGCCGCTATCATCAATCAGCGTGTTCAGAACCGAGCGGTGGAAATTTCCGGTACCATCGGCAATCATCGCCGCATTATCGGGCAAGACTGGATGGTTTCGTTTGGTGCGTTTCGCCACCGGCTCAGCATTGAAACCGGTGCGGATGGCGCGGCGGTCCGTTTTGAAGACGGGACAGCGCTCACCATCGATACCGGCTGGCTTCCCGGTCAAAGCCTTGGCCTGTTTACGGTGGCGGGCGAGGTCATTGCCGTCAAGGTCGATCTTGCAGGCGCAGCGGCTCGTCTGCGCTGGGGTGGCATGGATGTTCTCGCCCGCGTGCGCAGCCCGCGCGTGGCGGAACTGGCGCTGCTGATGCCGGAAAAACTGCCGCCGGATACGTCGAAACTGCTGCTCTGCCCCATGCCGGGGGTCATCACCGGTATTTCGGTGGGTGAGGGTGACGAGGTAGAGGCCGGGCAGGCACTGGTGACGGTGGAAGCCATGAAGATGGAAAACATCCTGCGTGCCGAAAAACGCGGTCGTGTTGCGAGAGTGGCGGCGAAACCCGGCGATAGTCTCGCTGTGGATGAGGTTATTCTCGAGTTCGAGTGAAGGTCGCTGCCGGTTTTTCCGGAACGGATCCCGGCCGGGGCGGTTTACGGGGTCGGACCCGCGGGCGGGCCGGGCGAATCTTGCCTTGATCTCCCGCCAGAATGCTAGAGCGAAATGCAAACGGGGAGAGATGCATGTCGGGTGAAAAAACGGTGCGGGATTGGCTTCACCTTGCTGAGAAGGAGCTGAAGCGCTCACCGGACACACTCGTCTGGCACACGCCCGAGGGTATCGAGGTCAAGCCGCTCTATACGGCCGACGACCTGCAACATGTTTCCCATCTGAACAGCCTGCCGGGATTTGCGCCTTTCACCCGCGGCCCGCGCGCCACCATGTATGCGGGACGGCCCTGGACCATCCGCCAATATGCCGGTTTCTCCACCGCGGAAGCCTCGAATGCCTTTTACCGTAAGGCGCTGGCCGCCGGTCAGCAGGGCGTTTCCGTGGCTTTCGATCTCGCTACCCATCGCGGTTATGACAGCGACCATCCGCGCGTGGAGGGCGATGTCGGCAAGGCGGGTGTGGCGATCGATAGCGTCGAGGACATGAAAATCCTGTTCGACGGCATCCCGCTCGACAAGGTCTCGGTGTCCATGACGATGAATGGCGCGGTCATCCCCGTCCTTGCCAGTTTCATCGTCGCGGGGGAGGAACAGGGTGTTCCGCGTGCAGCGCTTTCAGGCACCATCCAGAACGACATCCTCAAGGAGTTCATGGTCCGCAACACCTATATCTATCCGCCCGAACCCTCGATGCGGATCATCGCCGACATCATCGAATATACGGCGAGAGAGATGCCGAAATTCAACTCCATCTCCATTTCCGGCTATCACATGCAGGAGGCCGGGGCGACGCTGGTGCAGGAACTTGCCTTCACACTCGCGGATGGCCGTGAATATGTGCGGGCAGCGCTGGCCAAGGGGCTGAATGTTGACGATTTTGCCGGCCGCCTGTCGTTCTTCTTCGCCATCGGCATGAATTTCTTCATGGAGGCGGCCAAGCTGCGCGCCGCGCGCCTGCTCTGGTCACGCATCATGGAGGAATTCAAGCCGCAAAAGGCGTCGTCGCTAATGCTGCGCACCCATTGCCAGACATCGGGCGTGTCGCTCCAGGAGCAGGACCCCTATAACAACATCGTCCGCACTGCCTTCGAGGCCATGTCCGCCGTGCTCGGCGGCACGCAATCACTGCACACCAATTCCTTCGATGAGGCGATTGCGCTGCCGACGGAATTCTCCGCCCGCATTGCCCGCAATACCCAGCTGATCCTCCAGCACGAAACCGGCGTCACCAGGGTCGTCGATCCGCTGGCCGGTTCCTATTATGTCGAAAGCCTGACGAATGAGCTGGCCGAGAAGGCCTGGGCGCTGATCGAGGAGGTCGAGGCGCTTGGCGGCATGACAAAGGCCGTGGCGGAAGGCCTGCCGAAACGGCTGATTGAGGAGGCCGCGACACGCCGGCAGGCGGCGGTGGACAAGGGCGAGGAGGTGATCGTCGGCGTCAACCGCTATCGTCTCGAGAATGAAGAGGATATCGATGTTCTCGATATCGATAACGCCGCCGTGCGGGCCGCGCAAATCCGCCGCATCGAAGACACGCGCCGGCGCCGCGATGGCAAGGACGTGACCGCCGCTTTACAGGCGCTTTCAGAGGTGGCCCGCGGCGACAAGGGCAATATTCTCGAAGCCGCCGTCGTCGCGGCCCGTGCACGCGCCACGGTGGGAGAGATTTCCGATGCGCTGCGCGCGGCCTTCGGAGACCACGCTGCGGTGCCCGAGGTGGTGAGCGATATCTACGGCGAGGCTTATAAGGATGAGCCGGAACTCGCTACGCTTGCCGCCCGCCTTTCAGGTGTGGCTGAACGGATCGGCACAAAACCGCGAATCATGGTCGCCAAGCTGGGGCAGGATGGGCATGATCGTGGCGCAAAGGTTATTGCGTCTGCCTTCGGCGATATTGGTTTCGACGTGTTGGCCGGTCCCCTGTTCCAGACACCGGCGGAGGCGGCCGAGCTTGCCGTTGAGAACAAGGTGCATGTGGTCGGCATGTCGTCGCTCGCCGCAGGGCACAAGACGCTTGCGCCGCAGCTGGTCGAGGCGCTGAAACAGAAAGGCGCGCAAGACGTCATCGTTGTTGTCGGTGGGGTCATTCCGCGCCAGGATTATCAGTTCCTGCTCGACCACGGAGTATCGGCCATCTTCGGCCCCGGTACCAATGTCATGGATGCGGCCAACAAGGTGCTCGACCTGCTCGAAGGCATCAGGCGGAACGTGTGAGGGAAGGCGGCCATGTTCGGAAGATTGAATCACGTCGCCATCGCGGTACCCGACCTCGATGCCGCCATTGCCCGTTACAGGGCGCTTGGCGCGGCGGTTTCGGAACCACAAGCCCTGCCTGAACATGGCGTGACGGTTGTTTTCATTCAGGCTGATAACACCAAGATCGAACTTCTTCACCCGCTCGGGGAAAACTCGCCGATTGCCACTTTTCTTGAACGCAATCCGGGCGGCGGCACACATCATCTCTGCTTCGAGGTGCCGGATATACTGGCGGCGCGCGACGACCTCATTCAAAAAGGCGTCCGTATTCTCGGCGATGGCACGCCAAAGATCGGCGCGCACGGCAATCCCGTTCTTTTCCTGCATCCGAAGGATATGGGCGGGGTGCTTTACGAGCTCGAGCAGGTTTCTCAGACACACGGCTGAAACAAAAATCTCCTAGGAGGCTGACCCTGTGAGGCAATGCTCACGGCGGCGCTTTCACACGTGCTTTCGTGGTTCGTTTGTTTTCTTTTGACATTCGTTTTGTTTTCGTTTTTATTGTCTTTCCATAAAGGGTTTCTCCCTTGCATTGTCGCGGAGGCTTCATGTCCGGCGAAAACATTTTTGATCTTTTTGTCATCGGCGGCGGCATCAATGGCTGCGGCATTGCCCGTGATGCGGTGGGCAGGGGTTATTCCGTGGCGCTTGCGGAAAAAGGCGATTTCGCTTCCGGCACGTCGTCCGCCGCCACCAAGCTCATCCATGGCGGACTGCGGTATCTCGAACATTACGAGTTTCGTCTGGTGCGCGAGGCGCTGATGGAGCGGGAAATTCTCTGGGCCATGGCGCCGCATGTCATCTGGCCCATGCGTTTCGTCCTGCCCATTCAGAAGGGCGGGGTGCGCCCGGCATGGATGGTTCGGCTTGGCCTGTTTCTTTATGACAATCTCGGCGGCCGGAAACTTTTGCCAGCCACCCGAACGCTCGATCTGCGGAAGGACCCGGCTGGAAAGCCTCTGAAGCCGGCTTTTGCCAGGGCCTTCGAATATTCCGACGGTTGGGTGGATGATGCCCGTTTCGTGGTTCTCAATGCGCGCGATGCCGCTAATCGCGGCGCGACGATCATGAACCGCACGCGGGTCGTTTCCGCACGATGCGAAGGTGGGCTATGGCTCATCGAAACTCTGGACGAAAAAACCGGCCGTGCGGGCGTGCACAAGGCACGTATGCTGGTGAACGCCGCTGGTCCCTGGGTGGATACGGTGCTTTCCGGCGTCTTCGGGCGAAAGGATGTGCATAATGTCCGGCTCGTGCAGGGCAGCCATATTATCGTGCGCCGGAAGTTTTCCGATCCGCGCGCCTATTTCTTCCAGAACCCTGACAACCGCATCATCTTCGCCATTCCCTATGAGCGGGATTTCACGCTGATCGGCACCACGGATCGCGACTACAAGGGCGATCCGGCCAAGGTTCGCATTTCCGAGGAAGAGATTTCCTATCTCTGCAACGCCGCCAGCGACTATTTCAGCGAGCCGGTTCGGCCGGAAGACATCGTCTGGACCTATTCCGGCGTGCGGCCGCTCTTTGATGATGGTGCTTCGAAAGCGCAGGAAGCCACACGCGATTACGTGCTGAAGGTTGAGGAGGGCAACGGGCAAGCTCCACTCCTCAATATTTTCGGCGGCAAGCTCACCACCTATCGACGGCTGGCGGAACATGCGCTGGAAAAGATCGGCGCGGCGATCGGCGAGAAGGGCAAGCCATGGACGGCGGGCTCACACCTGCCGGGTGGAGATTTCGGCGCGGAGAGATATGAGACGCAGGTGCGGGCGCTTGTCTCCCGATATCCTTTCCTCGATAGACACCATGCCGAGCGGCTAGTCAGAAACTACGGTACGAAGGCTGCGGAATTGTTGGGCAGCGTTACCGATGCCGTCGGGCTCGGCCGGCATTTCGGCGGCACGCTCTATGAATGCGAGGTGCGCTGGCTGGTTGAGCAGGAATGGGCCTGCACGGCCGAGGACATTCTCTGGCGACGCACGAAACAGGGCCTTCGCCTGAACAAGGCCGAGGCCGCCGAGCTGGATGACTTCGTATCCAAGCTGACGGGCGGAAGGGAAAAGGCTGAAGCTGCGGTGGAGCGAGCCTGAACGTCTTCCGCTAGTGTCAGGCTGTGGAGTTCCTCGCCGGTTTCGGAAAGCTTTCTGCACTCAATATATAGTCATCGGCGGCGGAAAGAGCGTGTTCCATATGCCCTTCGAACACCAGTTCCGGTTCGTTCGGTGCTATTACAATTTCCGGCATGCCGCCGAAACGCACTGCTTGCGATTGCGCCAGCCCGTCGCGCAGGCCGCTTTCCAGGAGGTCGAAATAACGTGTGCCGGGGCCGGTGATGAAAACCGGCATATGACCATGCAGGCTGAAGAGGCGTGAAAGGCCGTTGCCGAGCGCCAGCCCAGCGGTGCGGAACGCAAACCGCGCCATGCGTCCCCCCGCGCGGGCTGAAGCGGCGATCTTGTCCACCTCGGCTATCGGCACGAACTTCGCAGGTTCGGCCTGAGGTGGGGCCTCGAAAGCCGAGCGCAGGATGGCGTAGAAGCCGGAATAAGCCTCGATGCAGCCCTTGGTGCCGCAGCGGCACAAGGCGCCGTCGGCCAGATGCAGCATATGTCCGAAGTTGGGGGCGCTGACCTCGATCGTGCCGCCCGTTGCACGCGCGACGCCAAGGCCAATACTATGGCCGAGCGACAGGGTAACGAGGGCATCCGGCGCGGGATTGCCCTTCGCATGCTTTCCCATCCAGATGGCTTTTGCGGCCAGCAGCGTCTCGTTGTTCAACGTCACGCGGGTGCGCCCGTCTTGCGAAACAAGCTGCTGGAAATCTATCTTTTCGTCGCCGAGAACCGGAGACCAGAGAAGCGTTGCCGCGCCCGCATCAACCAGCCCCTTGCTGCTGATCGAGACCTGGAGAATATCATGACTGTCGATGCGTGAGCGGTCGGCAAGCCGTGCAAGGCCGCCAAGGATCGCGCCGCCGAACGTGCCTTTTTCAGCGGCGATCCTCTGTTCGGTAAAGCGGTCCACCAGCTTGCCGGCATAATCGACCAGCGAATATTGCACGCTATCTGAAGAAATGATGATGATGGCGACGTGACAGAAAGCCCCGCGTGGCCCGAAGAGAATGCGCGGCCGGCCCCGACCGGCGGTTGCGAGCTGTTCTTTCCGTAATATGAGGCCCGCCCGCTCAAGCTCGGTGGTGATGGCGGAAACGGTTGCTGAAGCAAGCCCGGTGAAAGTCGACATGTCCGTATGGGAGAGACTGCCGTGCAGGCGCAGTGCGGCCATCACCGACAGGCTGTTTTTCTGGCGCACCAGTTCCGTGCTTGCAATGGCGGACATGGGCTGGGGCATGCTCCCTGAACGGCCTTTTTCCTGTCGTGCTAGACCTGTCCATGGCGCATGTGCTGGACAAGATCAAGGCACCCGGATGCTGCCCGCAGCCGTTGTTGACAGCATGGGGAATCTCTGACATTAATTTTCTCGACTGTCGAGAAAATTGTGAAACCACAGCGACCGGCAGCTTTTTCAGGCGTTTTCCCCGCATGGAGGTGTGGGGCAGCGCTCTTACCGGGAGGACATCATGAATTCATTTGCCAAGCTTCTGGCGGGTACAGCCGTACTCGTTTCCCTGCATACGGCCGCTATTGCGGCTGACCTCGTCGTCGGCGTATCCTGGTCGAATTTCCAGGAAGAGCGCTGGAAGACCGATGAGGCGGCCATCAAGGCAGCCCTCGACAAGGCAGGCGCAAAGTATATCTCCGCCGATGCGCAGTCATCCGCGGCCAAGCAGCTGACTGATGTGGAATCGTTGATTTCCCAGGGCGCCAACGCGCTGATCATCCTGGCGCAGGACAGCGACGCCATCGGCCCGGCTGTTGAAAAGGCGGTTGCTGAGGGTATTCCGGTTGTCGGTTATGACCGCCTGATCGAAAACAAGAACGCCTTCTACATCACCTTCGACAACAAGGAAGTCGGTCGTCTGCAGGCAGCCGAAGTCTTCAAGGTGAAGCCGGAAGGCAATTATGTTTTCATCAAGGGCTCATCTTCCGATCCGAACGCGGATTTCCTCTTTGCGGGCCAGCAGGAAGTGCTGAAGGCGGCGATTGACGGCGGCAAGATCAAGAATGTCGGCGAAGCCTATACCGATGGCTGGAAGCCGGAAAATGCCCAGAAGAACATGGAACAGTTCCTGACCAAGAACAACAACAAGGTCGATGCGGTCGTCGCCTCGAATGACGGCACGGCCGGTGGCGCAATCGCCGCGCTCGCCGCGCAGGGCTTGGCGGGGTCGGTCCCGGTTTCCGGGCAGGATGCCGATTTCGCCGCGCTGAACCGCGTCGCGCTCGGCACACAGACCGTCTCAGTCTGGAAGGACAGCCGCGAACTCGGCAAGGAAGCAGCCGGCATCGCGCTGGAACTGGCCGGTGGCAAGAAGATGACGGAGATCAAGGGCGTCACCGCTTTTGACGGAGGTCCGAAGAAGGTGACGATGCAATCGGTGTTCCTCAAGCCGATCGCCATCACCAAGGACAATCTGAACGTCGTTATCGATGCGGGATGGATCAAGAAGGAAACCGCCTGCCAGGGTGTGAAGGCCGGGTCCGTCAAGGCCTGCGACTGATCGAATATGTCCCGGTTCGGGCGCCGCGCCATGGTTCATGGCGCGGCGCCCTTTAAGATGTGAGGAGCACCGGCAGTTCATGGCCGATATGACCCAATCCAATTCCAAAGCGTCCGCCAAGACGGAAAAGACCGGCTCGATTGCGCGCTTCATCAGCGCCACGGAACTCGATACCCGCCTGCTCGGGATGGTCGGCGCACTTCTTCTGATCTGGATCGGATTTCATATCCTGTCCGGCGGCCTGTTCCTGACGCCGCGAAATCTCTGGAACCTTTCCGTGCAGACCGCGTCCGTGGCCGTTATGGCAACCGGCATGGTCCTCGTCATCGTCACCCGCAACATCGATCTCTCGGTGGGTTCCATCCTCGGTTTTTCGGGTATGATCATGGGTGTCATGCAGGCGGAAATCCTGCCGCAGATCCTTGGCTTCGAACATTGGGCCACATGGATTGTCACGCTTGCGGTCGGCATTCTCGTCGGCGGCGCGATCGGCATGTTGCAGGGCTCCATCATCGCCTTCCTCAACGTACCCTCCTTCATCGTGACGCTCGGTGGCCTGCTCGTCTGGCGCGGCGGCACGTGGTTCATCACCAGCGGCCGCACGGTGGCGCCGATGGATTCCACCTTCCGCCTGATGGGGGGCGGCACCAGCGGCTCGATCGGTGCGACATGGAGCTGGATAGCCGCGGCCGTCGCCTGCGTCGCCATTGTGGCGGCAATCCTGAATTCACGTCATCAGCGCCGACGTTTCGGCTTTCCGCTACGGCCCGTCTGGGCGGAGTATTTTCTGGCTGCGCTCGGATGCCTTGTCGTCATCGGTTTCGTGGCCGTCGTCAACAGCTACCCATGGCCGGTCAACATTGCCCGCAACTATGCCGATGCCAACGGCATCGCCTGGCCGGATGGCGGCCTGTTCATTCCGCACGGCATCGCCATTCCCGTTTTGATGGCGCTCGCCGTCGGTGCGGTCATGACCTTTATCGCCACACGGCTTCGTTTCGGACGGTATGTCTTCGCCATCGGCGGTAACCCTGAAGCTGCCGAACTTGCCGGCATCAAGACCCGCTGGGTGACGGTGAAGATCTTCACGCTGATGGGGGTTCTGTGCGCCATCGCCGCGGCGATTTCAACCGCTCGCCTCAATGCCGCTACCAATGCCCAGGGTGAGCTCGATGAGCTCTACACCATCGCGGCAGCCGTCATCGGCGGCACCTCGCTTGCCGGCGGCGTCGGAACCATAGCGGGCGCGATGCTCGGCGCGCTCGTCATGCAGTCGCTGCAATCCGGCATGGTGCTGGTGGGCATCGATACGCCCTTCCAGCGCATCGTCGTCGGTGTGGTTCTGGTCGTCGCCGTCTGGCTCGACACCATCTACCGCGCCCGCGCCAAGTAAGAACCGAGGAGAACTCCTATGACGGACCAAGTCACGCCCCTCGTGGAAATGCGCAATATTTCCATTTCCTTCGGCGGCATCCACGCGGTGGAAAACGCCTCTGTCGATCTTTTCCCCGGCGAGGTTGTCGCCCTTCTCGGCCATAACGGTGCAGGCAAATCGACCCTGATCAAGATCCTCTCAGGCGCCTATCGGCGCGATAGCGGCGATATCCTCATCAATGGCGAAGAGGCGGATATCCGCAATCCCCGTGACGCCAAGAAATATGGCATCGAGACCATCTACCAGACGCTTGCCGTGGCCGACAATGTCGATGCGGCAGCCAATCTTTATCTCGGCCGCGAGCTGAAGACGAAATGGGGCACGCTGGACGATGTCGCCATGGAAGCCTCCGCGCGTGAGGTCATGGGACGTCTCAACCCGAATTTTCGGCGGTTCAAGGAGCCGGTAAAGGCGCTGTCCGGCGGCCAGCGGCAGTCCGTTGCCATTGCTCGTGCCATTCTCTTTGACGCCCGCATCCTTATCATGGACGAACCGACGGCGGCGCTCGGTCCGCAGGAGACCGCGCAGGTCGGCGATCTCGTCAAGGAGCTGAAACGGCAGGGCATAGGCATCTTTCTCATCAGCCACGATATTCACGACGTTTTCGATCTCGCCGATCGTGTGTTCGTGATGAAAAACGGCAAGGTGGTGGGCCATGCCCGCACCCAGGATGTGACCAAGGACGAAGTGCTCGGGATGATCATTCTGGGCAAGGTGCCTGCGGGTGCCGTGGCAGGCCCCGGCGCGGTCGTATCCTGACTGTCGAATATTCCGTCCGAAGACGCGCAAAATCCGAAGCGGCTTCGGACTTCCTTTCGCAGCGCTTGTTGATGACAAAGGCCCGGTGGTAAGCCGGGCCTTTGTCATTGGATTTGCAGAAAACCGGAAGCGCTGCCGACGGACCGGCCGCGCCGGAGCGGCAGGGGAAAAAGCGGACCGACGCCTCATGACCGGAGATCGAGATGGAGGCGCTCAATCCTGCAGATTACGCCGGCCGCCTGTTCAATGCAGGTCGGCCGGAGCGAAGCCACCCCCATTCGCCTCCGCGGCTGTGAGCGGCAGGCCGTGCTGATTGATGTCCTGGGCGAGCGACAACAAGGCCATTTCCAGGAAATAGGTCGACATGCCGAGTTCCAGAGATTTCGACCGCTGGCATAGGTAGGAAACCATTCGCCCAAGCGCCAGAATCTCGTCTGCATCGTCCTGTTCAAGTACTGCTGTGGTAGGCGTGACCATGATTCCCTCTCGACAGTCGACAGTATGAGAACGCGTGATACCGCGTTGTTCATTTTCGACCACATCGAGCGTCACGCGAGCGTCACACCTGCGTCAATCGTCGTTTTTGGTTTCCGCGGTGCCAGCATTTTCAATGGCTTCGGAAGCTGCCAATGATGTGACGAGGGCAACAATACTCTTGCGCACGGCGGCGCTCCTGATGCGCGAAAAGGCCTGGTTGAGCGAAAAACCTTCGTTGGAGGCGACAAATGTCTGCATGGCGTTGATCGAGCCCAGGGCCGGATTGGCTTCTCCGCCGTCGGGCGTGGCATTGGCGAATAGCGAGCTGACGTCTACACCGAGGATGGATGCTATGGCCTGCAGGCGTGATGCGCCGACGCGATTGGCGCCTTTTTCGTATTTCTGCACCTGCTGAAAGGTGATGCCCAATCGCCCGGCCAGCGCGCTCTGGCTCATGCCGAGCGACTTGCGGCGCATTCTGATTTGCGCGCCCACATGCACATCGATCGGGCTGGGTAGTTTCGCTTGCATTACAAATTCCTCCGGCTGTGAGGGCTAAATTCGATGATCGTCAATTAATATTGTCGAAGGTATACATTCAACACAATTTCCACGGGTATTATGAACCTTTATTGCCAAAAGAACAGGGTTTTTCATCTGGAATCGATTGTCAGAGGCCCCGCATTATAACCTTTGTAGCGCACCGCAACGCCCCGTTGCGGCTTGCAAGATGACTGAAACCCAAAACACCGATCGCACGAAAGCCGAGGCTTTCCCATATCCGCCGATTTTCCGCATCGAAGTCCGCGAGCAGTTCCAGATCGCCAAAATGCGGAACCCAGACCAACGGCTGGGTCTCGCCGTTGCGCGTCACGTTTTCAAGGAGGACGTTGTTGTAAAGCCTCGGCAGGCATTTGTTGGTGTCGATGGTGGGCAAAACCGGCACGGGATTTCGCAGGATGGCGAAACCCTGGCGCGCGAGTGAAAGAGCAGACGCGTCCAGCTTCCGTTTCAGCTCCTCGGCGGCACGGGGGTAGCGCATGTCACCGGCTTCCGGATCGGCGACGAGCAGAAGCGGCCGCCCGTCGCGCCGAAGTCCGGTTATCGAAACGAACTGATCGACGTGGAAACCGCACTGGTGGATGTTCCTGGCGGCTATTGCCGGTCCGGACCCCGTCTGCGAAAGGTCGGGTTGGACTGTTTCGCCGAGGTCTTCCGGCCTATAGCCGAAGCTGAAGACGGCCCGTGGGTCAAGAGCCTCGATCCGCAGCCAACGACGTGAAAGGGTGGCCGGCGCGCTTCGCGCGCTTTCTGCGCCGCCCTGCAGGCTGGCGTGGCCGACCAGCCGGTAATCCGGGCCGACAAGTTGGTTGCCGCCGGGCAAGATGACATCGGAGATTGCGGTCGCGAAGCCTAAACGGGCTGCAAGCGCCTGGCTCATAGCGCTCTCCCCGCTTGAGACCAATTCCGGTGTCAGGGCGTCTGCGCGCAGCCGGACATGGAACATATCCTGTATCCACGGGTGCGGAACGGTGCCGGGTTCATCAAGCGTCACCAAGTCTACCTGGCACGTGACAGCGAGACGATCGAGCCAGCTCCGCGCGGCTGCAAGGCACGGACGATCAACCAGCAGAGGAACCGCGACATTTCGCGGCAGGGTCAAAAGCAGGTTACCGATGGGAACAAGAGGTGAAACGGTAAAGCCGATCCCGGCGTCGGCAAACCAAGCGGCGGGCAGCGAGAGCGCGATCGTCTCGATGAGGCCGCCGCAATCGGCTATCAGAGGCGAAGGCCGATCAGTGGTCACCGCGTGGACCTCCCGCGGTCCGTCCGGACGCCAAGTGCTGGAAGAAGAGAGTATTCTGGAATTTCCAGCCTGGCGGCGGTGGGGCCGGTAACGCGCCGCCGTTCAGCATGGTCAGAAGCAGGGCAGCGTCGCTCCGTTTGAAGGAAACAGCATGAGCGGCGAGAAGATTTGCCGCCTCGGCTTCGAGACCGGCCTCCGTGGTGACGGAGCGCCAGGTCCTGCGGGTGAAATGCAGAGAGCGGGCGGCATCCAGCAGGGCGTTCCGCTCTGCGGGCCCGAAGGAGGTTCCGCACGCCGCGAGCGTTGCTTCGGCATCAATCAGCGCGACAGTGAGCGGGCTGTAACCGAGCTCTCTTGGGGCGTGGTTCACGGCCACATCGGCATCGGAAAAACGCCGTCCATCCCGATAGTCTTCGAAGACGTGACCAATGCCGATCATGCCAAAGGCGGCGCATTCTGCCGCGCGCAGCGCGCCCATGCTGGCGGCACCGAAAACGGTGACGCCTGATGCAAGCGCGTAAAGGATTTCCTTGTGCCAGACGGCGGCGCAATCGCCATAAAGCCCATCGATCAGCCCAATGACCTTGATGCCTTGACCGACCGCATCGAGAATATCGCCGCATGCCGCCGGGCCGCGAAGATCGAGGCCGGCGAACTGGCCGGCAATGCCGTGGATGGATGGGCCCGCGAAAACCACCGGTCTCATGTCGTCCCCCCGGCCTCCAGAAAACTCTCGAGCGTTCGTTGCGATATGCGTTGCATTCCGCGGCTGAGCGGGGCCAGCCCGCTTGCCAGGACGCGCACGACGTGCAGCCCGGAGAGGCCCGTTTCCAGCGTAAAAACATGGACATCGTCGATGCCATGCGCAAAAAGGTGTTCCGCAAGCTGGCGCCATGGCGGCAAAACGGTTTCGAAACGCGATAAGTCGAGACTGCCCGGTGCCTGTTCTGCCTGATTTGCCCCAGGGGCCACGGGCTTGGAAGCAACCCCGTCACGCCGATAACGAAGCGGGGAGAGATCGTCGCGGGCACCACTAATATCCGTCAACCGCGACTGGAGCGCCTCCAGTAGCGCAGCAAGCGCGGCGTCGTAAACGTCGGGACGGCAGGCCGCCCCGGCAGCGCTGCGGGTCGCCGGCCCATCCTGCGCATGAAGCGACCGCGGCAGGCTTGCCATCACCACCGGCACGCCGAGCGCATTTGTCATGTCAAAGAAGGAGGGCGGCAGACCGATGTCCGAAAGATGCCGGACAAGCCTGTCGAATGATGTTTCGACGCCCGGTGGGAACAGGATCGGTCTGGGGCTGACGGCGCGGGTTTCGAAAGCGTCCACGAGAAAGCAGGCGTCGTTTTCGATCAATTCCTGCAGGGCATGGAGGACGGCGTGGTCATGATTGAAACCGGCTGCGAGGCCCTGCGAACTCATGAGGAAGGCTTGCCGGTCCCAGGGGAAATCCGCTCGAAAATCCATGCCGATCAGCTCAAAGGGAGCGTAGATCTCCTGCTGCCGACGAACCGATGTTCCCTTCACCCACGCGCGTTCACGCTGGGGGTTGAGCATGTCCATATCGACCCTGCCAACGCTCTCGAAGGGGATTAAGGGAAAACCCCTGTCGCGCATATCCTGGATTGAGCCGAAAGCGGCCGTGTGTCTGCGGGTATCCTCGGCAACCGCGCCTTCGATCGCCTCCATCACGGCAGAGAGCCTCGCCTGCGCCGGAACCAGTCCCTTGCCCTGTGATACCGATAAACCGCGCGAATTGGGGCGAACCGCAAACCAAACGGGTACGCCGACAATATCGAGGCCGGTCACGTCGCCGACACGGGTAATCCCGAACCGCCGGAGCAGCTCGGGATCGAAGATGGAAGCGTCTGCATCACCTTTGTCCGTTGTCGCTGACATGGAAGGACCTTGAGCGGTCAAGGCTTCACAATCGCCGTCAGGGCGCGGCGTTCGGGTCGTCGGCAAGGATCGCGTCGAACAATTCGCCGGTGATCGAACCCGCGGGCCCGACTGCCTTCAGTGCCGCTTCGATCGGCGTCAGCACCATGCGGTTGAAATCCCAGCCGGCATCGACCACTTCACCGATAAAGGCGAAATCGGCTTCGGACACAACGGCGCCGCCTGACACAAGCGCCTCGATGCCTTGAATCTGGACCTGGTCCAGCTCGGCTTCAGGTTGGCCGTCCTGGCGGACAAGCATGGCCTTGGCTGCTGCAGCCACGCGGGCGTAACCATCCACGCCGGGGTGGTTCGCCTCATAGGCGGTGATCGTTTCGTGCGATACCGAAGCAACCCTGAGCGGCGTGGTGCGAATGAACAGAACGCCAAAACCCTTTTTCCCGACGATAAAGAAATGCGACGACATATTCTCTCCTATTTGATCCCGGCTAAACGAAGCGCTTGATAAAATTTTTCGTTTGCTACCGGGTCGCGGTCCGGAGACAGGCTGCTGATCTCCCTTGCCGTCATGCCCGGATAGTTTTCCTGTAGCCTGCTGCCGGCTTCCCGGGCGGCGGCCAGATCTCCGTGGAGCGCGTGACTTGCGGTCAGAACTCGCAGCGCGGGCTCATCGTTTTCCATGCGACCGCAGAGTTCCACCGCGGCCCCATAATCCTCGCGCTTGAATGCGATGCTGGCGCCAGCCCACCAGTAAATATCGGGGGCGAGCGGGTTGAGGTCGATGGCCTGCTGAAATTTTTCCCACGCGACTTCCGCCTCACCGAAATGGGCGAGCGCATCGGCATGCTGGAGAAGCAGGTCGGCTGAGTTTGGGGCGAGCGCTTCCGCCTCGAAGAATTTCTCGGCGGACATGTCGAAATCCCGCTGATAAAGCGCCACCACCGCGCACATCCAGTGGCCGACGCCGAGGGCCGGATCAATCTCCACAGAGGCGTCAGCCTCGGCCTTGGCGCGGTGCAGCAGGTGAGGGTCGTTACCGCCCAGCATCAGCCACTCCAGTTGCAGACTTTGCGCAACGCGGGCGCGGGCGACCGCCATTCCGTGATCGAGATCGACAGCCTTGCGGAACATCGAGCGGGCCCTGCGCAGGAGCGGCAGGTCGCATTTGCCGCGCAGAAGCTGCTGGCCCTCCAGCAATTGCCGGTAAGCCTCGCCACTGTGGTTGCGGTCGGGTTCCACCTGAAGCCGCTCGATCTCCCGCGCAAGCGCAGCAGCCACCTGTTTGGACAGCAGCCGGAAGGCAGCGTGGATGTGCCTTTCGGTCAGCACCGCCTCCAGCGACCAGACGATTTCACCGGTCGTTTCCTCGATCAGCGCCACGGACATGCGGGCATCGTCAAAAACTGTCGACGTGATGCGATAATCGGCCCGCAACATGGCATATCCGTCATCCGCCCGGTCATGCGAGAGCGCGAAGGTACTGTGCGGTGAAAGGACGGTGAAGGTCCGATACCGCACAAGGCTGTTTGCGACGTCTTCGACAAAGGCCTGCATCACCGGTGAAACGGATAGCCCGTCCACCCGCGCCGGCCGGCCGAAAGCCACGCGCGGTTTTGCCAGCGATTGCCGGCGACTGCTTTCCTCCGGCTCGGCGGGGGTCGCGATTGTCGCGGTGAGGCTTTGTATTCGCCGCCTCAGCGCGACGGTTTCGGCTTCCGGCGTGCGTCCCTCCTGGCGGAGCTGTTCCAGCAACAGCTGGTACATGCTCTCGCAACCGCTGATATTGCCGATCCGCGCATAGGAGGCCATGGCGGCACGATAGGTTTCTTCGCGCTCCGGCTCGATATTGCGCGCGCGCTCGGAAAGTCTGGCGATATCATTCGAGCTGGCGCGACCGAAGCGGGTCAGCTCCTCCAGAAGCTGCGTGTAGCTCGAAAAAAACAGGTCCTTGAGACGGCGACGCTCTGAAAGCAGCCAGAGGTAGAGATGGTCCTGGCCGGCATCCAGTCCCTCCAGAAGGTCGCCGCCGAACTCCAGAAGGGCCTTCAGCCGCCGCATCGGGTCTTCGGCTCTCGCATCGGCGAGAAAAAGCGCGAGGTCGGTGCGCTGCGCCAGCTTTCCGGCCTTCAGATCATTCCCTTCCGTCAGCAGAATGGCCTCGTCGTCGCCGAAGAGTTTCTGAAGGCGCAGAATGAGCTGCCGCAAATTGCCCAGCGCCCTTTTTTGCTCGACATCTTCCCACAGCAGCGATGCGAGGTGCTGGCGCGACAGGGACTGGTTGGGAGCAAGGATCAGGGCGGCCGTGAGGGCAAAACCCTTGGACGGAAAAAATGCCTCCCGCACCGCTTCACAGCGCGGGGTGCCAAAAAGCCGGATCGCTATCAGTTCATCGTTCCCAGCCACTTTCGTCCCCCTTGAATCACCATCTAACAACGTGCCCGGGAAATTGAAAGTCATCATAGCATTCGATTTGACGCTGGTGTGACGCCGCCTGCCTATTGTCGCAAACAGAAGCGTGAATGACGGGCGGAACGGCAGGCGACAGGTATCGGGGATCATCGAAAGTGATAGCGTTCAACGGAAGCTACATGGCATTCGAGCCGCGTATTGAGCCTTACCAGCGCGCCGATGACGTCGGATACGCGGTTAGTGAATTCATGTGGTTCAAGGGCCGCCCGTTTTATCCGGTCTCGGCGCTGGTTCACGCGAAGGTCGCGCATGCAAGGCTGTCGGCGGAAAAATGCGATGATCAGGATGAGGACAATCTCGACATTCTCTTCCGCATGCCTGCCGTGGCGGGCGGACACTTCTTCGAGATCGTGCTGCGTTCGAACGAAGGCACTTTCTATGGCGGCTGGCTGTGGGGAGAGGAACTGGAAATCCTGAACGAGGTGGTCAACGGCTATCGCGTTCTGGCGGGTAAATTCGACGACAGGCTCATCCGGTTCGAATATTCCAGACGTTTTCAGCGTTACCGGACGGTGGAGCCGCTGCCGGTGGAAAAATCAGTTTTCCTGATCCAGCGGGAGGCGAAACCTCACCCGGGCGGGCGGAGTTTTCCCGCGGGCGCGGCGCGCTGATTGCGGGGTGCTTCGCGTTCAGGGGAGAACGCGGCGCGCGGGCAGAGGGGGTTCGGTGGATTCACCTGGCAGAGCTCA
The DNA here is from genome assembly GCF_003261015.1 of Agrobacterium sp. MS2. Lineage (NCBI taxonomy): Bacteria > Pseudomonadati > Pseudomonadota > Alphaproteobacteria > Hyphomicrobiales > Rhizobiaceae > Agrobacterium > Agrobacterium sp. MS2. The sequence continues at coordinate 324,783 of NZ_QLNF01000086.1, read as the reverse complement.
GGCTTGGTCGGGGAATACCGGTGCATATTTTTATTTTTATTGTGTGGAAAATTATGATGCCCAATCAAGGTAACGTGCGTAACAGGCGGGTGTCATCGCAGCTTCTGGCGGTGAATAGCGCTTCCGACAGCCGTGCGTTTTCGACGGAGCGCGCCGAGGGGGAACCACGTCCGCAAGCTCATAAAGACAGGCTTCATGTCGTGGAAGAGGCGGAGGCCAGGGCGACGTTCCCGCTGCGCCCTTCGGAAGTGCGCGAGGCGGAAGAAGCGGGACGCCGGGCCGAAATCAGCAACATGGTCGTCGACGCCGATATCAGGGTCGCGAAATGGGCATGGGCAGTGCTTGCGATTGGGCATTGCCTGCTGATCTATTTCATGGTGCGTAATCTCGGTTGACTCCTCCTGCCCAAAAACGGGATTCAACCGCCGATATCGTCCGCCACTAATTCGGGCACCGGAACTTGGAGGGTGTCGCCCCCCCCGAAACTGAGTGGACATCCAGTCCGGCTCCTCCGCAGCCCTGTAGCGCCGCTTCCGCCACGTCGATTTGCGGACTTCGCACAGCGGAATGTCATAAAGCTGTAAATGAACAAACTTAATTGAGTGATCGGTCTCGATGGAGACGCATCACCACGGTCCACCCGTTGGCCTCGCCGGCGGGCACGGACTTTTCTTATCACGTCGCTTCGGCCGAGACAGACCATGTCTGTGCTCGCCGGCTTGATCTTTCGACGCGGCATGACGCGCTGCGCGGTCGCGCGAATTCGCATGACTTTCTTAGCTCTGGAGATGACGAAGTGAGCAATCTTATTGGTACCGGTTTTAACGCCGGCTCGGACGATGGCGAGTTCGCCACGCTTGAAAACGATTTGCGTGCCCTTGCCGATATTGGCTGCGACACCGTCGAAATCGCCGCCACCAGCCTCGACGTGATTGCCGGCGGCCGTATCATCGAGGAGCGCGCGGACCGTCTCGTGTCGCTCGCAAGGCAGTTCGATTTCCGTTACACGGTGCACGGCCTGGTTTCATCCAACTTCATGGATCCGGTGACCTGCCGCTACCAGATCGATGCCGCGAAGGCGCTTGCCGTTCTCTGTGACCGCATCGGTGCGGGTATTCTTGTCCAGCATGGCGGCGCGCTGCGCGCTGACCAGATCGCCGAGCGGGCAGAGGCCGATCATCGTGAACGCGACGCGCTTTTCGAACTCGCGGAATTCTGCCGGCCCTATGGTGTGCGGATTGCGCTCGAAAATATCTTCACCACCGAACCCGGCCAATACCGCCAGACACCGGCTGAGGTGGCAGCGACCGTTAAGGCTGTCGGCCACGACAATGTCGTGGCGCTGATCGACTTCAGCCATGCATATCTCGAATCCACTTATCGTGGCCTGGACTTCCGTGAACAGCTTCGTGCGATGGCGCCGGTCGCCGGTCATCTCCATGTCCACGATTCCTTCGGCCGGCCGCAGGGTTTCTACCAGCCCTATTTTCCGCAGGAAAACACAGCGCTCGGCATCGGCGATCTACATATGCCGCTCGGCTGGGGCGACATTGAATGGGAGAGCATCTTCTCCGAACTGACCTTCCTGCCTGACACCGTTCTGATGATGGAAATCGGCCGTCGCTATCGGGCCGAGCAGCCCGCAAGCCTCGAAACGGCGCGGCGTCTGATGACGCTTAATGCCGAACGGACACTGCTCGCAGCAGAGTGAGGGAACCGAATTGCGCGCGGCCGCGATCGGCCGACGCCGGAGACGCCGGCAGTTGCGGACGCGGCTGCCGGCATTCTGTTCACGCTGCCCAGTCGGAGAGCGAATAGGCCCTGATGTAGTCGATCATCATTTGCGAACCGTCGCTGAAATCACCTGCCGAGGGTGTTCCCGCCATGCCGCCGACGGCAAGATTGACGACCATGTACATCGGATCATGCATATCGTCAGGCGTATCCGTTTGCGCAACGGCGACATCATCGAAATACCAGGTGATGTGTTCGGCATCCCACAACACGCCGTATGTGTGAAACCCCTCCGTGCTCGGCACGCTGACATTGTTGATGACAGAAGTCTGTTCGCCGGTCGCATTCGAATGTGTGGACATGATGAGCGTATTGGGATTTTGGCCGCGCATTTCGATGACGTCCAGTTCCGGCGGCCACGACCCGTCTTCCGGCAGAAGCCAGAAGGCCGGCCAGGCACCGCGATCGGTCGGCATATCGGCGCGAATTTCAAAATATCCATAGGTCTGGCTGAAGGAGGAATAGGTGTTCAGCATCCCGGAGGTGTAATCATATCCCTCGACCTCGTCGGCGATCGATTGCGGGGTCTCGGCAGCCGTGATGGTCAGGACGCCGTTTCTGACGCTGAACGGGTCTACCTCCGACGTTCCGGTATATGCCGGGTTGATATACCACTGCGCCTCGCCATTCGTCGTCAGGGAACTGCCCTTCTCCGGTGCCCACCAATATTTGGCATCCCAGGTTCCCTGATCACCGTTGCGCAGTGACAGCGTATCAAACTCGTCTGCAAAGGTTTGTGTCAGGGATGACCGGTCGAGGCTGAGCTCGAACTGATCGGGCTGGATATCGTCTATGGTCGTTCCGGCCAAAACGACGGCTTCGCCATTCGAGAAATTCAGCCACAGATCATTGCCCTGCTGCGTGGCACTGCTTGCAAGCTGCTCGAAAGAGGTAATGCCGTAGCCATTGAGGCGGATCGTGTCATTGGCGCTGAAATCCATGATGAGATCGGTGCCATTGCCGCTCGTGAATACGAACGTATCCGCACCGCCGCCGCCAATCAGCACATCATTGCCGGCACCGCCGTCAATCGTCTGGCTGCCAGATCCGCCCGTGATGATATTGTCGAGCGAATTGCCGAAGGCATAACGGCCATCGCCGGTGACCCGCAAGTTTTCGAAATTTTCGGGAAGTGTATAGCTCATCCAGGTGTCGATCGTATCGATACCCTCTCCGGCATTTTCGACGGCGCGATTGATGCTGGAATAAAGATAATAAATATCGTCCCCGGTGCCGCCCGCCATTGTCACATTGACGGAACTGTCACCCCACATGGAATCATTGCCGGCCGTACCGGCAAGCAGCGGGCCGGAGCCCGTGGCGGAGAAAAATCCGGTGGAACTGCCGCTATAGTAGAGTGTGTCTCCAAGCGCATTCACAACTGTTCTGGCCATAAGCCTTCTCCTGTCCTTTCGCGTCGCTTCCTACCTCCTCCTGAACAACAGCCTAACAGCGCGAAAAGCTTCCTGTTAGGGCCAGAAATGAGGGGTATGTTCCGTTCCGGACGGACGGGAGATATCACGCAGAGAGTTGGCTTGTTCCTGTTTGATTGAGATCGAAAGATCGTTTCTTGGATTTGTGCTCTTGCTGCGTTGCTGCCGGTAGTGGCAAAATCGCTCCGGGTTAGCGGTTGTTGTCAGCATCCCGTCGCAATGGAGTTGCAGGATTGAGTGTAGCCTTTACCAAGGAAGACAGTGCGGAGACCGCAGCCGAAACGGTTCTGCCGGATCGGGTGATTTCACCTCATCCCAATCTGGTGACCAAGACAGGGCTGAAAGCTCTGGAAGGGCAGTTACAATTGGCCCGTGAAGCCTGTGAAGCCGCTGGCGCGATCGAGGATGTAAATGAAAGGCGGCGCGCTTCTGCCGGCCCATTGCGAGACATGCGTTATTTTGCGGAGCGAGTCCGCACAGCTCAGGTGATGCCAGATCCGCCCACAAATGCCGTTGTGGCATTCGGCAATCTGGTAACCTTCCGCCGCGACGATGGCCGCACGCAGCGGTTGCGGATCGTTGGCGAGGATGAGGCCAATCCCGCCAGGGGATCGATGTCCTATGTTTCTCCGGTGGCTCGGGCCTTGATGGGAAGAGCGGTCGGAGACTTTGTCGGGTTGGCTGACAGGGAGATTGAAATTGTCGACATTTCGTGACCGGCTCCTTGGCATTGGCACCAACATTATCACCGGGAAAATGGCACTGCCGAGCTGCCTCCACCGCTGGCCATTGCCGTCAGCCGCATCATGGCGTTCTTCAGGAAAAACCTGAAATCGAGGTCGATAGAGGCGTACGCCAGTGCTAGCCCCACATGCGCCATGAAGACGGGATTAAAATTCAGTTCTTCAAATTGGTAACCGATAATGACCGCTATCGCGGAATAGGCGAAAAAACCGACTTTGCGTTTCCGAAGGATCGTATAGACGAGTGCGAAGGCAGCTAGAAGGCAAAACGGGATGCCGGAGGCGTAGGCAGTAGCCAGAAAGCCGTTATGCGGCGTGCCGATACCCGCGACCTGCGTAAGCTCCTGAATTCGTGCCGTGAAACCGACGCCGAAAGGGTGATCGAGCATCACTTGGAAGCCGCCTGCGATGGTTGTCCATCGTTCCTGCACGTTGTCGGTACTGTGGCTGTCCTCCACAAAGCGTTTCGAGAACGCCTGTTCTGCGAAATCGAGAATTCCGAAGGGCAAAACGGCAGCGATGACGAGCGCAGATAGAGCGAAACCGAAATAGGTGCTGAACAGCATTCGTATCGAAAAATTTCTAAAGTAAAAATAGAGTCCGATCGCGATTACGGCAAATAGGCCCGATCGATTGAGCGTCAGCGTGAAGCTGGCCAAATATACCAGTATAAATATAGCAAAGAGCATTGGGCGCTTGTAGCGCTCCGCAAGATGAGCGGCTGCCGCACCGGCTAGAGCGAAAGCCGGTCCGGCCGTGTTGCCCACTGGCCATATTCCCCCCGCCTTCTCCAAACGTAATAATAGCGGGCTTATTTCACCTCGAGCCGCGGACTCCAGCACCGACGCCTCATCGAACATGAAGGATAGGCCAAGCGAGGCGAGCCTGTCATGAATGACGATATCCAGGAACAACAGGATAGTCACCGCGATGAAACCGATGAACATGCCCCAAGAGAATAATTCGAGAAGGTTCTCCTTGAAAAGCATATAGGCGAAAAAGAGGAAATAGATCGCGTAAAAATATGTCAGCGCTGTCGTATAAAATTCGCCTTCGCCACGATCATCCGCGAAGAAAGTAGAAAGTAGAAAAAAAACGGTCAGCGGAACGAGATAGAGAAGAATGATTGAGGGGGTGAGGCAGCGAATATAGAGAATGGCGATAACAGGAAGCGTTACCAAAACCAGCATGTCGCTAATGTTCAGGAAGCGCAGTCCGATATTGCTCGTCACGATGTTGCATTGAATAAAAAAGCCAATGGAAAAAACGAAAAACGCCAGGATCACGCCAGGCACACCGATGATTTTGGAAGGATAAAACGGCATCGCCACGACGAAACCTGGTATCGATGATCGATAAGCAGCCCCGTTATTTGCATGACTTGTCATTCGCGGCCTTTATTCTTCGCTGCAGACAATGAAATTGTCCTGAGGTTGTTGGGCGCCGCGACCATGTGGTGAGGCGTTGGATAGTGATCCTGATGACGTCGGCGTGCAAGTCCTTTCCTTTATTCTTCAGCCGGTGAGATTACCTTTCGGCAAATCTCCTTCCACCGCAATTATCCTTTGAAGGTAAAGCGGTGCATTGGACGTCGGGACACTATAGCCAAAGGCTGGGAGGACTCGGAGGTAGAAACTGTATCCGCTCGGATCGATATCGGGATCCAGCGGAATTCCATTGGCTGTGGCCCACATCCAGCCGCTGTTATCGAGGATGCCAGCGTCTCCAAATTGCAAGGTGCCGCAGATGATCGTCCTGAGATCGCCCCCGCTTTTAGCAACCAAGTCTACAAAAGGAGTGCGTTGTCCTGCGCTGTTCTTATAGAGCACCGCAAAGGAGAGAGTCTTGCCGATCATCGCGGCCGCTTCTTCGTTGCGGAAATAATGGAAAAGCCCGCTGAACTCGCTGCCATTCGCTCGCAATGCGAGGCTATAGGCGAAAGAGGGGGAGAAGGTGACCTCCGTGCTCTTGGTGGCGGAGGCTGACTCTGCAAGGGACCAGCCTGAAGGAGCGGGCCCGGACCATTCGGTGAAATCGCCGTTGGCGATCAGGTTGGTGGCGGATAGTTTTGGCCAGCATGGAGTCTCGAAGCCGCTATTCGGCGCTGACGCCAGATAGGCGGCGAACAAGGTTCTGGCGATGAGCGCCGAACCTGTGCTGCTGGGATGAATATTGTCGTTGTAAAGCGTGGCGTCCTTGCCGTTTGCGATAAATGCCGCATGGGTGTCCACAAGCGTCAGGTTCGGGTGCGCCCGGGCGACGTCCAGTATGGTGTGATAGACCTTGTCGTAGCCCGTTCCATCCTTCCAGGGGTTTTGGGTGGTGATGAGCTGTGCAGCGCCCGGCCAATGCCATTCGGTCATGCCCAGCGGCCCAAGCAGGGCAGCCCTTCCGGGGCTTCGAATGCCGCCCGGCGTTTCGAAGCTCTGCATATTATATCCGTGATGCATGATGCAAAGGTCGGGGCGTGGAATTTGCAGCGCCGCCATGCGCTGTTCGGCAAGCATGTAGCCCGGCCTGCCAACCGGCAGTGTGGCAAGATAGACAGTCAGCGTCGCGCCCGTGCCGGCGCGCAGTATAACCGGGTCGGCATAGGCCTTGGGACCCGTCGAGGCATGGGTCTGCCATTCCGCCCAGCGGTAAAGCACGACCTTGATATCATGCAGGCCGCCAAGCATGATGGCGAATTGCTGGAATGGCCCGTCGTCCGCATGGGCGGTGCTGTCGCCATTCACGAAGATCGTGGCGTTCTTGCCCGCAACAAGACGGGCGCGCAGGGGGGAGAATGCATCGACTGATCCCGCCATCGGTGTGCGGTTTTGTTGGGAAATGCCGAGCGATACGCCGATCATGCCGGCACCTCTTCCGTTCCGGTCATATATATGCATATCTTGTCTTCAAGCAGCATCATTTCGGTCTCCTTGTCTGCCCCTTGAGAATAACCTCGCGGTGAGGCCCGGGGAAAAACACAGTGAGCCGGACGCTGAATCGCGATAAAACTGCACGTCACGAATTTTCTTCGATTTCAACTAAAGCATATAAATAAAATAGATTTTTTATTTTATCTGGGTCGGATTTGTGATCCGCACGAAGGTTTGAATGTCACTTTTTTTCCGCGCGATCAAGTATTGTTATTTCTCAATTACTGTCTCCGCCGAATATCCCGCCGCCATTGACGGAGGGGGCGGTCGTTCTGACCCCGACCCGGGCGATGCGCGCAAGACGGAGTGGTGCTATCCCTGGTGTCTGCATGCCGTGGAGCTCAAGGCATGACATCGGCGCTTTTCGTCAGCCACACGGGGGAAAAGGGCGGTGCCGAACTTTTTCTGGCGGATATCGTCAAGGCCGGGCCGCGTTCCTGGCGAGCCTGCTTCCTCAGTGGCGGGGGGGCAGCGGACGATCTGGCGGAATGCGGCAGGCCGCCTCTTCTGCTGTCTGCGGGAGAAAAAATGCTGTCGATCCGGCGGGATTCGTCGTTCGGTGCGATGCTGCGAGGGGCCGTCGATGTTTTGGCCGTTGCCTGGCAGCTCAGCCGTCAGGCAAAAAACCATGACGTGATCTGTGCCAATTCGCAAAAGGCGCTTTTTGTCTGCGCGTTGGCGGCGAAGCTCAGTCGTCGGCCGTTGATCTGGATCCTGCATGATATCGTCACCGACCCCGCCTTCAGCGCCGCAAACCGCCGCGCTTCGCTGACATTCTCGCGTCTTTTCGCAAGGCTGGTTGCCGTCAATTCGCAAGAGACGGGCAGGGCTTTTGTGAAGGCGGGAGGCGAGGAGGAAAAGGTCCGCATCGTCTATAACGGTTTCGACCCAGCCAAAGCGTCGGTTTATGACCCCGCAAGGGCTCAGCAATTGCGCAGGGAGCTCGGCCTTGGCCCACAGCCACTGATCGGATTGTTCGGCCGGTTGAGCGAATGGAAGGGGCAGCATGTTTTCCTTGAGGCGATTGCTGCAATGGAGGGGGTCCAGGCCGTGATCGTCGGCAGCGCGCTTTTTGGGCAGGAGGCTTACGAAGGCCGCATCCGCACGCTGGCATCCAGTCTCGGTCTTGATTCCCGTGTCCGATTTCTCGGTTTTCGCCCGGATGTAACGGAGTTGATGGCGGCGATGGACGCGGTTGCCCATACCTCAGTTGTTGCCGAACCGTTTGGTCGTGTGGTGGTGGAGGCCATGATGTGCGGAAGACCGGTTGTCGCCACCCGCGGCGGTGGGGTCACCGAGATCATCCGTGATGGTGAAACCGGCCTGCTTGTGCCGCCTGCGGATGCGCCGGCACTGGCCGCGGCGCTGGGCCGCATCCTGACGGACCCGAGGTTGGCTGAAAAACTGGGGAAGAAGGGGCGGGAAGATGTGATGCGGCGTTTTTCGCTCGAGGAAACCTGCAGGACGATCTCCGCGCTTTTGTCTGAAGTAGCGTGACGCTGCGGTCTGCGACCGCTCACAGGCGGCAATCCCAAACGGGTGGAAGGTTGGAATGCGCATTCTCGTGAACATGCCGAGCCAGTATGGCGGGAAAGCTTCCGGCGTTGCCCGCGTAACCTTCAGCCTGCTGGAGCGGCTTCTAGAGCAGACTGATGATGATTATATCCTGCGCTCGCCCTGGACGCGGGCGCAATTGCCCGCGGAATTGCGCGACAGCCGCCTGCGGCTGATAGAGACGGCTCGGCCGCACATCATGGTGCTTGACGTGCTGCGGCAGGCCATGACGCTGCCGGTGCTTTGCCGCCGGGAAGGCATTGACGTGCTTTTTAATGCCGATCCTTTTGGCAGCCCGCTGGGCGGCAGGCGTCGGATCACCCTTGTTCACGATCTCTATTTCAAGACCATACCTGAACAGATTGGCTGGCGGGCGGCCTTGACCACCGATTTCATTTTTCGCCTCATGCTGGCCGGTTCGCACCGGATCGCGTGTGTATCCGACGCGACGCGAATGGATCTTGCGCGTTTTTATCCCGGGGCTGCCCGCAAGAGCGTGACCATTCATTCCGACAGCACATTGAAGCTGGATGCAGGGGCCACGGCTGCGCCGCCGCCGATCGCGGGGCGTTACATACTGGCGGTCGGAAACGCGACCTCGAACAAGAATTTTGCACTTCTGGGCAAGGCTTTTGCGCGATTGGGCCCGACGATGCCGGACCTGCGTATTGTCCATGTGGGCCGCGACGAGGCGGAAGAAATCGCCAACACGCTTGACGATCCGGGATTGAAGGCCCGGCTTATCCGGCTTTCAAGCATAGATGACCGGGAACTGGCGGAACTTTATCGTCATGCAGCCTGCCTTTGCGTGCCTTCCACTTATGAGGGCTTCTGCCTGCCGGTGCTGGAGGCGCAGCAACTGGGATGCCCGGTCGTCTGCTCCAATCGTTCTGCGACACCAGAAATTGCCGGTATGGGCGCGCTGACCTTCGATCCCTCGGACACCGATAGTCTCGTCGCAACTCTGGAGCGGCTCTTTCGCGAGCCGGCGCTTGCGGAGACGCTGCGCCAGGCGGGTTACGAAAACCGCAGCCTTTATTCCTGGGAAAAGGCGGCGGAGACATATGCGCAGCTTTTCCACGAGACGGCCTGACTATGCCGTGATCGGCCGCCGCAGATCAGCATAAAGTTTTTCATACGCGGAAATCACCCGTTCCGGCGCGACGCCTTGAGAAATCCGCTCTCTGGTTTGCGCCAACTCTGTGAGAACGGCAGGATTTTTCATGGCCTCGATCATACGGGCGGCAAGTTCGTTGGCATTACCTGGCGCAAAAAGGCGGTCCGGCCTGTCGCGACCAATCTGTTCGGCAACTCCGGCGAGATTGGCTCCAATAACAGGGACGCCGCGCAAAATGGCCTCCGCTACCGTTCTGCCGAAAGCCTCCGGCCACAAAGGCGGCACGACGAGGCAATCTATGCCAGCAAAAAAACTGTCGGCCTCGACATATCCGGGAAAGTCGACGGGCAGGCCTGATGCCTTTCGCTTATAGGTTTCGATGCCGCCGGGCGCTCGACCGGCCATGGTCATTCGCCAACCTTGCGGGGGCAGGAGCCGCATGGCCCCGATAAGGAGATCGGCGCCCTTGGGTTCTTCGATACGTCCGAGATAACCGAAAACCAGCGGTTCTCCTGCAACACGGGCTTTGCGAGGATTCAACGATTCTGGTTGCGCGATGGCGTTCCAGATTATCGCGCGGCGATTTTCAGGAACGTGCGTGAAAAAACCGGCCTCCAGATGGCGTTTCAGAATGTCGCTGCCAACGCCTGTGACAGCATCCACCGCGCCTTGGCAGCGCCGGTGCAGACAGGAGAAGGCCCGGCATTTTTTGCTCCTGCCATCGCAGATATGCCCTTCGTGAAACAGGGAGCCATTGGTGCACATGCTGGTGAAATCATGCAGGGAGTGCACAAGCGGAATACCGCGTCTGCCAATCATCGGCCAGATCAGCGGCGTCAGTTCCGAGAGGGAATGGGTATTGACCACATCCGGGCGAAAATCCTCAATGACGCGCGCCAGCCGCTGCACCAGCCGGGGATCGATCTGGACGGCGACCTTGTAATATTTGCGTTTCCACTCTGCTTGACTCTCCCAATCCCCAATGAAAAAGGGCGTCGTATGTCCAAGCCGATGAATGGCTAAACCGTCTCGCAATTCTGCGGTCTTGCGCTCCCGGGAAATGGCGGCAACCGCGACTGTATGTCCTTTCCCTGCCAAACCCCGGGCAAGGTCTTCGACGAATATCTCCGCGCCTCCCACACGGTCGGGAGAAAACAGTGATGTCACCTGCAATATACGCATGTTTAAATTCCTGTGCCGGCGGCCGAGACGGAGGAAGCGGCATTGGCCGAAGTTTGTCTGCGCCGATCTGCTCCTGGTGGGTGCAGGCAAAGGGTGACGATGGGTGCGAGGAAAACGGCGTAAGCCATGGCGAAGCCCGGCACTTGCAGTGAAAAATCGAGGGACGAGTGCAGCGCCACCAGCAGCAGCCCGGCGAGGCCGAGATGCGAGGCATAACGATAAGTTTTGCGCCTGCGGGCCCCGCGAATGAAAATAAGCAACTGGCCGAACAGGAAAAATGCCGCATAAAACGGGAAAGCGGCTCCGAGCGTCAGCAAGCCCTCGGCATACACATTATGGGCATGGGTGACGACGGCATCGACGCCGCATTGCGCGGAATGATAGGGAGCGTAGGTTTCTGAAAAGCTGGCCAGTCCCGCGCCCAGGGGCCAGTTATCCGTTATCGCGCGTGCAATACCGGGCATATAGCAGAAGCGCATGTCGTCTTCGAGGCGTGTTTCCATACGCAGCGCTACACGATTTGCAAAAAGGGCGAAGAGGCCGATGGCGATGGCGAGCAGGATTGCTGCGCGTCGTCTGGAGCCGCGTCTTCTGCGCCGTGAGGGCGCGACATTCCGGCCGGGCCCGGGAGAGTTGAAAACGATGAGAAGGATGAGCAAAAGCAGCGCCGCGAAACTGGACATGATGCCCGCGCGTGATCCCGTCAGCATCAGGGCGATGAAACAGAACCCGGTCAGAAGGCCGATGAAGGCGGCGTGGCGGATGAGGCGTTTTTGATCGCCCGGCACCGTCAGGCGGTTTGCCACAAGCGCTCTCACCCTTCCCCAATCCGGAGCCGCCAGCTTGTTACTCAGCAGCACCACAAGCGTGAGCAGGATAAGCCCGAAGAAAGTCGCTGCCGTATTGCGGTTGACGAAGAGCCCCGTCAGGCTGCTGAGATAAAAACGCTTTTGAATAAGGCCGAGCATATCGGGAAACAGGAGAAATTGCAGGATCGCGCCCAGCGACAGCCAGCCGCCGGCGATTGCGAACCATCGCAGTGCTTTTGCTGCACGCTCGTCCGTATTAAAGATCACGAGCCCGGTCATGAAGGCGCCAAAGGGCAAGGCGGCGCTCAGCAGGCCCAGCCAGTCATCTGCCGGCGTGAGCGAGATCGTGGCCGCGGGCGCCACCTGCGTAAACATCGCGGCGGCGGACCAGGCGGGGTTGGACGGCAGTACGCCCTGCCTGGCGGATGTCTGAAGCAAGACCTGAAGCATCAGTGCGCCGAGCAGAAGACAGGCCGCTGCCAGGGCCTTCCCTATGGCGGGCTGGGGCGGGCCGAAGAGAGGCAGGGCGGCAAGGAGCAGCAGATAGGCGGCGAATGTGATGACGATCCGGCTTTCGATGTCGGTTGCGCCGCGATTGAGCAAGGCAAGCAGGAATATGGTCCAGAAAGCGATCGTGACGATTGCCTGGGCGCGATGCAGAACAAATGCCGGCCGGGGCGGCGAGGATGACAGCAATTCCGGTGGAGCGTCGAGGATCTGCATGATGTTCGGCTTTTGAGATCTGCTTGTTGTGGTGACGATGAACTAAAGAAAGGACTTGGCGCTTCCGTGTATCTCAGGGCCGTGGTTTGGCGCTTTGCATGCCGGTCTGAAGCTCCTGGGAGCAGACATGCCGCAACGACCATCGCAATATTTCGCCCTGCCTGCCGCAGACGATCGCGGTGTCGGCTTCACGGGCCGCCTCAGCCTGCGGTAGGGCGCCCTTGGTAAATTGTTGCCAGATGACGAAGCGCCCGCGGATCAGATTGGCATCGGCGGGGCCATAAAGCTGGGAGAAATTCGTCAGCACGGCGATTTCCATGGCAGAGGCGTTGCGCAACGAGCGAACCATGGCGAGGCGCAGCCAGACATCGCCATTGGCCGGAAGACACGACAGGGCGTGGCGCATATAGGTTTCGGCAAAACCGAGGCGCATGGCATCCGCTTCTGGCGATGCATCCCCGGCATGGGCGTCGATATCGGCAAGCACGAGCCGCATCCCAGCCTTGATGATATCCGAACGGCAGATTTTTTCGGCAATGACGGGCTGCAGACCCTCGACGGTTTTCGTCAGCAGATCGGAAGAGAGACCATTGTCCTCGTCGGCAATGCGCGCCAAAGCGATGATATCGGAAAACCGTCGTGTTTCGGAAAAAGCCTGGGCCGCGAGCAACAACACAAATAGCGAAACGATCAATACCGGCGTGACCGTCAGGACCCTGCGCAGGCTCGGCACGCCAGCGGTCCTAGTCATGATAATATCGCGTGTAGCGGGAATGATAATATTCGCTTGAACCGTAAGCCCGGTAAAGCTTGAGCTTCTCCGTGTCGACCTTGTTGAGAATGACGCCCAGACATTTCTTGCGGATTTGAACTTCGTTTTCGATGGTGTTGCGAACCGCCCGCCGTGCGGTTTTGCCCCATTCCGTGACGAAAACGAAGCCGTCGATCCGGCCGGCCATCGCCCGCGCATCAACAACGGGGCCAAGTGGCGGCAGGTCGACGATGATGTAATCGAAGGCCCCGCTTGCCTCGGCCAGCAGGCGGTGCATCTGCGCGGAAGTCAGGAGTTCCGAGGAGTGCGGGACACGCTGCTTGACGACCGTGGGCAGGAAAGCAAGCCGAGTCTTTTCATCATGCACAAGCGCATCGCGGATGGAGCGACCTTCCAGCAGCACTTCAAGCAGGCCTGCTGTCGCGTGGCGGGCAAGGGCGCGGGTGGCGCCCGGGTTGCGAATATCCGCATCGAGCAGCAGCACCCTTGCGCCCTGTGCGGCCAGAAGCTGCGCGAGATTGATGGAAATTGTCGATTTTCCCTCACCCGGCAGGGCGGAGACGACGCCGACGACCCTGGCGCCGTTTTTTGCCGCTATGCCGAGATCGATCGCCAGCCGCGTGCTGCGCAGTGTTTCGGCGAAGGAGGAGAGCGGGTGGTCTACGGCATAACGGGCAACGCCGGAGGGGCGCGTGACGGTTGGGCCGCCATCTTGCGCTCTCGGTTCCGTGTCTGCAGCCAGCTTGTTCGGTACAAGCGGTGTATTGCCCAGAAATTCCAGGCCAAGCACGTCGCGGACCTGCTCCCCCGTGCGAAAAAAGCGATCGCGGAATTCGCGGAACATGGCGACGCCGCCGCCCGCGGCCGCACCCATGATCATGAACAGCGCCAGAATGAGCGCCTTGTTCGGCTTGCTTGGCGTTCTCGGCGGTACGGCCTCGGAGATCACGCGCGCTTCCGTCACCGGGAAGGACTGCTGCTGCATGGCCTCCTGATAACGCTGCAGGAATGTCTGATACATGTTCTTGTAGGTTTCCGCCTCGCGCTGCAATTCGCGAAGCTGAACCTGCGTCTCGCCGGCGGAGTTGCTGATATTGGTGGCCTTGGCGACGGTTTCGGCCAGGGATTTCTCCCTTGCTTCGGAAACTTCCAGATCGCTCTTATAACTTTGCGCGATACGGCTGATTTCCTGGAACATCAGCCTGCGATATTCCTGCATCTCGTTGCGCAGACGCACCGCCTGCACATGGTTGGCGCCCAGCCGACCGGTGATCTCGGCTTCGACCTTCGAGGATTCGAGATATTTCTTCCGCAGGTCGTTTGCGACCGAACTGTCGAGAATATCCGTCACGACCGCATCGACATCGTCGGTGGCGAGGATGTGTTCGATGCGTTGCACTCTTGCCCGCGCCCTGGCGGTTTCCGATTGCGCCAGGATAAGCGCGCTGTTCGACTCCGCCAGCTGCTGGTCGGAAAGCAGCCCGTTATTGCCGGTCGAGATCAGGTTATGCTCAGCACGGAATTTCTGGACGGCGAGGTCGGTGTCGAGCGCCCTCTGGCGCAGTTCGGCAATGCGATCGGACAGCCAGTCGCTCGCCCGCCTCGTTGCCTCATATTTGGAATTCAGCTTGTCCACCAGATAGGCTGCGGCGACCGCGTTGACGATCTGCGCTGCAAGGACCGGCGACGTCGAATTATAGGTGAGTTCCAGCGCATAGGTCCGGCCGATACGCTTGACGCTGAGACCCTGCAGCAACCGGTCCGAAAGACCCCTTTTCAGGGTTCCGTCATCCACTACCGCCTCTTTTGTCGCCGGCGCGAACCATTGCGATACGTTGACAAGTGAGCGGATGGTGCCCAGCACGGAGCTTAGGAACGAGGCGCGTGTCGCCCTGAATTCCTGGTTTTCCGTCAGGTTGAGGCTGTCGACCACGGCGAGGCCGATGGTTTCCGATTGCAGCACCTCGACCTGGCTGAGAATGGACGCCTCGTCCTCGATCACGCCCCCGATCGTCGAAAGCTGTTCGACAACCTGGCTGTTGTTGCGGTCTATCAAAAGGGTTGCAGTAGCCGAATAGATCGGAACGGCTGTGGCTGCGAAAGCAAGGCCGATTGCCCCGGCAACGGCGACGGCCGCCAGCACGATGCGCCACTGACGGCGAACCGTCGCAAGTGCGGCGTCTATATCGATAAAGTCAGCCGTAAAGCCGTTTTTATCGAAATCGGCCATCGTCAGTGGATCGTGCCTTTGCAACAACTGTCAGCCTCGCTTTTTTAGGCAGGCACAGGGCCTGCCAAAGTCCCGGTTGCATCACGTTTCGGGCGATCGCCGCTCCCGTAGGGATCGGCAAGGCCGGGCTTTGTTAAACGGGGCTGGTGCTGACCGGCGTACTGGTGCTGCCGGTGGAAAGCGATCTGCCACGGCCGGCAGGCGCGCCTGTTCCACCGGACTGAGCGGTACCCGCTCCGGTCTGGCCGCCCGCCGAACCACCGACGCTGTTGCCGCTCGCAGGCGTGGAGCCCGCGCCGCCGATCGGCGAGGCGGCTGCTGCGGCCGCGGGTGCTGCTGCCGCAGCCGGGCCGGCCGCGGTTCCTTCAATGTTTTCGCTGAAGGCGATCAGCAGATCGGAGGGCACGCCGGCGCCCCTCGTCTGCAGCTGAATGGCGGCCGCAAGGATCGTGTTGTTGTTCTGCATCGCCGCGGAATAGGCAAGCGCCAGACCTTCGCCCACCACTTCCGAGAAATCCTTGTTGCCGACCTTCTGTGCCAATGCGACGACGGCGGGCAACTGGCTGGAGTCGCTCAGTACAAGTGCGGAAATCTGCTCGGAAAACTGCGCGGCACTGGTGGAGACGGCGATGATCGGAAATCCGCCCGTCACCTTCGCCGCCAGCTCGGCCGTGGCGGCATCGGTGCTGGAAGCGACGGCGATCAGGTCCCTGACCGTTGGCGACGTCGGAGACTGCTTGAACGCTTCAGCGGCGGCAAGGGGAACCATGTCCGGACTGGTCGTGTTCACCCGCCCCAGAAAGGCGGCGGTGCTTTCATCGGGGGATTTGACCGGTGCGCCTGTCGCCACGCTCTGGGCGGGCGCGGCCTGCTGCTGCGGCGCGCCTGGCGCAGGTTCGACATTCTGTGCGTGGGCTGAGGCGGAAACTATAACCGTGCCGATAATCAATATCGCACCGGTGAGCGCCGAGCCATTAAGAAGGCGAGACATCACAACTCTCCAAATTTTTAAAATACGACTTTAATTACGCGCAATGCCGATATGGTTATTCAGCACTTAAAATGTTCTTCTTAGATCGCATAGGCTAGGCGGCGGATCAAGTGCTAAAACAACGACGCAACCGCAACTTCTTAAGTATCCTTAACCGGCGATAGCTGCCCAAGGCTTGATACGGCGTTGGTCGGCGAGCGATGAAAGTCACGAAGTTCTTCTCCTCGGTCCTGAGGAATTGACAGGCATATGGAATTGTTTGATTTTAGCTGATGTTTGAATAAAGGGAGATATTTTGTCTTCCCGTCTTGCTCATTTACTTTTCGCACT
The DNA here is from genome assembly GCF_003261015.1 of Agrobacterium sp. MS2. Lineage (NCBI taxonomy): Bacteria > Pseudomonadati > Pseudomonadota > Alphaproteobacteria > Hyphomicrobiales > Rhizobiaceae > Agrobacterium > Agrobacterium sp. MS2. The sequence continues at coordinate 308,184 of NZ_QLNF01000086.1, read as the reverse complement.
GCGTGGCAAAATTATAATTTCTCCGGTTTTCCGAGTTAAGCACCTGTTATATCAATATAATTTTTTGATTAATCCCAAATTCATACGGATATTGATTTGATGATCATCAATCTTCAGGTTTTACGCGCGGTTGCTGCGTTCATGGTCTTTTTCCATCATTTCATGCCCGTTATCGACCGGGTTTTCCCGGGTGTCAGACGATACGAGGCCGGTGCTTCCGGCGTCGACATATTCTTCGTTCTGAGCGGATTCATAATGGTCGTCACAACTCACAACAAAGATGGCGATCCCTTGAAATTCCTGGTGAACAGAATTGTCAGGGTCGTTCCGATTTACTGGATAATGACATTCATAATCGTCTTTATTTTTCTCCTCGGCGCGCGCCCTCTCGGCGTTATGGAGTTGCAGCCGAGCTACGTCTGGAAGTCCCTGTTTTTCATACCATTTGAACGCGGAGGATTTTGGGAGCCGGTCTTGTCTGTCGGGTGGACCCTGAACTACGAAATGTTCTTTTATGTTGTTTTTTCGATTTTGATGGTTGTGGGGAATTTTTATACGAGAATATTGCTTATTATATTCTTGCTCTGTTCATTTGTTCTGTCCGGATTACTGTTTTCGCTTGATGATTACCTGCGGTATTACAGCAGCCCGGTGATGCTGGATTTCGCCCTGGGTGCCGCCTTCGGAGCATTTTTCTGCGCAAGGAAAGACAAGCCGCCCTTCCTGGGGCCGAGAGGGGCCTGGTTTCTCATCGTTGCCGGAGCGTCAGTCATCCTCGCGACAAGCTCGGGATTCGAGCTCTATAACAACAACATTGTGCGGCCTCTGACCTGGGGCGTTGCGGGACTGCTGTTGGTTTCCGGCTGCGTCTTCCTTGAACAGAACGGTTATGTTGCAAGGCATTGGCTTCCGGTCCATCTGGGAAATGCCAGCTATTCCATCTATCTCGTCCACAATCTGGTGATTCAAATTGCGATGAAGGCTGTCGGGGTAACGGGGTTGTCGGGTATCGTGTCGGTGCTCATCACAGGTGTTCTGGCTTTGCTGCTGACGATCGTGTGCGGCTTGGCGTCTTATCGATTCATAGAGGCGCCGATTAATCGAGCCTATCGCAAAAGAGACGGCGTCAGGCGGCTCTCCCTTCAACATTGAGCGGTGAGAGCAACTGCCCGGTCGATCACGCGAAAGATGTCGGCCGCGCCAGTCTCCCGCCCGGTGTGGGCGGAGGTTTCAAGCTGCGGCTGGAAATCGTTGGTGAGTGTTCAAAAAACTTCCAGCACCGTCAACTGGTCGCTGACGGCAAGCCGATATTGCCCGCCTTCCTGCGGAATAACGCGCTGGATAACGGAGCCGTCGTCCTGAAACCGGTGGGCAATCACCTGGCTGTGTGCACCGGTAACGATAAAGCTTGCTGCACGTTCGGCTGGCGGGTTTTCGATCTGCGCCGGCCATTGCCAGCCCGATATTGCAAGCCACACCGGCACAAGCAGCGCGCCATCCGGTCGCGACAGTCTCAGGGAAACACTTTCGGAGGCGCTTTCGACGAATTCGAGCTGGCATTGCGTGGGCGCGGTCTGGCGTCTTGCCGTCAGGAGCGAGAGCAGGGCGCGCACCGCCTCATAGGCGGCGGTGCGGCTCAGATCGTGGCGCAGCAGGCCGAAGGAGGACTCGGGATTGGTGTCATCCCGGGCGAAGCTTGACACCATTTCATAGATATATGTCCGGCGGATACCATTGATGAAGCACCACAGGAGCGTGCGCGGCATGTAGCGCGCCCTTATTCCTTCGGTGACAGGAAAATGAAAGCTCTGGGTCTTCAGGGCGCTATGGTAGCCGATTTCGGTGGCGAGCGTCGGCCTGCCTGCTGCTATGTGCGCGGAAGCGGCAAGAGACTTCGAGAGGGCGCCCGGCCCGGTCGTTTCGGGGTGTTCCATGCCCGCATAGGGATGAATGTTGCCATATTGGCAAACCTTCGCGAGATCAAACGCCAGCGCCCTGTTGCTGAGGACATAGCTTGGCGCGGCAAGGGGAAGATCCCTGAGCGCGGGGTTTGCGCGGATGGCGTCGTGCAATGCAGTCTGATGTTGCGCCGAAAGGCGCGGCGCATTTTGCGGATCGGACGTAAGCACGGGTTCGTTGCTGCCTTCGAAAACCTCGATGCCGCCATCGCACCAGTCGTAGAAATCCACGAGCCTGTCCAATGGCGTGCTCAGATAGGGGTTGAGATCGTCAAAACAGATGACGGTGAGGCGCAGGCCTGACGCAACGATCTGGCGCAGCCGCTTAAAGGAGGCGCTTTCCCGGCGGTCTTCGGGAAAGATGATACCTTCGTCGCGTAAATGGCGCACTCCGAGAGCCTTGAGTTCCGGAAGGATGCGGTCGAATTGTTCCGGATAGACGCCACGTGTGCGGGTGAAATGGCCGCACACTCCAACACTGTCCAGAAATGCCTCCGTATCGGCAGAAAAATTGGTTTTGACCTTCGCCGCTGCGGCACGCAGACCACCGGCTGCCGCGAAGGCGAAAGAGGCTGCAGAGAGCAATGTACGTCGCGTCATGGAGCGAGCACCGACAGGCCTGTTTTCTTTCATCAAGATCTCCTGCCGTATTCTTGCTGACTATGTTCCTATCTCAATTTAACGGGCCAAGGTTGCACTTAAATGTCTGCGGGATGCCGAATTGACGACATTCTCTCCCCAGGCGAGCACGGGTGCTAAAACAAAACGATTGGCGGCCAGGCCGCATGTGATGGCCAAGAGGACAGAAATAACCATAACGATGGATGGGGACAGCGATGTATTGGCTGGCGTAAACCCGATCCTGTCGAGAGCCGCATAGACGGACGGATGACACAGAAAAATGGCGTAGCTTGCACCGCCGAGGGGCGCCAGCCGATTGAGGACAGGCCTCTTCATCGCCGAAACCGCAAGGAAAACCGTCATGCCTGTGCCGTAGCTGATGGCGTAGCGATACCAGGTCTCCTCGAAGCCGTAGTCATGCGAATAGGCCAGGAGGCAGATGGGGAGAAGCATTGCGTAGAAAGTGCCGACCGCAATCCAGGCACAATATCGACTGTCACGGTTGCGCCCGGCATCTGACGCCTTCCACAGCGATGCCAGAAAGCACACACCCACCATCAGCGGCAGGGCAACCGGCATCTTGATGCCGAGCTTGTATCTTACGAGGGAGAGAATTGCCGCAAAACCAAAAAGCGCAACTGTTGCGGCCGTCACCACCCGCAAATCGGCTGCTCGTCCCATCAGGAACAGCAGCACGCACAGCGCGTAAAAAGTCAGGTTGATCTGCAGGGTCCAGTAGAGTCCCATGACATTTTCCGTCATGAAAAAGCCCTGCAGCATCGTGGCGTTGATGGCGACGACATGGGCCGGGAATATCTTGCCCGGGTCATCCCAGGGCAGCAGCACGCCGAAAAACAGGGACAGCCAGTAGGCGGGATAAAGATGGAAAAACCGATGCAGGACAAAGGCGGTAAGCGGTTTCCGATACCGCACAGCGGCATTTTGCAGCGATGAGAGAATGAAGTAACCGCCGAGCGCGAACAGCACGATCACGCCGAATTTGCCGACATCGAGAAAAACCTTGGTGACATCGAAAAGGGCCCGGGTCACTCCATCAGTATCGCCACGATTGTGCATCTTCAGCGCCAGATGAGAATAAGCAACGCAAACTGCGGCAAGACCGCGCAACATGTCGAGATTGTAGTTTCTCGGAAGCTTTCCGCTACTTTGAGAAGACATGGGAATCCAAATTTTCTAAAATAAAATAATAAAATCAATGGTGCAGCGGCGGGGCTGCATATCGTTATGTTTTATATTCGAATATAATTAGCAACGGAGATTCTTTTTTGCAATACGGCATGAATTCCGCGGCGCCGCAAAAAAACACTTGAAACGGCGGTGTTTTCGGTGCTCTTTAAGCCCGATATTCTGATGTTGATTTTTAAATTGTTACGTCCTTCGGCCTGGTCGCCGCCCTTTCACAACCGTTCCTTTTGGTCGGTTCAGCGGTGCCGGTGCCGAAATATAAATTTTAAAGGATATTGAGCGTAGCCCCATGCGAATCCTCCATCTCAGCAGTCTTTACCCGCCGCATATCGTCGGTGGATGCGAACGCTCGGTCGAGCATCTGGCAGAGGAACTCGTTGCCATGGGGCATACGGTGGGTGCCGCCTGCATAGAGCGCCAGGCCGAGGCGAAGTCGGTGCGCAATGGCGTCAGCGTCTACCGCATGTTCCACAACAATGATTTCTGGCTGGAAGACTGGCCGCAATATACGCCGCAGCAAAGGCGGATGCAGAAGATCAGGCAACAATGGAATTTCAACGTCGAGAAGCAATTCGAGGCGGTTCTTGACGATTTTAGGCCCGATGTCCTCAACACGCATTCGTTGCTCGATGTTACCACGCTGGTGTGGCGGGCGGCGCATAAGCGCCGCATTCCGATCGTGCATACGATTTGCGAATATGACCTGCTATGCGGCAACGCCGCCATGTTCAAAGGTGGCAAACCGTGCGACCATATTCATCTGGGCTGTCAGGTTGTGAATTTCACAAAGAAATTCACACAGCGTTATATCGGCGCGGTCGCTAGCGTCGGTACGGAAATCCTCAGGACGCATGTCAATCACGGGCTTTTCCACCATATTCCGGAAAGCCTGCGGCGCGTCATATTTTATTCCTGCACGGTCCCGGAAGGCGACCCCGTGGCGCGACGACAGATCGACCGCAGCGGCCAGCCCATGACCTTCGGTTACATAGGCCGCATCAATACGGAGAAAGGCGTCGGCAACATGGTCGATGCTTTCAGGGAAATCGGTCATGGCAACTGGCGCTGTCTGGTGGCGGGCCACGCGATGGACGATTCCGTCGAGCGGTTCAAGGCGCAGGCCGGCGATCTGCCGATCGAATTCATCGGCTGGGCGAAACCGAAGGAGTTTTTCGAACAGATCGATGTTCTCATCGTTCCCTCGTTCTGGGCAGAACCCTCACCACGCACGATCTATGAGGCCTATGCGATGGGCGTGCCGGTCATCGGCGCCGCCTCCGGCGGCATTCCGGAACTGATCGGCGAGACCAATCATGACTGGCTGTTCGAACCCGGCAATGCTGCCGATCTGGCTGCCCGTATCCGCCGGGTGCTGACACTGTCACGCGAGCAATTGCCGACGGAAGCCGACTTCGGAAATATTGTCGAGGAATCCACTTCGCGTCGGGTCGGCGAGAATTATGTGAAACTCTATGAGGACGTCCTGGCAAAAAGCAGGGCCGCGGCGGCATGACGGGCCGCCGACGGCGCGAGCCTGCTCCCGATGCCGTGGGTGAAGGGTTGAACAGGCCGCACTGGAGCCGGCCATGTTGAAAACGAAGGACGATACCCCCGGCCTTGAGAGGCATTCGGTCACAAGCGCCCTGTGGAGCGCCGTCGGCGGTTACGGCAATGTCTTCCTCTCATTTGCAGTTTTTCTTATCCTCGCGCGTCTGCTGACGCCGGATGAGTTTGGCCTCGTCGCCATCGCCACGGTTTTTGTCGATATCATTCTCGTCATCGCGCGCGGCGGATTGCCGGAGGCGGTGGTGCAGCGGCCTCAACTTGAAGAAGACTATGCGGATACAGCCTTCTGGTTCTCCCTTGGCTGGGGCGCTGCCTTATGCGTTGCGCTGTCCGTGGCGGCGCCGTTCCTCGCCGGCCTGTTCGGGATCGCGGAACTCGGCCCCGTGTTGATGGCGCTTTCCGCGGTGCTCCTGATCATGGGTGCCGGCAGTATCCATGAGGCCCGGCTGCAGCGGGCGTTCGCGTTTCGAAAGCTGGCAATGCGGGCGATTTTTTCCAACATGCTCGCCGGGGCCATTGCCATAGTTCTTGCCCTCCAGGGATGGGGCATATGGGCCATGGTGGCCCAGCGCCTGCTGGCCAGTATCGCAACGACGATCATGAACTGGCTCGCATCAGGCTGGGTGCCGCGCCGCCGTTTCGTCAGGCATTACGCGGCTGACCAATGGAGTTTCGGGTCCAGAATTTTCTCGGCCAGCTTCCTGCTCGCCATGAACCTCAGACTTCAGGAACTGATCGCGGCCATGTTCCTGACGCCGGCTGCCGTGGGTTACATCAGGCTTTCCTGGCGCTGTATCGATCTTGTCAGCCAGTTCGCCGTTATTCCTTTCGGTTCGGTGGCCATGGCGACCTACTCGCAGGCCCATGCACAGAAAGGCTCGGTGGAAGAGGCCTGTCTCGGTTTCATCCGCTTTTCGGGCCTTCTCGCATTTCCCTGTTTTGCCGGCATGGCAGCGGTCGCGCCTATATTCATTCCAGTATTGTTTGGCGAGAACTGGAAACCCGCGGTGCCGGTGCTGCAAATTCTCTGCCTCATTGCCATACCCTTCGTGGTGGAATCCTTCACCTGGGGTGTTCTGGCGGCGATCAAAAGGCCAGGGCTCAATCTCAAAATATCGGTCCTGCAATTGCTCGCCGGTATCGGACTGAGTTTCCTTGCCGCTCCTTTCGGTCTTTATCCTGTCGCCTGGGCGCATGTCGCGAAAGTATACGGCGTCTGGCCAGTGGGTGTTTTTTACACCCAGCGTTACGGCGGCGTGGAATTCCAGAAAATCATGAGGGTCATTGCCATCCCGCTTGGTGCATCGATCGTCATGGGAGCGTCCGTATTTGGATTGGAGCAGGTCATCGAGGGTAGATTGCCTCCGATCATCTCTCTCGCATGTCTGGTCGTGGTGGGTGCCTGCATCTACGCGGCGCTGATTTTCGCGGCCATGCCCGCGGTCGCGAAAACCTCGGTGGTAGAGTTGCGCAAAATTCTGTCGCGCCGCTGAAGCGGGGCATTGCAGACTATTTCGCCGTCGTCTCCCATCAGGAAAAGGGCAGCGCCCGCAATTTTTCAGGACCGGGAGAGACAGGTCGCGGGCGCAGAATATCCCGGAATGCGGCCGGGTGACGGATGGTTTTTAGGGCAAGAGCCAGCAATTGCCTGTTTTTATAGAGCTTTACCATCTCGGCTTTCACCGGTTCCCGGCGTTGCGACAGATTAAGACGCGCCCTTCGCTCAAGAAGGGCGTTGCGCCCGCCGTCCCCCTGCGGCAGCCGCTCGATGAGCATGTCACTCGAGGCGAGTAAGTGCGCATTATTGACGACTGTCTGCGATGTCGACCGCTGACCCGATACTGCGCCGGTGGGCGTGGTGTATAGATAGAGCGCCTCATCAAGAATGGCTGCCCTGCAGCCGGTGAGAATCAATTCGGCATAAAGAAGAAAATCCTCGCCGACGCGAAATGTGTCGTGGTAGCGAAGATTATTCTCCGTAAGCAATTGCTTGCGAAAAACAGGCTTCAGCCATCCCGCGTGGCTGTGTCGGCCGGGGCCATCGTTTTCGCAGAGGGTCCGGATCGTCCATTTCGAAAGCGCGTTCTCCATCGCAAAGGCCGGACCGACGATGGTATCGGCCCCGAGGTCGTAAAGCAGGAGATTGTCAGCGATCATATCGAGGCCGACACGGTCGGATATTTCCGCCAGCCTTTTCAGGCGATCGGGAAGGTAGGTGTCATCGGCATCGAGAAGCGCGATCCATTCTCCCCGTGCATGCTCGATGCCGGCGTTGCGGGATGCGGCCGGGCCGGCATTTTTCGGCTGGCGCAAGACCCGGAAGCGCGGGTCGCGCGCAGCATGGACTTCTGCCATCTCCGCCGTACCGTCGGTGGAAGCGTCGTCGATGATCAGGGCTTCCCAGTCACCGAAGCTCTGTTGGCTGAGGCTGTCTAGTGCGCGCGCCAGGGTTTTTTCGGAGTTGAAGGCCGGAACGAGAATGGAATAACGCATGAAGCCTCTTGCAGTTGGCTGGCCCTGGACCTGAAGCGACGACCGAGCGGGTGATCTGCCGCTGCGGTTTCGCGTGCGAGGCTTGTGGGAAACGCCCGCGGAGCTTCATCGGGGATCAGGGAAAGTGTTCCTGTTTGTATCGGCGCTGGCGGGGCGTCCTGAATGTTTAAATTATGGCCGGTTTTCCCGGAAATATGCTGCAGTCATTTTAAGTATCCATCTTTTTTAAAGGCAATTTTCTTCAGGAATAAAGTGAAATTTCTCTCGTCAAAACAATAAACGGATATTCAAACGACATGTTGTATGGCGGTGACAGCGACGGGGTTACACGATAATCGAAAGACCCGATTCCACGATCTTCAGGACTGTCAGCCTGCCGGTGGTGAAAGCACCGGTATCGATGCCTACCCGTTGCGGCCCGGTTTCCGGTTCCGTCACCGGCGTGTGGCCGTGAATGACAAGGAGGTCCAGTCCCGCGCCCTGGGACAGAAAAGGCTCCCTGATCCACAGCATGTCCTCATCGGTCTGCGCTTCGAGCGGCAGACCCGGACGCAGGCCGGCATGCACAAAAATATAGGGCCCGATGCGGGCGTAGATCGGCAGATTGGCCAAAAGCTGGCGGTGAGTCTGGGGAATGGCGCCCAGCAGGGCATCCGTGAAGGGTTGAACCCTCAGGCGGCCCTTTTCAATGAAATAATCAATATCCACACCATAGGACAGAAGCGTCTGGCGACCGCCGAAATCCAGCCAATGCATGTTTTCGCGCGGGTTTTCGAGAAAGTCGCTGAATAGCTGCTCGTGATTGCCGCACAGCGCGATGCGGCGCAGTGGCGCAGGCGGCGGCCGCAGCAGATGTTCGAGAACCCCACAGGAATCGCGTCCGCGATCGACATAATCGCCGAGCAGCACGACAAGGGCGGGAGAGGGGTCGCCGGCCAGATCCGCTAGGATTTTTTGTTCTGCCTGCAAAAGCAGGTCGAGACTGCCGTGCACATCGCCGATAGCATAGATCGGAAAGGATGTCAGCCTGTCGCCAAGCTCAACTCTGCGCCGTCTCCGCGCCTCGCGGGGGGCTGGTTGTTTACGACCGCGAATCCAGTTGAGCACCTTGGGCATAGCTGCCGATACTGTCTCCCTTACACGAGGTCAAGAGCGTTGGAAGCTGATGCCACGTCACCCGCCCGAGACAGGTCGTGCCCGGTCAGAATCTCGCTCCCTGCCCCTGCCGGAAGGCTTCGCCAGAAGCGGTTTTTGCGCGGCGGGGCCTCGATCGGCGAGCGGCAGGATACTCTTTTTCGCCTGCAAAGACTATGTCTGCTTCAGACCTAGAGTTTCAGCCAGACACGCGGGTCTTCGTGCGACTGGATCTTGATCCATTTCAGATCCACGGACTTCCACGGTTTGACGACATTGGTGCGATTGTCCAGCACCAAATCCCCTTGGGTGGTGCTGACCACCAGAACCGCGTGGCCGACACCGCTGGGGGTGCGCGCGGTGGCGATGCGCAGGGCGCCGGAAGGCCAGCCGGCACGCAGCAGGCGCTGCCGCTTGCTCACCGCATAGTCATCGCAATCACCGCTTGTCGGGTTCAGCTTCCATTCGTCTTCGCCCTCCAGTTCGCCAACATAGGTTATTGCGGTGTTGATCTCGGAGTTGATGCGCTGAAGCTCCACGCGTTTCTGTTTGGTCAGTTCGATCGTGTCACGATCACCAATTCGCACGCATTGGTCGGCGGCATTGTCGCAGAATTTGGCAAAGGCGATCGGCGCGATCGTGGGACGGCTTGTCGTCATGAATTGGCCGGGCCGCGAGGCCGACGGGTTTTTCGCGAGGCCGCCGAGCTGAACGGCCGGTGCCGTCGTCGCCACGCCTGCCGCCACGCCGATGGCAATGGCCAGACTTGCCGCCACACGGGTTGTTTTCTTCGCCATGTTCTTGCCCCTGCACAGTTGTTTTCCTTATGCCCCGGGAACATAGCGATGCTTTCTTGCAGGCCGTTTAAGTCGATAGATTGCTTTTTAGTGAAATCCCATTTTTCTCGCGGGAATGCCATCAGTTGCAGCGTGTTCGGCCTTCGGCGTCGACGATACATGTCTGCTGCGGCACGCTGGTTCTCCGGTCGCGCCGCGTGTTCGGGGAGACGCGGCCGGCGGGCGGCCTGTCGTAACTGCGGGGCACTTCGAAATTTCGCCCGCCTATCGTTCCCTGCGCACCACCGCGGCCATCCGGCGCGATCTCGAAATTCTGATATTGCTGGGCAGGTGCCGAACCCGCCAGGCAAGCGGCAACGATCCATGCGCCGCTCGCAAGGGCCGCCCGAAATGCTGCTGTTAGATGCCGATGCGCCGTCATTCCGTTTCCTCCGGGGCGCGCGAATGGTCGTCGCCGGCAGCGCCGTTTTCATCTCGCCGTATCGCTGATCATATCATTGATGCTGCAGCTGTCGTGAGAAGGATTTGACGGTTCCCGCGCATGGAATCACCCGCCGCTGTCTCGTCGTGCGACCGGCTGATCAATCGGCCTCTGCCTGCCTCACCGGAACATAAAAGGGCCTTTTTCCCGCTGAAAAATTAAGCTCTTCTCCGCTGCATTTATAGGCTTCACAATCCTGTAACAACGGACCTAATATACAAGTGCAGATGCCGAATCGCTCAGGAGAAGCCCTTGACGATTGCAGTTTCACCACAGGCCCTGCCGGCGCTCGTTCTGAACGCAGACTATAGGCCGCTGAGTTATTATCCCTTGTCGTTATGGTCCTGGCAGGACGCGATCAAGGCCGTCTTTCTAGACCGTGTGAACATCATTGCAGAATATGATCATGCGGTGTCGTCACCCAGCTTTTCCATGCGGCTGCCGAGCGTCGTCAGCCTCAAGACCTATGTGCAGCCCACCCGCAACCCCGCTTTCACACGCTTCAACGTCTTCCTACGCGACAAGTTTGAATGCCAGTATTGCGGGACACGGGACGAATTGACCTTCGATCATGTGATTCCCCGCGCGCATGGCGGCGAAACCACCTGGCACAATGTCGTTGCGGCGTGCTCTCCCTGCAACCTTAAAAAAGGCAGCAAGCTTCCCAAACAGGCGGGCATGTTCCCGGCGCAGAAGCCTTTCCAGCCGACGGTTCAGGACCTGCACAATAATGGGCGTCTGTTTCCGCCCAATTATCTGCATGAAAGCTGGATGGACTATCTTTACTGGGATACCGAGCTGCAGCCCTGAGCTTTCAGGACTGCGACGCGGTTTTCCGCTTAGCGGCTTTTACGGCTTGCGCCGAAAAAAGCGACTGCCGCAAGTGCCAGACTTGCGATAACATTCCATCCGGCGAACGACAGGCCTAGGACACGAAGTGCCGCATCATTGCAGGAAGGCGCCTTGATGGCGTTGAGGTTGCCCAACAGGTCGCCGGCATTGGTCGTGATGGAGGGCGCCCCGGTGGCGCAGGTAATCGGCCCCGCCCAGAAACCCCATTCCACACCCGCATGATAGACGCCGAGGCCGGCCCCAATCAACATGGCCACGCCGATAAGGGCGAGAAGCAGCCGTGTTATTTGAACCGGCAATTTGAAAATGCTGGATGCAATGGCCAAGATACCAAGGGGAATGGCGTAATAATAGGGATCGCGCTGCAGCAGGCACAGCGCACAGGGCGTGTAACCGCCAATATGCTGGAAACCGAGGGCTGAGCCGACGGTGAAGATCATTCCCGCCGTGACGCCGAGAGCGGCGAGTGTGCGGCTGTTATCGGCGGATGTCGCATTGGCCATGTAAATTTCCCCAAACTTCGCGAAGAAGCAGATATCCCGAACGGGCTTTCAAAAAGGCGGGCGTGATGGCGAAATTAAGTCGCCGATCTCGATGAATGTTACGGGATTCGTCTAATCCAGTCCTCTGCAACTGGCAAATGAAAGCCTAGTAAGAAACGGAGGCGGATGAGCAAGCTTTCGTGAGGACACCAGCCTCTACGCCACCCATCGAAGCCGCTATGAAAAAAGCATCTGGAGCAGGGAAAATTGAGATGTGTAGGTAATGGTACCCCAAGCCGGGATCGAACCAGCACTCCTTTCGGAACCGCATTTTGAGTGCGGCGCGTCTACCAATTCCGCCATTGGGGCAACGGTGGTAATGTCACGGCGTCTATCACGGGCGAGACCCTGCGTGCAACCCCAAAAGCTGGAAATTTGCGCGTTTGAGCGTGTAACTTCGCGCCTTTCAAATGGCAGCTCATCGCTGCCATTCCTTGGAATTTTAAGCGTTTCGCTGTGCCTGAGCACCAGGCAGGGCGTGGACGGGCGGGCCGCTGGCTTCCGGTATGGCGCTCGTCGTTTCCCACCATTGGCCGAGAGAGTCGATCAGCGGTACAAGCGTGTTGCCCGCGGGGGTCAGGTCGTATTCGACGCGCAACGGATAACCCTGAAACTCTGTCCGTTGAACGATGCCGGCGTCTTCCAGTTTGCGCAATTCCAGTGCGAGCATCTTATGCGAGATCGTCGGGTTGTCCCTGCGCCGATCGCTGAAGCGTTTTGTGCCATCCTTCAGGTAGTAGATCAGGAGCGTCGGCCAGCGCCCGCTCAGGACCTGCATGACCTCCTCGATGGGGCAACGGGATACAAGGTCCTTCATCAGTGCCTCGTGGTTACAAAAAGGTTCGTAATTTACTTGGCGCTGCCCGGCGCTAAGTTCAACCCGCTGCGCAGCGCCCTCGAAACTGAGAGTATGAAAAATGGAACCGATTTTACTTTATGGCTTCCCGGCGGGAAGTTCGATGGGGCTTGTCGCGGCGCTTGAGTGGCTTGGCAAGCCGTACAGGCTTTGCCGGGTGGATATGCTCGGTGAAATGCGGCAGGCGCCATATAAGCGTATCAATCGACGCGTCGAAACGCCCGTCCTTATCACGGACAGGGGCGAGATACTGACCGAGACGATGGCGATCGCTGCATGGCTGGAAACACGCGACACCGAGCGGCGTATCAGTTTCGATCTCCATTCACGGGAGGCCGAGCTGATGCATCAGTTTATGGCGTTCATCAACACCGGCTTCACCGGCGCTTTCACCCCGCTGTGGGTTGCGCTTGAGATGGAGCCGCCGAACCCGGCCCTGCAATCGGCTCTTCGGCAGTATGGAACGGACGCCGTGATCAGACGGCACGACCTGCTGGAGGAGATGATTGGCGTCACCCCCTTTGCAATCGGCGACAGGCCGAGCCTCGCGGATGGAATCCTGGTCGGTGTCGCCCGCTGGCTGGAGATTCACGATGTGGCTGACCCGGGCCGGTGGCCAAAGCTAGCCGCGTTGCGCAGGCGTCTCGAGGCTGATCCCGCTGTTGTCTATGCGAGTGGCCTGGAACGTGGAGAGCCGGCTAAAGGCAATGGAAGCTGCCGGGGCCATGTTGATCTCGCAACGCTTGTCGAACGGTTCGGAAACTGAAGAGGGCAGCGTGGACGGATTTTACCGCCCACGCTGTCTCGAAATGATACATCCTCGGTTGCGTTTTCATGATAATTTTAGATAGTTCTAATAAATTAGTATGTACGCAATTGCTAATTGAATTTATAATGGCCGGGTGGAGTTTCCACGCGGGGCGGGAGTAGCCAACTCATAGGGAGGAAATTATGAGGGCTTTTTCTCGCAATTTATTATTGTCTGCCTGCCTGATCCTGCCGGTCAACGCCCACGCGCTGGATATAGGGATCGGTGGAGAGAATGGGGTTAATGCGAGCGTGGGTGGTAATGGCAGCGGTGGGCTCGGGGTCGATGCTTCCGTTGGTGGCAGCGGCGGCGTCAACGCCAGTGCCGATGTCGGCGGCAGAAGCGGCGGCGGATTGGGCGCGGATGTCAACGCTTCGGTTGGTGGCAGCAATGGGGTCAATGCGGATGTCAACGCATCCGTCGGCGGTTCCAGCGGGGTCAATGCGGGCGTGAACGCCTCCGTTGGCGGCTCCAGCGGCGTCAATGCCAATGTCGGCGCAAATGTCGGCGGATCCAACGGCCTCGGCGTTGATGTCGGTCTCGGCATTGGCGGTTCAGGTTCCACGGGCAATCCCGGTAATCCGGGCAATCCTGGAAACCCGGGCAGTCCGGGAAATCCGAACAATCCCGGCAAATCGGGGCCGGTAACGCCTGGCGCCATGCGTAACGCCATTCAGGCTTATAACGACATGTCGCGCACCGAGCAGATCAGGCTCGCCCGGCGTTGCATCGATATTCTGGGTGGCGGATACGATGCAGCTTTGACGCAATTGTGCAAGATGATCCGGACGGCCTCGCGCTGAAGCTGGACCCGAACAATCCGGAGGATGCCGTTGGCGTCCTCCGGCCTCAGTTGCCCTTGCGACCAAAGGACAGGATTGTCTGCCGCAGGCTGCGGGCGAGGTTACGGGTGTTGCGATACATGTCCACCTGCGTGGAAACCTGTCGAACGTCCCTGTCACTGTTCTGGGTGAGCCCCACGACAAGCGTGCCCATTTCCTGCCGTTCCTGCCAGAAGCGGCTCATGACAGGATGATCGGGCACGGCGCAGCTGTCACTGCGGAGAATATTGGCGTCGTCCAGATGCCAGTCGGTCAGTTTCTGTACCAGCAGCTTGCCGGGCGAAAATTGCGCGTAATTCTCGTCGAAGGCGGTCTTCCACGTATAGGCCTCGCCGGCGGTGATGAAGACGATCATGGAGGCAATGGCGCTTCCGTTGAGATCGATGGTGTGGATACGCACGGCATCGGCTTCGGCCAGGTTGGTGATCGCCTCGCGGGCGAAGGCCGCGCGATACCGGTCGTTGACCAGCGCGGTGCGTTTGCGGCCCTTCCAGCCGCTTGCCTCCAGCGCCAGAAACTCCTCCATGCGGTAGCGTATATCCTTCGGCTGGCGCGCGACAGTGTAGGATAACGCGCCCAACCGCTCGAGCTGTCGCCACTGCCGGCGCATTTCCCGCAAATGATGCGGGGCAAGGGCTTTTTGCAGATAAGCCTGGCCATCAAGCAGGCTTTCCAGCATCGGCCGGTGATAATGACCCGTCGTCGTCACCGGCAGGTTGCGGCTGAGCGCGATGGCTCGGAACATGCGGGCAAAAGGCCCCTCCAGCCGCACATCCGGCAGAACCAGAACATTCGGCAGCCGCATATCCCGGTCGGAAAGGGCGTCGAAAAGGTTATCGAGGGTCTCGGCCGCCCCTTCGGTATCCACCAGCGGCGTCCCGAGCGGCCCGAAAGGATTGGCCCAGACGCGAATAATGGAAGGACCGATGGAAAAACCCGGCTTTTCAACGGTAAAAGGCATCAGAAACCGCATGCGGCTTCGGGCGCCGTTCTCATCGCGAATGAGGGCGAAGCGCACGGTCTTGTCGTCGATACGCGGCATGGCCGGAGCAAGAAGCCGGCCGGTGAAAAAGACGTTTGCTTCCATGACGCGGTTGGAGAGAAAGTCGAGTTCCTCCTGCATGTCGTAACCGAGCTGCCCCGGATAGATGCAGAATTCACGGCCTTCCCGGCCCACACGCCGGCTGCTGTCCGCCACCGGGCGATCACGCTCCGCAGACGCCATGAGCGCCGCGATGCGCGGGTCCTGAAAATCCGGATTCTTTGGATCGCTGGACATGCTTATCGTTACACCGCCTTACCAGTGTTTTGACTCGCCCGGGGGTCGTTGAAGGCAAAAAGGACGATCCCGAGTGTACGGCGTATGGCAACATGCAATAGCACAGCCTCTATGGACATGGCTATCGCCACCGCTGCCGCGGCGCCTGTCAGACCATAGACCGGAATGAGCGCCATGTTGAGTGCAATGTTGCAACCGAAGATGATAATATAAAGCATCACGCACAATTTTTGTTTGCCGGCCATATTCAGCAGCGTCTCTCCGGGGCCGATGAGCGCTTTTGCCAGGAACCCCGCAAACAGGAAGAACATCAGCTCGTAACCCTCCACGAAGCCAGGACCGAACAGCGACAGCAGGAATGGCCCGGCCAGAAGCACCACGCTGCCAACGGCGAGAGACGGCCAGAAGGCCCAACGTGCGGCCTGGCTGGCGAAGCTCGCAAGCCCCGGCCTGTCATTGGCCGAAATCAGCGCCGCGAGACGTGGTGCGGCCGCCGCCTGGACGGAGAAAAACACGAACTGCATCAACACGATGGTTTTCGCCGCGGCGAAATAGATGCCGACCTGATCCGGCGGCAGATAAAGGCCGACGATCACCACATCGGAATTGGTCATCAGAAAACCGATGCCGTCGATCAGAAAGACCGGAAAGGCAAACCTGATCCAGTGACGAAAATGAACCCTTCGGGTGACGCTGCGGAAATGTCGGTTGAGCCGGCGGTTCAGGAAGACGAAGTGAAAAATGGTGGTGACATAAGTTGCGAAAAGTGCCGTCAGCATGGCCGTCGTCGCAGTCTTTTCGGCTCCCAGGGCAATGGCCACCAGCATGAACAGGAGGATCAGTACGGGACGTACGATATAGGTGGGGCTAAGGGCGGAGATGGCCCAGCCATTGGCCCGCGCCGTGCCGTTCAACACATCGCCCAGAGCCACCAT
Organism: Agrobacterium sp. MS2; assembly: GCF_003261015.1. Taxonomy (NCBI): domain Bacteria; kingdom Pseudomonadati; phylum Pseudomonadota; class Alphaproteobacteria; order Hyphomicrobiales; family Rhizobiaceae; genus Agrobacterium; species Agrobacterium sp. MS2. The sequence continues at coordinate 291,814 of NZ_QLNF01000086.1, read as the reverse complement.
CGGCAGGGTGAAAAGCGCCAGCGAGACAGGAATGAGATAATAGGCGGCGATGCGCTCGCCAAAGAAATACAGAAAGATGAAACCGCAAAGCGCCAGCGTGCTGGCAGACAGCATGGCGAACACGCGGGCCGTCGAGGTTAGCCCCATGATCTTGTCATGGGCATCTTCCAGACGGTAGCCGGGCAGGAAGCGGATGACGGTGGTGTGGAAGCCGAGACAGGAAAGATTGCCGAACAGGATTACCAGAACCCACACGAAGGCGAAGAGGCCATATTCGAACTCGCCCATCAGGCGGGCAAGGATGATCTGCGATATGAAGGCGATGCCGGCGCTGACGATGCGCACCGCGAAGGCGACGAGCGCCATGCGCTGTGCCCGGGCAACCTCGTCCCTCGCGGAGACAATGAGGGCGATTTTATCGCCCAGCGGCGAAATCTTCGCGCGCAGGCCTGCGGGTAAGGCTTTTTCCGCCGTGCTGAGGATAGCCATGATCCACACGCCATTATTTCCAGTTGAATGGGCAGGCCGATTGTAAGCCCTTCATCCTTAACGAAGCGTTTGGGAGGCGGCTGCGCCTGTCCTGATGTCACCCGCTTCCCGCGGCTTGCGGATGCCGTTGAAGAGGAACAGAGCCAACGGACTGCGGCGTATCGCCTGATGCAGAGAGTAAGCCGTGATGGTCGTGGCTGCGACGATGATGGTGAATTTAACGAGGGGCGGCAGGGAGATGAGAATAAAAAGCGTACCCAGAACGTAAATCAGCGGGTGGTGAAACAGATAGATAGTGAAGGACGCATCCGTCATCCGTCTGGCAAACCGGCTTGGCCGGTCGAAATACCGGCAGGCGAGGTCGATCAGCAGGCGGCTCACCGTTACTGCGGCAATTGCCGACACCAGCACGAGCAGGGCTGAATTCGAAAACGGGCTTTGCAGCCTGAGTGTCACTGCCGCCGCAATGGCGGCCGTCGCTACGATTGCCGTGAGAATACCGGTCTGGCGAAAGCGGTGAAAGAGGGTCCGGTCGCGGTGGAGCAGGGCTCCGACAAGGAAGAAGGGCACATAGCGCCCATAGGGGTCGGAAGCGCGCTCATAGAGAGAAAGCAGGCTGCTTTCGGTTTCTGCCGCAATCAGGCTGGAACCGTATATCGCCAACTCCCATAAAATGGGCAAGATGCAGAGTGCGGCGAAAAACACCCCGGCATGTCGCCGCCGCAGGCTGTCGAGCCTGTCTACTGCGCGCGCAAAAGGCGGACGTTTCAGAAGATACAAGAAAGCGGCAAGCACCACGGAATAAGCGATGAGAGCGGGCAGGAACCACAGATGCATGATCCATTGTTCACTCGGGCGCAGCAGACCCGGCAGGCTCTCAATCAGTCCTTCGGCTGAAATCTCGCCTTTCGCGATACCGGCCAGTCGCAGCAACAAAAGCTGCAGCGGCCCGAGCAGAACGAGCGTCACGACGAAGGGCACGCCGAGGCGGAGGAAACGTTGTCTGAGCCAAGGCATTTTGCCTTTTTTGCCGATGACCATGGTGGAAAAATACCCGGCGACCAGAAAAAACGCCGGCATTCGGAAGGTGACGAGCCCGGCACCAAGCGCGGTCAGGAGCGTGCTGGTCTCAAAATCCTTGATGTCCCAGGGCAAGGCGTAGCTATAGAGCAGTGAGGCATGATAGGGAATGCCGAGCAGCATCAGAAGCGCTCGCAACGGGTCCCAGTAATGTTCATAATCTGAACTGCTCGGTTGCATTTTCTCCTCGCGTCGCACATGCGATCACGCGTGATCTGCGCTAGCCGACACGACTATTGGTGGAAAACGCTAATAAACCCTTCATGCGCCGGCCGGTGTGGGCGGAGCCTTCTTTTTGGGTAGCAGATCGAGCACCAGCGCGCAGCCGAGGATAATGATGCCCGCGCCGAAGAGCTGAGGCAGCGACAGCGGCTCATCCAGCACGAGGGCGCCGATAAGCACCGCCACAACGGTGACTGCAAACTCCACACTGATGGCCTTTGTCGCGCCGATCACCGAGACAAGGCGGAAATAGGTTATGTAGGTGAGGCCGCTCATGACGATGGCCTGGATGAGCAGGTATAGATAGTCGATCGGCGCGGGAACGCGGGGAATCGGAACTGCCAGCAGCAGTGGCAGCGTCATGATGCCACCGGTCATGAATGAGCCGATGGTAATTTCCCATGAACCCACGCCTTTGAGATACCGGCTGGCATAATTGCTGCCGAAGGCCGCGCAGATGCAGGCGGCGACACAGGCGATGCAGCCGATGACAAAACCGGTCGTGACGGGTACGGCGGGAAAACCCACGAGCAGCACAATCCCGCCGAAGCCCAAAACCAGCCCCACGACACCTTGCCTCGTCAGTCGCTCCAGCCCCCAGACCTGCGAGATGAGCATGGAAAAAAGCGGGATGGTCGCGACCAATATTGCGGCCATGGCGGTCCCGACAAGTGGCGTGCCATAAGAAAGGCCGATCAACTGGCCGGCAACGGTGGTTGCGCCCACAATGGCAAAGGCTTGCCAGCTTGCCGAAAACGCCAGTTTGCGTCGCGCAGTTCTCGCGATCAGGAAAAGAGTGGTGGCGGTCACCAGTGACCGCAACGTCACTGCGCCGATCCAGCCGAATGCATCCACAACCTGTAGAAGCAGGAGGAAGGACGCGCCCCATGCGAGTGCGAGAAAAACATAGGCGGCAAGATCGCGAGGGGCCATGGCAGCATTTTCCGGAGGATGATCCAGCTCCCATATTGGAAACCGATCATGCCCGTCAACAACAATGAATTGCGCAAAGAAAATCGCCCGCAACCTGGGTTACGGGCGATGGTCTTCATCGGATATGCGCGGCGTTCAGGCCTGTTCGTAAACGCCGTGGCAGTGCTTGTATTTCTTGCCGGATCCGCAGGGGCACATTTCATTGCGGCCGATACGGCCCCAGGTGGCGGGGTTGTTCGGATCGCGCTCCTCGGCCGGCACGAAGGCGGCAGGCGCCGCCTGCAAGCCCTGAGCCATTTCATCCTCGCCCGTGTTCGGGTCAAGGTGATGGGCAGTCATTTCCGGCAGTTCCGGCTGCTGCGGCTCCTGCTGAACCAGTTCCACACGCATCAGCTGGGCGGTCACGGCTTCGCGCAGATTGGCGAGCAGCGCCTGGAAGAGTTCGAAGGCTTCCGCCTTGTACTCCTGCAGCGGGTCGCGCTGCGCATAACCGCGGAAACCGACGACGGAGCGGAGATGATCGAGGTTGACGATATGCTCGCGCCACAGATGGTCGATCGTCTGGAGAATGACCGAGCGTTCGACATAGGTCATGATCTCGGGGCCGAAACGTTCCGCACGCTCGGCGGCGTATTTGTCGGCGGCCTCGGTGACGCGCTGGAGAATATCGTCTTCGGCGATGCCTTCTTCCTTCGCCCACTCTTCCACCGGCAGGTCGAGGTTGAGGAACTGGGCGATGCCGGCCTTCAGGCCTGCAATATCCCACTGTTCGGCATAGGCATTTTCGGGAATATGCTTGGTGACGAGCATTTCGATGACTTCGTGACGCATATCGGCTGCGGTTTCGCCGATATTATCGGCTTCCATCAACTCAAGGCGCTGATCGAAGATCACCTTGCGCTGATCGTTCAGCACGTCGTCATATTTCAGAAGGTTCTTGCGGGTCTCGAAGTTGCGGGCTTCGACCTTCTTCTGGGCGCGTTCCAGCGCCTTGTTGATCCACGGATGGACGATGGCTTCGCCTTCCTTGAGGCCCAGCTTCTGCAGCATCGAGTCCATGCGCTCGGAACCGAAGATGCGCATCAGGTCGTCCTGAAGCGACAGGTAGAATTTCGAGCGGCCCGGATCGCCCTGACGGCCGGAACGGCCACGCAGCTGGTTGTCGATACGGCGGCTTTCATGGCGTTCGGTTGCGATGACGTAGAGGCCGCCGGCGGCCAGCGCCTTTTCCTTGAGCACCTTGATTTCGGCGCGAATCGCCTGTTCCTTCGCATCTCGCTCCGGACCCGGCTCCATGCCTTCCAGCTCGCGCTCGAGACGCATCTCGACATTGCCGCCAAGCTGGATGTCGGTACCGCGGCCCGCCATGTTGGTGGCGATGGTGACGGCGCCCGGCACACCGGCCTGCGAGACGATATAAGCTTCCTGCTCGTGGTAACGGGCGTTCAGGACCTGGAAGTCGGAGAAACCGGACTGGCGCAGGAGATGTGCCAGAAGCTCGGATTTTTCAATCGACGTCGTGCCCACCAGAACCGGCTGGCCGCGCTCATGCGCTGCCTTGATCTCGGTAATGATCGCCTGGAATTTCTCTTCGCCGGTGCGATAAACCTCGTCGTCTTCGTCGATACGCTGGATCGGCAGGTTGGTCGGCACCTCGATGACATCGAGGCCGTAGATGTTGCCGAATTCTTCCGCTTCCGTCGCTGCCGTACCCGTCATGCCGGCCAGCTTTTCATACATGCGGAAATAATTCTGGAAGGTGACGGAGGACAGCGTCTGGTTTTCCGGCTGGATCTGTACCTTTTCCTTGGCTTCGAGAGCCTGGTGCTGACCTTCGGAATAACGACGGCCCGGCATCATGCGACCGGTAAATTCGTCAATGATGACGATTTCGTCATTGCGGACGATGTAGTCCTTGTCGCGGGTGAAGAGCTTGTGGGCCTTCAGCGCATTGTTGATGTGGTGGACGATCGCGACGTTCTCGACGTCGTAAAGCGATTCGCCCTTGAGCAGCCCCGCCTGCCGCAGCAGGTTTTCGAGCTTCTCGGTGCCTTCTTCGGAGAAGTTGGCCGAGCGCTGCTTCTCATCGATTTCGTAATCTTCCGGCGTCAAGAGCGGAATGAAGGCGTCGATGGTATTGTAGAGATCGGAACGGTCGTCCAGCGGCCCGGAAATGATGAGCGGCGTGCGCGCCTCATCGACCAGGATCGAGTCGACTTCGTCGACGATTGCGTAGTTGTGGCCGCGCTGAACCATCTGGGCGCGGTCATATTTCATGTTGTCGCGCAAGTAATCGAAGCCGAGCTCGTTATTCGTCGCGTAGGTGATGTCGCAGGCATAGGCCTCGCGGCGCTGGTCGTCGTCAAGGCCATGAACGATGACGCCGGTGGTGAGGCCGAGGAAGCGATAGAGCCGGCTCATCGTGGCGGCGTCGCGCTGGGCGAGGTAGTCGTTGACGGTGACGACGTGCACGCCCTTGCCGGCGAGCGCGTTGAGGTACACCGCAAGAGTGGCCACCAGCGTCTTGCCTTCACCCGTTTTCATCTCGGCGATGGCGCCGCCGTGCAGGATCATGCCGCCTGTCAGCTGCACGTCGAAGGGACGCATGCCGAGAACGCGGCGCGATGCTTCGCGGGCCACGGCAAATGCCGGGATCAGCAGGTCGTCGAGTGTCTTGCCGTCTGCCAGCTGCTGGCGGAACTCGGCGGTCTTGGCCGCCAGCGCTTCGTCGGAGAGCGCCTTGGTGGCTTCTTCCAGCGCATTGATGGCTGCGATCTTGCTTTTATAAGAGCGGACGCGGCGATCATTTGCCGAACCGAACAACTTGCGGGCTATTCCGCCGAGACTGACCATCTTACTGGCCCTTTCTGAAATTCCGTTTTGCCGGGCGCTTTGCTCCGTCACGCTGTTTTCAGCACAAATGACGGACTTCGCCCTTCAACGTATCTGGACGCGAGGTTGCGTGACAGATAAGAGGGGGGGCAAATGATGTCAACGGTTCTGCCCGTTACAGAATGGCCACATTCCGGTGTTTGGAAGTTTTTTCAGAGCCGGAAACCATGTCTGGAGCCGGCATTGTCCCCGAAAGGTTCAAAATGTTGCGCTATAATAAAATTGCGGCTGCGGTGATTGTGGCCACGCTCGGCCTCCAGCTTCCGGCTTTCGCACAGGAAGACAAGGTCGTCGCCAAGGTCGGCGATCTGGAAATCCACCAGTCCGAACTCGACCTCGCCATGAGCAACCTCGATCCGCAACTCGCGCAGCTTCCCGACGAGCAGAAGAAGGTCGCAGCCCTTTCCGGCGCGATCGATGTCAAGCTTCTCGTGAAGAACGCCAGCGCCGAAGGTCTGGAAAAGACTGAAGATTTCAAGAAGCGCATGGAATTCATCCAGGACCGTGAGCTGCATAACGCGTATTTCCGCAAGCACGTGGTCGACGCCGTCACCAATGACGAAGTAAAGGCCCGCTACGACAAGGAAGTCGCAGCCCTGCCGCAGGAAGAAGAGATCAAGGCAGCTCACATCCTCGTTGCCAGCGAGGACGAAGCCAAGGACATCATCAAGCAGCTTGATTCGGGCAAGGATTTCGCAGCCCTCGCCAAGGAAAAATCCACCGATTCCAACAAGGATGACGGTGGCGATCTCGGTTGGTTCGGCAAGGGCCGCATGGTGCCGGAATTCGAAGAAGCCGCCTTCGGCCTCGAAAAGGGCGCCTACACCAAAACGCCTGTGAAGACCCAGTTCGGCTTCCACGTCATCAAGCTGGAAGACAAGCGCATCGCGCCGCCGCCGGCTTTCGAGCAGGTCGAGCCGCAGGTTCGTCAGCTTGTCATGCGCGACAAGTACGTTGCCCTCATCGAGAAGGCCAAGGCTGACCAGAAGATCGAAATCATGGATGAGACGCTGAAGAAGGGCTACGACGAAGCCACGAAGGAACAGCAGGCACAGCCGCAACAGTAAAATTCGGATTACGGGGCGGCTTAACGGCCGCCCCGTTTCATCTCAGGCCATCTCCAGACATCCATTCCAGAATTTCAGGCGCTTCCCATGTCCGTTGCCGTTTCTCCGCTCGCTCCGAAATCCTATCCTGACATGCCTGCGCTCCGCGGCGTTCGCATGGCGACGGCCGCTGCCGGCATCAAGTACAAGAACCGCACGGACGTTCTCTTGATCGTGTTCGACAAGCCTGCAAGCGTTGCGGGCGTCTTCACCAAGTCGAAATGCCCTTCCGCCCCGGTTGATTTCTGCCGCGCCAATCTCGGCGGCGGCGCGGCGCGCGCCGTGGTGGTCAATTCCGGCAATGCCAACGCCTTTACCGGCCTCAAGGGCAAGGCCGCGACCGAGCTGACGGCGAAATCCGCCTCAGCTGCCGTCGGCTGCTCCGAAGGAGAGGTCTTTCTGGCATCGACGGGCGTGATTGGGGAACCCTTGGATGCCTCGAAATTCGCCGGTGTCCTGGGTGACATGAATGTTCGGGCAGAAGCCGATTTCTGGCAGGAAGCCGCCAAGGCGATCATGACGACCGACACCTATCCGAAGGTCGCCAGCCGCACCGCCGAGATCGGCGGCGTGATCGTGACGATCAACGGTATCGCCAAGGGCGCCGGCATGATCGCGCCAGATATGGCGACGATGCTTTCCTTCGTTGTGACGGATGCGGATATTGAGCCTGCCGCGTTGCAGGCCCTGTTGTCGGACGGCGTTGGCCCGACCTTCAATTCCGTAACGGTCGACAGCGATACCTCCACCTCCGACACGTTGATGCTGTTCGCCACGGGCGCTGCGGCCGAAGACGGCCAGGTGAAAGTGACGAATGCCGATGATGAGCGCCTTTCCGGCTTCCGCGCCGCGCTGAATGATCTTCTGAAGGACCTTGCCTTGCAGGTCGTTCGTGATGGCGAAGGCGCGCGCAAGATGGTGGAAGTTACCGTGACAGGAGCGGAAAACGACGCCGCCGCCAAGAAGATCGCCCTTTCCATCGCCAATTCACCGCTGGTGAAGACCGCGGTTGCCGGTGAGGACGCCAATTGGGGCCGTGTCGTCATGGCCGTCGGCAAATCAGGCGAAATGGCGGACCGCGACCGTCTCGCCATCTGGTTCGGCGGCGTGCGCGTAGCCGTCAACGGCGAACGCGACCCGAACTATTCCGAAGCGGAAACCAGTGCCGTCATGAAACTGGAAGACATCACGGTAAAGGTCGATATCGGCCTCGGTCAGGGAACGGCTACCGTCTGGACCTGTGACCTGACGAAAGAATATGTTGCGATCAACGGCGACTACCGGAGCTGACCGTTGGAGCCGAAGAGAATGCAGGACAACAAGGCCGTCAATCTGCCGCTGGTTCGCCGTCTGGAAGCCGTCAGCTTCCGGGCGTGGCCAGCCTCGTCGGTTATTTATGACGGCAGCTGGCAAATCCGTCTCACGGGTTCGCATCCCTCCAAGCGTATCAACTGCGTGGTGCCGCTCGATCCGTCCGATTACGGAAACAGCGCGGTGCGGCTGGAAAAGGCGCGTAAGCGTTTCGATGATTTCGGCCGGCCGCTGGTGGTGCGCGAAACGACGCTGATGCCGCCGCAGCTTGTGGAATTTCTGGTCAGGGACGGCTGGTCGATGTTCGAAGAGGTTGTGGTCATGACTGTCGATCTTTCCGAAATGGAGTTGCCGGAAACGCTGGTCAGCCTTCCGAGCCACGATATCGGCCGTTTTGTAGAGGCGAGCATCAAGGTGAGCGATGGCGATCCGGCGCTGCGCCCGGCAATTGCTGAAATCGTCAGTTCCATCAAGCCGACGCTCGGTCTCTTCATCAATGAGGAAGTGGAAGGCAATCCGCTCGCAACCGTCATCTGCGTGCAGGACAACGATCTTGCCGGCATCCTTTCCCTCGATGTCGAAAAGTCGCAGCGTAAGAAGGGCCTCGGTACGCAAATCCTGTCATCCGCACTGCGCTGGGCCAGGATCAGCGGCGCAAAAAGCGCGTGGCTGCAGGTTGAAGCCGCCAATGCGCCGGCAATCGCACTTTATGAGAAATTCGGCTTCTCCGAGGCCTATCGCTATCGCTATTGGCGCAAGGGTTCAGGAGAATGAGCGAGGCCGGCAAAAAAATCCTGCTGGTCGCCGCCTGCGCCCTTCTCGATCAGGATGGCCGCATTCTTCTGGCGCAACGTCCGGAGGGCAAGTCGCTCGCGGGCCTGTGGGAGTTTCCGGGCGGCAAGGTGGAGCAGGGCGAGACGCCCGAGGAAACCCTCGTGCGCGAACTGGACGAGGAGCTGGGTATCAAAACCAAGATCGCCTGCCTTGCGCCGTTGACATTTGCCAGCCACACTTATGAAACATTCCACCTTCTGATGCCGCTTTACGTGTGCCGTCGTTACGAGGGCATTGCGCATGGCCGGGAAGGACAGGCGCTGAAATGGGTAAAACCGCAGGCATTGCGCGATTATCCCATGCCGCCGGCCGATGAGCCGCTGATCCCCTTCCTGCAGGATCTGCTTTAGAACAGGCAATCGCCGGCGTCCCTCGCTTATGATCCCGTTACAGCTTCGTGAAAATGCCCCGTTGCCAGCGCTTTGCCGTGTCAAAACGGGTCTGTGTTAAGAGATCGTTCAGCACCCTCTGGCAGATTGTTAAGCTAAAGAAGCGGTAAACTGCGCGTTACGAGGTTGGTCATGAACGAGGATTTCTGGAAGACGGTGGAAGGTCGTCACTCTTATTCCGATAAATCCAGTCGCACCGGCGTTCTGAACGTCGCATTGCTTTTCGGCACGGCCGTCATCGCCCTGTCGTTGATCATCACACCCATGCTCGCCGGAAAGTCTTCCACGCGTGTGGCGCAGTTCCCCGACAATTACGACATGATCAGCACCGGCTCCATCAAGAAGACAGATGTGGGCAAGACATACTCCATCCGCCGTAGCATAACACAGCCGATGCCGGAAATGCCCTGCGTGGTGACGGGCTACAGCAATGAGAGCGGTTGCTGATCGTTTACCATTGTCGGTAACCGATCTCTCACATAGCCCGTCTAGAATAAGCCGACTTCAATAGGTCATATTGCCGGCTGGCGGATTGGGCATATTCTGTGCTGCGTTCATTTATCGATTTCTGCAGGAATGAAGACGGCGCCAGCGCCGTTGAGTATGGCCTGATAGTGGCCGTGATTTCCGTCGCCCTTGTCGGCGGCGCGAGCGCTATCAGCAGCAACATCAATGCCCTGTTTCAGTTCATCGCCGACACTTTCGCCAGTGTCTGAAACGGTCATTCTTGCGTTCAGGATAGCTTGACTTCCCTGGTCTTCAGGGCGTCCGCCAGGCGCACTTTGGCGGAGCCGGGCTTCAGCGGTTTCTGCTGGCTCTCATGCGGCGCCCAGCCCGAGACATAGATGACGGAGAATGTCGCCCTTATGCGCCCATCCGGATCGGCATAACGTTCAGCATAAAGCTCTGCCGCCCGCATGAAAAAGGCACGGTTGAGCGGTCGTCTGCTACGGCCTGCCAGCGGATTGGCCATGCCCATCGCACGCAGGTCGCGCATCAGCGGGAAAATCGAATCGTAACGTACCGTGTAGGTTTCCGCGTCGGTGACGGGAAGCGCAAAACCGGCGCGTTGCAGAAGCGCGCCGACATCGCGCACATCGGCGAAGGGAATGACGCGCGGGCTTGCCCCGCCGTTCAGTTCCGCCTCTGCCGTCAACAACACGTCGCGCAGTTCCTGCAGCGTCCCGCTGCCGGGAATCGCGCCGAGAAACAGGCCGTCCGGCTTTAATGCCCGCCGGATCTGGATCAGCGCGCCGGGCGTGTCGTTGGTCAAATGCAGGGCAAGCGGTGAAACGATGAGATTGGCGGAGGCCTCTCCCAGCGGCAGATGCTCCATGGATGCCGCCTCCGGAATATTTTCATCCGTGGTGAAACGGCTTTCCGTCTCTATGCGGCGAATGGAATTCACCTTTCCCGTCTGTGCCAGCCGCCGGGCGGCAACGCCGGTGCCGCCATGCAGCTCGATGGCGGTCTCGAACTGGCGTTCGACAATGGCAAGCCTGTCTGCCAGTTCTTCCGCCGCCATGTCGAGAAGAAAAAGGGCCTTGTCGTCGCGCCGGTTCCACGCCCGGCGACGGTTTTGTTCGATCACGGCCTGGTCAAAAAGAATGTCCATCGTCTTGCCTGCTCGGCCTCTGGCGCCATCGGTACGGCGGGGCCGCATTCTGTGTCATGCCGTTTCAGGCATTGCTTTTCCGGCACCGGCCGGAATAATCTGTCTCGCAAAGGCACCCGTTCGGCGCTAAAGTCAACCTCATGGGCGCTGGTGAAGGTCTGTTTTCGGGGATGCTGTCGAAATCCGCGGTCCTGCTGCGGGTCGCACGAGACGTGTTGCGTTCGGTCTTCCGCATGATTTACCCGCCGACCTGTGCCGGCTGCACCCGCATGATCGGCGCAGAAGGAGCGTTGTGCCCAGAGTGCTGGCGGGACATTGTTTTTATCGAGCGTCCTTACTGCGAAATTCTCGGCATTCCCTTTGTCCGCGACCATGGCGAAAACATTGTCAGCGCCGAGGCCATTGCCGACCCGCCGCCTTTTGACCGTCTGCGTGCCGCCGCGAGCCATCAGGGCGTCGCCCGCAAGCTGGTGCACCGTCTGAAATATCAGGACCGGACAGAGCTTGCGCGGTTGATGGCGTTGTGGATGCTGCGCGCAGACGACGGAGCGGTCAGCGCCTGCGATTGCATCGTGCCCGTTCCTCTGCATCGCTACCGCTTCCTGCGCCGCCGTTTCAACCAGTCCGCCGAGCTTGCGCGGCATCTGGCCAGGGCGGCTGACAAGCCTTTGCTCGCCGGCGCCCTACTGCGGGTGAAATCGACGGAGCGGCAGGTTGGGCTCTCGGCGATCGCCAGGCGTGACAATATGCGGGGCGCTTTTGCTCTCGCGCCTGGTCTGGAAGCGGATGTTTCAGGCAAGCACGTGGTGCTGGTGGATGACGTTTACACCACCGGCGCGACAGTGCGTGCTGCAAGCCGGGCCCTCCGAAAAGCGGGTGCTGCGGAAGTGACAGTTTTGACCTTTGCAATGGCCATTTCCGGTCCTATATGAAGCCGTAATGACATGAGGAAACCGTGCGCTTGACCGCACGTTTGCGAGGCTTTGAAAACATGGCACCGGTGACAATCTATACGCGGGATTTTTGTGGTTATTGCGCGCGCGCCAAGGCGCTGCTGGATAGCAAGGGCGTGGATTATGCCGAATATAACGCCACGACGACGCCCGAATACCGGCAGGAGATGATCGAGAAATCGGGCGGAACGACCTTCCCGCAAATCTTCATCAATGGCCAGCACGTGGGCGGCTGCGATGATCTTCATGCGCTGGACCGCGCCGGCAAGCTGGACGCGATGCTGGCGGCCTGATCTGCCCGACCGACGGAGGAAATCATGAGTTTCAAGGCTGCCGCCATTCAGATGCGCTCCGGTGTCGATACGGCGAGGAACGCCGCCGATATGGATCGGCTTGTGCGCGCCGCCGCGGCCGAAGGGGCTGTTTATGTTCAGACCCCGGAAATGACGGGCGCAATCCAGAAGGACAGGCAGGCGCTGCGGGCCCAGCTGCGCGATGATGACGGCGATATCATCGTAGCGACCGCCGCACGTCTTGCCCGCGAACTCGGTATTCACGTCCATGTGGGCTCTACGGCTATTGCCCGCCCGGACGGCAAGATCGCCAATCGCGGCTTCCTCTTCGCGCCGGACGGCTCGCGCATCTGCAGCTATGACAAGATCCACATGTTCGATGTCGATCTCGACAATGGCGAGAGCTGGCGTGAAAGCGCCGCTTACGAGCCCGGCGAGGTGGCGCGCATCGTTGAACTGCCGCTGGGTAAATTCGGCTTCGCAATCTGCTACGACGTCCGTTTTCCGCAGCTTTTCCAGGCGGAAGCTCTTGCCGGCGCTGAGATCCTGACGGTTCCCGCTGCCTTCACCCGCCAGACCGGGGAAGCCCATTGGGAAATTCTGCTGCGCGCCCGCGCCATTGAAAACGGCGCGTTCGTCATCGCCGCCGCTCAGGCGGGCGTACATGAGGACGGGCGTGAAACCTTCGGCCATTCCATCATCATCGATCCCTGGGGTAAGGTTCTGGCAGTCGCCGGCGGCGCTGGCGAGGAGATCATCTTCGCCGAGATCGATACATCGCTGGTGGCGACCGCCCGTGGAAAGATTCCCAATTTGCGCAATGCCCGGGAGTTCGGGCTGGATACGGTCATTCCCCTCAAACCTGTGGGAGGTGAGGCAGCGTGATCCGGTATGCGCTAGCCTGTGAAAAGGGCCACGAGTTCGAAGGCTGGTTTGCCGGCAGCGACGATTTCGATGATCAGTTGCAGCGCGGTTTCCTCTCCTGCCCGGTTTGCAATTCCGCGCAGGTCTCCAAGCTTTTGATGGCGCCGTCGGTTTCCACCGCCCGCAAGAAGGACGAACGCCAGACGCTCGCCATGGATGCCGCCAGAAAAGAGGCGCTTGCAAAAATCCGCGAGGCCGTCGCCAATATTCGCGCCACTGCCGAGGATGTCGGCGACAGGTTTCCCGAGGAAGCCCGCAAGATCCATTATGGCGAAGCGGACGAGCGGGGTATCATCGGCAATGCCTCGGTGCAGGACGCCAGGGCCTTGCTGGAAGAGGGCATAGAGATCGCACCGCTGCCGGTGCTGCCCGACGACGTCAACTGAATTTCAGAGACATCGCTCACGGAGCGCCCGGCGTTACCCCTGCGCCGGGCGCTTTGCCAGCATCATGTAGTTGACGTCCATATCCGGTGAGAGGTTCCAGCGATCCTGCAGCACGTTGTAGAAGACGCCTGTCCGGTGGATGATATCCATTCCGCTTGCAACCAGCGGCCGCTCAAGCTCTTCCGGGCGGACCAGCTTTTCATATTGATGCGTGCCGCGCGGCAGCCAGCGCAAAACATTTTCGGCGGCAAAGATCGCCAATGCCCGGGCTTTCAGCGTGCGGTTGATGGTGGCCGCGAACATCAGGCCGCCGGGGCGTACCATTTTCGCGCAGGTGGTGACGAAGAGATCGACATTGGCCACGTGTTCGACCACCTCCATGTTGAGGATGACGTCGAAGGTTTCGCCGGCTTCCTGCAGCTGTTCGGCCGTCACCGCGCGATAGTCGACGCTGACCCCGCTTTCACGGGCGTGGGTGGAGGCGATGCCGATGTTCTTTTCCGAGGGATCCGCGCCTACCACATCGGCGCCCATGCGGGCGACGGGTTCGGAGAGAAGGCCGCCGCCGCAGCCGATGTCGAGAACGCGCAGCCCTTCCAATGGGCGGTGCGCCTTCGGGTCCCGGCCGAAATTGTCGCAGATGCGGTTGCGGATATATTCGAGACGCACCGGATTGAATTTGTGCAGCGGGCGGAACTTGCCGGTCGGGCTCCACCACTCTGCGGCCATCGCGGAGAAGCGATCCACTTCGCTCTGGTCGACGGTCGTCTGTGCGGTCTCGCTCATGGTTCTGCTCCATATTGCTGTTGCATTGAAGTCGGACGATTGCCCCCCGAAGTCAAGACCGGAGGCTTTCCCCGGCAGCGATTTATCGGGCGCTCATTGCCGCAGGGGAACTGATGCGGCCCCGCATTTGTTTCATGCTGCGTTCATGGAAGAACGCGTATTTTCCGATCGTGGCAGTATGCGGAACGCATACTCGTCCATCGAACAGGATGGATGCCGACAAGGGCAAAGCGGGCCTTTGCTTGAGGAGAAAGAAGTGAAGAAAAAACTGTTTGGCGCAATTGCGCTGGTGGCCATGCTCGCCGCGCCGGCCCTTGCCGAAGCCGCAACGCGGGGATTCGCCACCGCGAATGTGAATATGCGCTCCGGTCCCAGCACGGCCTATCCGGCTGTTGTCGTGATCCCCGTCGGCGCACCATTGACGGTACACGGCTGCCTGTCCGATACGCCGTGGTGTGATGTGTCTTTCGTCAACGGTCGAGGCTGGGTAGCCGGCCGCTACATCCAGACGACATTCCGGCAAAACCGGGTCTACGTCGAGCCCCGTTATTATCGCGATCTCGGCGTTCCCATAATCACCTTCGAAGCCGGCCGGTATTGGGACCGTTATTATCGCGATCGCGACTTTTACCGCGAACGTGACCGTTGGCGTCGCCCGCCGCCATCAGGCGGCTACTGGAACGCCCCGCCCCCGAGTGCCGGATGGGATCGCCCACGTCCGCGTGACGACTGGCGCGATGGCCGCCGGGACGACTGGCGTGATGGCCGCCGCGATGAGTGGCGTGATCCCCGCCAGGGCGGTCCGAATGATGGTCGTTGGGAACGTCGCTACGGCGACTGGAACCAGGGCGACAGAAATCAGGACAGGCCGCGTCGCGACGATGACCGCCGCCGTTGGGAAGATGAAAATCGCGACCGCAACCGCGATGGCCAGCAGACCCAGGATGAAGGCCAACGTCGGCCGGATCGCCGTCAATGGGACGATCCGCGGCGCGCGCCCGCATCGGAAAATTTTCGCGGTGGCTGCCGGATCGGCGATCCTGGTTGTGATGCACGATAAATAGATAAAGCCCGGCATGTTTGTCGGGCTTTTTCATGGATGGGTGCACTTTGGCTTTGGGAGCTGCTACTTCGAGGCAGTAACCTTGCGCGCCCGGCTCTTGGGTTTTGTCGGGGCTTCTGCGGCCGGTGCCGCCTCTGCCGCAGCGGCCTTGGGAGCGGCCTTCTTGCGCGTTGTGGGCTTCGTCGCTTCCGACGTCTTCAGCAGCGAAAATTCATGCTTGGCCTGTTCCCAATGGTGCGCATCGCGCCCGTGCGGGTGGCCTTCCTTTTCCCAGAGTGTATATGCGCGTTTACTGATCCATTCGTGTTCCGAAACCTGCATGCTCGTCTCCCGTTGCTGTTTACAGCGCCTATGAGAAGGCGACATTCCGCTTTGGTCCGGCACACGCTCGACAGGAATCAATGCCGGCATTTCCAGAGGCCATTACATGCCATGATTTTCCGGGCGTCAAGCAAACATGCTGCATTGCGAAAACCGATTTCTGGCATTTTCTGCCCGTTAAAGCGGTTTGAGCGAAAGACGTTCCTGCCACGCAAGATCAACGTTGCGTGATTGCGCCAAGGCCGCCAAGATGGCCGAACGAACGGGCAGCGGAGGAGTCGGTCTTGGAGCGGAGAATGGAAACGGATGCGCAGGTCATCGTCGAAAAACAGGGAGGGGCGGGCATCATTCGCCTCAACCGGCCGAAGGCCATCAACAGCCTGACCTTGCCTATGGTGCGCGACCTGTTCCATGCGCTTCAGCGTTTCGAGGAGGAACCCGGCGTTGCCTGCGTGGTGTTGACCGGAGAAGGGGACAGGGGGCTTTGCGCCGGGGGCGATGTCCGCATCATTCACGATCTCGGCAAGGCGGGCGACCCACAGGTCCTTGATTTCTGGCGGGAAGAATTTCCGCTGAATTATCGTATCGCCCACTTCGGCAAGCCCTATGTGGCGCTGATGGATGGTATTGTCATGGGCGGCGGCGTTGGCATTTCAGCCCATGGCAGCCATCGTATCGTCACGGAGCGCACAAAGCTCGCCATGCCGGAGACGGGCATCGGCTATTTTCCTGACGTTGGCGGGTCCTGGCTTTTGCCACGGGCGCCGGGCGAATGCGGCACCTGGCTGGGGCTGACGGGCAATGCCGTTACTGCCGCCGACGCCATCTATGCGGGCTTTGCCGATTATCTTGTTCCTTCGGATCGCCTTGGCAGGCTGGTTCAGGATCTATCGCGATCGGTGGATACGGACAGTGTTGAGACGGCCATCACGGCGCACGCGATTGAGGCCGGCGAAGGCATCTTATCCCTCAATCGGGAGATCATCGACGCGACATTCCGTTTTGACACGGTCGAGGAGATTTTTGCCGCGCTCTCGGCGCGCCAAGATGCATTTTCACGCGAGACCCTCGAGGTTCTGCAAAAGCGCTCCCCCACCAGCCTTAAGCTGACCCTGAAGCTGCTGCGCCTGGGTCGGGAAAGCGCGAGCCTCATCGAATGCCTTGAGCGGGAATTTGCTGCCGGCACGGAGATATTGCGCCAACGTGATTTTTATGAGGGCGTGCGCGCTGCCCTCGTCGACAAGGATCGCAATCCCCGCTGGTCGCCGGCGCGGCTGGAAGAGGTGCGGGAGGAGGACCTTGCGCCCTATCTCGCCAAGCATTCTGGCAACCTGTTTCCCGATCATCGCCTTTAGTGAGGCGCAAAAGAAATCCGGGTTCGTGGCTTATATGAAATCCACGCCTTCCAAGTGAATATTATTTGGGCGAAATTTCCAATCCATCCTCCGGCAAGGCATAGTTGTTTCTCGCGGGCGTTGCTGCCGCCCGCTATGTTGAGCACCATTCGAATTGCCGGGGGTATTCATGAAACGTCTTCTCATTATCGGAACTGCCATCGCCGCTCTTTTTTCAGTTGCGGCGCAGGCGCAGTCTCCGACTACCATTCTCAACGCGTCCTATGATGTCGCCCGCGAGGTCTTCGCGGCCGAGAACGAGGCGTTCATCAAGCAGCATCCGGGCGTAACCGTCGATCAGTCGCATGCCGGCACCTCCAAACAGGCGCGTGCCATCGTCGAGGGTCTTGAAGCCGATGTCGTCACTTTCAACCAGGTGACCGATGTCGATTTTCTGGTGAAGCAGGGTTTCGTTTCCGCTGACTGGCAGAAGGATTTCCCAAATGACGCATCGCCTTTCTATTCCTTCCCCTCTTTTCTTGTCCGCGCCGGCAACCCCAAGGGAATCAAAGACTGGGACGATCTTGTCCGCGACGACGTGAAGGTCGTTTTCCCCAATCCGAAGACCTCCGGTAACGCCCGTTACACCTATCTCGCCGCCACAGCCTACGCCAAGGAAAAGTTCAAGGGCGACGACGCGAAGGTCCAGGAATTCGTCAAGAAAATCTTCGACAATACGCCTGTTTTCGACACCGGAGGCCGCGCTGCAACCACCACTTTCGTGGAGCGTGAAATCGGTGACGTCTTGATTACCTTTGAAGCGGAGACCCGCGGCATCGCCAAGCAATATGGCGCCCAGAAGGTGGAAGGCGTCGTGCCCTCCGTCAGTCTGCTGGCCGAATTCCCGGTTGCCGTGGTGGACAAGGTCGTCGACAAGCGTGGCTCTCGCGATCTGGCGAAAAGCTATCTCGACTTCCTCTATACCGAAGAGGGGCAGCGCATCGCCGCTGAATTCGGCCACCGTGTCCATAATGAAAAGGTTGTCGGTGAGTTCAAGGACAAGTTTCCGGCCATCCGCCTCGTCAACGTCAATGACGTTTTCGGTGGCTGGACTAAAATCCAGAAAGAGCATTTTGCATCCGGCGCGACGCTTGATACGCTCTACGGCAGCCGCTAATCACAGCGACAGCAACATTTGAATGACCCGGCGGGAAACTGCCGGGTCGCTTTTTGATTGATGGGGGCGGGGTTTGAAGCGGAATGTTCTGCCGGGGCTGAAATTGTCCCTTGGCGTTACCCTCACTTACGTCGCCATCATTGTGCTTTTGCCGCTCTCGGCGCTTGTGTTCAAGGCGGCAAGCCTCGGGCCCGCCGAGTATTGGTCCATCATTTCCTCGCCGCGGGCCGTCGCCAGTTACCGTGTCACCGTGCTCTGCGCACTGGCCGCAACCCTGTTCAATATGATCTTCGGACTTGCGCTCGCCTGGGTGTTGACGCGCTACCGCTTTCCCGGCTGGCGTTTTGTCGATGCGATCGTCGATCTTCCCTTCGCGCTTCCCACCGCCGTCGCCGGCATCGCCCTGACGACGCTGTTTGCCGGCAATGGCTGGTTCGGCTCGGTGCTGGCGCAATTCGGCATCAAGGTGGCCTATACGCCGCTTGGCATCATGGTGGCGATGGCTTTTACCAGCCTGCCCTTCATCGTGCGCACCGTGCAGCCGGTGCTGGAAGACCTCGATCCGGCGCTGGAAGAAGCGGCGCAGTCGCTCGGTGGTTCCGATCTTGAAATTTTCCGCAAGATCATCCTGCCGCTCCTGACTCCGGCTCTGCTCGCCGGTCTCTCGCTCTCTTTCGCCCGCAGCCTGGGTGAATTCGGGGCAATCATCTTCATCGCCGGCAATCAGCCGTTCTCGACGGAAATCACCGCCCTGCTGATCTTCATCCGGCTCGAGGAATATGATTATCAGGCGGCAGCGGCCATCGCCTCCGTGTTGCTTATCACCGCCTTCGTGATGCTGGCGGTGACCAATTATCTGCAGGCGCGCGCGCTTCGGTATACGGCGAGGGGCTGAGAAGATGAGCGGCGTTTCCTCACATCGCAAACCGCCCCGTGTCGGCGATGCACCTCTTGTGCGCCGCAGCCTGATCGCCTTCGTGCTCATCATCGGCACGCTTCTCGTTGTGGCACCGCTCGTCATCATCGGTGTCGAAGCGTTCTCACAGGGCTGGAAGGCCTATTCGGCCACCATCACCCATCCGGATACTCGTCACGCCATTATGCTGACGGTGCTGACCGCACTGATCGCCGTGCCGATCAATACGGCCTTCGGTGTTGCAGCGGCATGGTCCATCACCAAGTTCGATTTCCCAGGCCGGCGCTTCCTGCTGGTGCTGATCGAGATACCTTTCTCGATTTCACCGATCGTTGCCGGTGTCGCATATCTCTTCGTATATGGTTTGCAGGGCCTGTTCGGGCCGTTCCTCGACGCGCATGATATCAAGATATTGTTTGCGCTTCCCGGCATCATTATCGCCTCAATGTTCGTGACGGCACCTTTCGTGGCGCGGGAACTCATTCCGCTCATGCAGGCCCAGGGTCGTGATCTCGAGGAGGCGGCGACCTCGCTTGGCGCATCCGGCTGGCGAACCTTCTTTTCGGTGACTTTGCCGAACATCAAATGGGCGCTGCTTTATGGTGTCGTGCTGTGCAACGCCCGCGTAATGGGAGAATTCGGCGCCGTATCGGTGGTGTCAGGAAATATTCGTGGTCAGACCAATACGCTGCCGCTGCATATCGAGCTGCTTTATCACGATTACCAGACGGCTGGCGCTTTCGCCGCGGCGTCCATCCTCGCGACCCTCGCCGTCGTCACCATCATCGCCAAGGTGGCGCTGGAACGGCGCGGCGCAGGGCGCGGGCGTAAAAAGACCAACGGCGATGCCGCCATCGCCACGGAGACCTGATTCCATGAAAATCCGCCTCGAAAATGTGGTGAAGACCTTTGATACGTTCCGTGCCGTGCGCGATGTTTCGCTTGATATCGAAAGCGGCGAGCTTCTGGCGCTGCTCGGTCCGTCAGGCTCCGGCAAGACCACGATTTTGCGCATGGTCGCCGGCCTCGAATATAGCGATGGCGGCCAGATTTTCTTCGGGGAGGAGGATGCCACCAATATTCCGGTGCGTGACCGCGGTGTGGGGTTTGTGTTCCAGCATTATGCGCTGTTTCCGCATATGACGCTCAACGAAAACATCGCCTTCGGCATGAAGGTCTCGAAGGTGAACCGGGATAGGGCGGCTATCGCCGCGCGCGTCGAAGAATTGCTGCGACTGGTGAAGCTCGATGGCCTGGGCGACCGTTTTCCCGCGCAGATTTCCGGCGGCCAACGGCAGCGCGTGGCGCTGGCGCGGGCGCTTTCGGTCGATCCCAAGGTGCTATTGCTGGATGAGCCTTTCGGAGCGCTGGACGCCAATGTGCGTCGCGACCTGCGCCGCTGGCTGCGCGAGATCCACGATTCGCTCGGCATCACGACGATTTTCGTGACGCATGACCAGGAAGAGGCGCTCGATCTGGCCGACCGGGTCGTCATTCTCAATCAGGGCGAAATCGTGCAGCAGGGCACGCCGAAGGAGGTCTGCCGCCAGCCGAACAGTGCCTTCGTCATGCGCTTTCTGGGAGATGCCAACCGGGTTGCCGGTGTGGCGCGCGGCGGAAAGGTGTATGTGGGTGAGAATGAACTGCCCTTCTCCTATGCTCAGGGCGATGGCGCGGTTGATATTTACGCACGTCCCGGCGATCTGGAGTGGGAAGACCTGCATGACGGCATACCGGCGTCCGTGGAGCGCGTCCTTGACCGCGCCGGTGAGCGCCGGGTGATCGCCAGTACCGACGGCGGCGATATTCTGGAATTCGACGTGCCGCCCGAAAACGACGTCGCCGCCGGAGATCGCGGTTCCGTCATCATTCGCCGGGCGAAGATTTTCCCGGCGCCGTAAGGCGCCAGGGCCTATGCCCGCTTAAAACAGAAGTTCGAATGCGCTTTCGGCTATCAGCCTGCCGTTGATCACAAGGTCGACCCGGTGGACACCAGGATAGTGTTTGCGGGTCGTAAAATCACGTATGGCGCGGCTGATTGACAATGTACATGTCTCGCCGGGCGGAAGCTCGACTTCCTTCCACTTGAAGACCTTCGCGGAGGCATCGCCGCTCTTCTTCACATAATGCACGGCGTAATCGATCACCAGCTTTTGCCGGCTCTTCGCCGTCGAAGTGAAAGAGGCGGAAATCCGCACCGGATTGCCGAGAGCGACTTTTGCCGGCAACACCTCGAACGCCGCAAGTGTAATCTGCGCCTCCTCATGCGCCCCGAGATGGGCAAGCGCTGCGGTGTCGCCCTTCTTGATCAGCGTGCGCAAGGCCTGCCGCATGATCCAGCGTGTATGCGGGTTGTCCTTCGGCCATTCATCGATGAGCGCCAGCACAAAAGCGGGATTATCCTTGGTGATGTCGTTCAGGTGGTTGGCGACGGATTTGCGCACATAAAGCGCCTGGTCTGCTTTCATGGTGTCGAGGATCGCGGTAACCGGCGAGGGATCATCGATCAGGGGCTTGAGCTGGAATGACCATGGCAGGCGAGGCCGGCAGCCTTCGCTGGCAAGCCGCCGCACATGCTCATTTTCGTGCCGTGACCAGGTTTCCATCACGGCAAGGGTGGCGGTCAGGTCCTTTTGCAGGAAATGCCGGATGGCGAATTCCGAGGAGCCAAAGCGGGTGAAATATTGCAGCGCGTCCATGGAAAGATCGAAATCATCAAGGCCGTAAAGCGCGACATACTCCGGAAGCGAAATCGAAGCGAAACCGTTGCCGATGCCGGGCGCTGCGGCGGTGAGGATTTCGATGTTGCGGGCATAGTCGCCGGGAAGTGTCGCATGCAGGCTTGTTGCCACCTGCCGCATGCGCTGCATGATGCCCAGCGCTTCAAGGTTTTCGGTGGCGAGCGCCATGAAGGCGGAAGCGTTGAAGGGCGGATGGACGGCCCTGGTCTGATCGGCGATATGCTGCAGTTTCTCGTGGTTGAAGATTTCCTTCAGTGCCGGTGCCGCCGTGTCGCTCATAATGTCCTCAAAGTTCACTTTTTGTTCTTTTAGGGCAGGAGGAGAGGCGAGGCAAGGGAAGACTATGTCGCTTTCGAATACTGCTGACGGACCGAGCGCGTGCCACGAACGTCTTCTCCCCATCCGGGGAGAAGTTCGCGGTAGCGGGATGAGGAGGCAAGGTCAGCGAAAAGTCGCGAGCTTGCCCCCTCATCCGGCACTTCGGGCCACCTTCTCCGCGGCGGGAGAAGAATTTTCTGGGAAAATCAGCTCATCTGGCTGACGAACTTCGTCTCCAGATAGGCCTGGACTGCTTCGGAGCCACCTTCCGTGCCATAACCGGAGTCCTTGATGCCGCCAAAGGGGACTTCGGGAAGAGCAAGGCCGTTGTGGTTGATGGTCAGCATGCCGGCCTCGACCTGTTGGCCAAGCGCGTGCGCGGTCTTGACCGAACCGGTGAAGGCATAGGACGCAAGGCCGAAGGGCAGGCGGTTCGCCTCGGTGATGGCGTCATCGAAGCTTGAGAACCGGTTGATAATGGCGACCGGGCCGAAGGGCTCGTCATTCATGATCTTGGCTGATGTCGGCACATTGGCGAGAACCGTCGGCTCGAAGAAATTGCCCTTGTTACCGATGCGGCGGCCGCCGGTCTTCAATTCGCCGCCATGCGAAACGGCGTCGTTGATGAGGCCTTCCAGCGCCGGGATGCGACGCTCATTGGCGAGCGGGCCCATCACGACACCATCTTCCAGGCCATTGCCCACCTTGATTGCCTTGGTTGCTTCCACAAAACCTTCAAGGAACCGATCGGCCACACCTTCCTGCACAAGGAAGCGGGTAGGGGCGACACAGACCTGGCCGGCATTGCGGAACTTGGCAAGCGAGGTGACTTCGATGGCCTTGTCGATATCGGCGTCGTCGAAGATCATGACAGGCGCATGGCCGCCCAGTTCCATCGTTGCGCGCTTCATGTGCCTGCCGGTCAGTGCAGCCAGATGTTTGCCAACGGGCGTGGAGCCTGTGAAGGATATCTTGCGAATGACCGGATGCGGAATGAGATATTCCGAAATCTCTGACGGTACGCCATAGACGAGGCCGACGACGCCCGCCGGAACGCCTGCATCAACAAAGGCGCGGATGAGTTCGGCAGGCGACGCCGGCGTCTCTTCCGGCGCCTTGACGATGATGGAGCAGCCGGTTGCAAGCGCGGCGGAAAGCTTGCGGACGATCTGGTTGATCGGGAAGTTCCATGGCGTAAATGCTGCAACGGGTCCGACCGGCAGCTTGATGGCCAGCTGTGAGACACCGGTTGCCCGCGCCGGAATGACCTGCCCATAGGTGCGGCGCGCCTCTTCTGCGAACCAGTCGATGGTGTCGGCCGCGCCCATGATTTCAGTGGCGGACTGCGCCAGCGGCTTGCCCTGTTCGCGGGTCATGATGTAGGCGATCTTGTCCTTGCGCTCGCGCAATATGTCGGCCGCCCTGCGCATGATCTTGGAGCGCTCAAAGGGCGAGGTGTCGCGCCACACCTTGAAACCCCGCTCGGCGGCGGCGAGCGCCAGATCGAGGTCTTCCTTCTCGGCATGCGCAATCGCGCCGATGATTTCGTCCGTCGCCGGATCGGAGACGGCGATTGTCTTACCGGAAACGGCATCGCGCCATTCGCCACCAATGAGAAGTTTGATGTCGGGATAGGTGTGCATAGGGGCTACCTTCATGATGCGGCCGATACGGCGCATGCCGCCCGGCCCGGAGAGGTGAACAGAATTTTCCTGGCCGGACGAAATCCGGCGTCGCAGCTTTCGCAGCGTGGAACAGGTGTCTGGGCTTTTCCGGCGGAGGTCGTGGACTGCCGGAAACGGAAACGACAGTGCTTATATTAAGTTCCGGGCGGTATGTTTCAACCGCTTGCCCGAGGTAATGCCATGATTTTTATGTGACGCGGAACCATCATTCGCCGTTTGTGCCGCCATGGAAGTCGATGCCGTTTCCGGTCGCAACGGCGGGCGCGAATCACGTTGCTGCGTAAGGAAACGGTGGAAATTCGGCCACAATTCGGCCGTGGTCACGCTGGACGGATCGGGGGCGGGCGGTGCGCGGCGTTGCCGGTTGCGTCATAACAGGGCGCGCAACGTCAAAAAGTACAATAAGACGGAAAAATTATCCAAAGGGTTTACTCAATACCTAGAGAAAATACGGATAAAATCTCAGTGAGGATATAACATCGGTTCCTGATATATATGCTGTTGGCGGTTCCCTTGACCTTCCAGGGTTGGCGAAAACCCTCGACCTGAACGTTATCGATGGAGAAAAATTATGAATTTCGCCCGGGTACTTCTCAGTGCGTTCATGTCGCTCTTGTGGCTTTCCTGTGCCGAGGCGGGAGACATAGCCAAGCCGCAGGGCAAGCCGATATTAACCATATCCGGCAACATCACCAACACCAATACCGATGGAGCTGCGGAATTTGACCGCGACATGCTGGAAGCGCTCGGCATGGACACCGTGGAGACGACGACACCGTGGCACGACGGGCGTGTCCGCTTTGACGGTGTGTCGCTTGCCAAGCTGATGGATGTCGTCGGCGCAAAGGGCACCAGTGTCACGGCGGTGGCTCTCAACGATTATGTGAGCACGATACCGGTTGAAGACTTTAAGAAATTCAATGTTATCCTCGCCATCAAACTGGATGGCAACTATATGACAGTACGCGAAAAGGGCCCGTTGTTTGTCATCTATCCCTATGACAGCGACCCGGAACTGCAGAAGCAGACTTATTATTCGCGGTCCGCATGGCAAGTCGCCAAACTGATAGTGGAATAAAGGTGCCGTTTGCGAAAACTTGTGGCGGTGATCATCTGTTGCTTCGTCCTGGCAACGGGCTATATCGCTTTCGTCATTGCCGAGCGGCAGACCGCTCTGCAGAAGTTCGCCCGCTATAATGACTCATGGGCCGTCAGCCAGACCGTAGCCGAATATCTGCGCCTCCAGAATAAACTCGCTGTGTTCGCGCTTAATCCCGGCAGGGTTGACCGGGATGAATTGCAGCTGCGTCTGGATATCATGCTCAGTCGCCTGGAGCTGTTGAAGCAGGGCAACCTCGGCGCTTTCATCAATGAAAAGCAGCAATGGCGGGATCTGGTAACCCGCCTTGACGCCGTTCTGGCGCGTCTCGAACAGCAGATAAACAGCTTGAATTCGAGCGATGTGCCGGATCTTCTTGCCGCTATGAGCGCGCTGGATGCGCCGATGACGACGCTCGCCTCGTCTTCCGTCGCGTATGATGTGAATTTGATCGATACCGCCCATGAGGATGTCCGCAAGCTCCACATCGTCTATACGGCGCTGGCTGGCGGTCTCATCCTCTGCGGCATCGCGCTTGTCATATTGCTGCTTCGCCAGAACGATCTCCTGAACCGCGCGCAGAAAAGCATGCGCGGGCTGACGGACGATCTGCGCGCCGCGACGCTGGAGTTGCAGGCAAAAAATGTCCGTCTGGAGCATGATGCCTATCATGATGCGCTGACGGGCCTGCCGAACCGGGCGCTGTTCCGGCAGGAACTGATCGAGCGACTGCGCCGGTCCTTCGGTGGCACCGGTACGACAGCCATATTGTTGCTCGATCTCGACGGGTTCAAGGATGTCAACGACACGCTCGGCCACGATGCAGGCGATGCGCTGCTTCAGGCCGTGGCGCAGCGCCTCTCGGCCATCGGCGGCGATTATGACATGGTTTGCCGCCTTGGAGGCGATGAGTTCGCGGTTGTCTCCGACGATCTGAATGAGGACGCCGCGCGCCGGCTTGCCACCAAGCTCATCGATCAGATCAGCCGCACCTATCAGCTGGGTGAGCAGGAGGTCAAAATCGGCACCTGCATCGGCATCGCCATATCGCACGGTGCAGTGGATGCGGATGAATTGTTCAAGCGGGCGGATCTGGCGCTTTACGAGGCGAAAGCCATCGGTCCAGGCCGTGCGAGCGTTTTCAAGGTTCGGATGCAGAAGCAGCTGACCGAGAAGAAATCCTTCGAAGCCGATCTGCAGACGGCACTGCAGAACGACGAGATGGAAGTTTATTACCAGCCGCAGGTGGCGACGCAGACGCGCAAGCTTTGCGGCTTCGAGGCGTTGCTTCGCTGGAAACATCCGGTGCGCGGCGATGTGCCCCCCAGTGTGTTCATTCCCGTCGCGGAAAGAACCGGTCTCATCCATTCGCTCGGAAAGTGGGTGATGGAAACCGCCTGCCGCGAGGCGATGGGCTGGGACGAGGACATGAAGGTGGCCGTCAATCTGTCGCCCGTTCAGTTCCACAGTACCAACCTTATTCAAAACGTCATGGGCGCGCTTGAAAAAAGCGGACTGGAACCAAGCCGGCTCGAACTTGAGATCACCGAATCGATCCTGCTCAACAAGAGCGACCAGACGATCAACACGCTGTCGCGGTTGAAGGCAGTCGGCATCAAGATCGCCATGGATGATTTCGGCACTGGCTATTCATCGCTCGCCAATCTGCGTGGCGTCCCCTTCGACAAGATCAAGATCGACCGATCCTTTCTGCGCGATATCACCAGCGACCGGGATGCGCTGGCGATCGTGGAATTCGTGGTCGGCGTTGGCCGCAGTTTGCGAATGACGACGATTGCGGAAGGTATCGAGACGGAAGAGCAATATGAATGCGTCAGGCGTCTGGGATGCGACCAGGTTCAGGGATATCTGATCAGCAGGCCGCTGCCGGCCAAGGAGCTCGTCGCCTGGAGCTCCGCCTGAGAGGCGCCTGTCCTGGCGGCCATTGGAATTTTTACCA
Organism: Agrobacterium sp. MS2; assembly: GCF_003261015.1. NCBI lineage: Bacteria > Pseudomonadati > Pseudomonadota > Alphaproteobacteria > Hyphomicrobiales > Rhizobiaceae > Agrobacterium > Agrobacterium sp. MS2. The sequence continues at coordinate 264,987 of NZ_QLNF01000086.1, read as the reverse complement.
AGTGATACTGTCGCTCGCGAAAACCCATACCGGTTACCGCAACGATGCTGTAGAGCATTTTCGGTTGATTCGGGACCGTTGCGGCGAGACGACCGGATTTTGCGAAAAGGCTTGAGACATGGAAATACTGGACGTGCATGGAGTTGCCCTGCCTCTTTCTTCCGATGAGGTGTCGCCCGTCATCTGGCAGGCGCTGACCGACGGCAGCTACGAGGCGAAGGAGGCTCGCAGCGTCCTGAAAGCCATCAAGCCCGGTGATCGGGTGCTGGAGCTGGGTTCCGGTATCGGGATCATCACGTCGATCATTGCAGGCATCAAGGATGTTTCCGTATGGGCTTTCGAGGCCAACCCCGCGACTGCGGCGCTGGCCGAGCGGGTGATCAAGGCCAATTGCCGGGGTAACGTCGTGTTTTCGCAGGGGCTTCTCACCGCCGACGAGCCAAGCTCCTATTCTTTTTACGTTCGCAGGGATCTCTGGATGTCGTCCATGGACGAAAATCAGGGCCCCTATGAAAAACGGATCGAAATCTCCTCCGCCAACATCGATGAATTCATCGCGAGCCGCGGCATTACAGCGCTCGTCATGGATATCGAGGGTGCGGAACGCGATCTGCTAGGCAGGGCCGACCTGAGCGGCGTGGAGCGGATATTCGTCGAGCTGCACGACCACCTCTACGGTCTTGCCGGCGTCCGCGACATCATGCAGGCACTCACCGCCAAGGGTTATGCCTATGATCCGCGGGGCTCTCGCGGTCCTTGCGTGCTGTTTTCCCGGGATGACAGCCCGAGGGAATACGATCCCGAGGTGGATTGAAAGCCGGGCATCTCAAGCCAAGGGCGACGTTGGAGAGTTTGTTTCAAGCTGCGGGCAGGCGCTAAGCGTTCTGCCCGCAATCATTTACCAACCGCTTGCGCCATCTGGTGCAACCTTTGGAGCTTCATGCCGTTTAGTGCCCGTGCCGCAATTCATCTGGCAGCGGGCAGCTCTGTTATTATTGCCAAAAATGCAATTCATTCCGAATTATTATTGTAATTGTTGAAGTCATTTTCCTGCGTCATTATCCCTCCATCAAACCGGCGCACAACAGGATGCACCTGAGATTCCAACGCAACCGAAGGAGAAACGATCATGGGCTTTGTTAAGACGACAGACGGAACCGAAATCTTCTATAAGGACTGGGGCCCGAAGGATGCCCAGCCGATCGTTTTCCACCATGGCTGGCCGCTCTCGTCCGATGACTGGGATGCGCAGATGCTGTTCTTCGTCTCCAAGGGTTTTCGTGTTGTCGCCCATGACCGCCGTGGTCACGGCCGTTCCGCCCAGGTTGCCGATGGTCACGACATGGACCACTACGCCGCCGACGCCTTCGCCGTCGTCGAAGCGCTCGATCTGAAGAATGCCGTGCATATCGGCCATTCCACCGGCGGCGGCGAAGTTGCCCGTTATGTCGCCAAGCATGGCGAACCCGCCGGCCGTGTCGCCAAGGCGGTTCTCGTTTCCGCCGTACCGCCGATCATGGTCAAGACCGAAGCCAATCCGGAAGGCCTGCCGATGGAGGTTTTCGACGGCTTCCGCTCCGCGCTTGCCGCAAACCGTGCGCAGTTCTTCCGCGACGTGCCGGCCGGCCCGTTCTATGGCTTCAACCGCGATGGTGCGACCGTGCATGAAGGCGTGATCCAGAACTGGTGGCGTCAGGGCATGATGGGTGGTGCAAAGGCCCATTACGACGGCATCAAGGCCTTCTCGGAAACCGACCAGACCGAGGACCTGAAGAATATCAGCGTTCCGACGCTTGTTCTGCACGGTGAAGACGACCAGATCGTACCGATCGCCGACTCCGCCCTGAAATCGGTGAAGCTGCTGAAAAACGGCACACTGAAGACCTATCCCGGTTTCTCGCATGGCATGCTGACAGTCAATGCCGATGTGCTGAACGCCGACCTGCTGGCCTTCATCAAGGGCTGATACTTTTGCGACATCAGAATGCGGCCGATCATTCGGCCGCATTTTGCGTTTCGCATCAGGCGAGGCGGCCTCGCCAGACATTGCGGTAAGAGGTGAGACCGGGAATGTCGTGCGGCGTGAAATGGCGCTCTCGACCGGCAAGCGGTTTGATGCCGGTAAGCAGGGCCGCGCCCGCGCTGGTGCCGGTTGATCCTTCGACCGCCGTTACGTCCGTCTCTGCAAAGCCGGCCAGCGCCTTCAGATAAAGGGCGTTGCTGGCGAAAGGGCCTTCGACAAGGATGGGACCTTTCCGCCCGATGAGCGAAAGGCTGAATTCCGTCATCAACGCCAGGTAAAGCGATGTCGCCGCGTGTCGCTCTGCAGCGGTGGCGTTTTTATCGCTGAGCCACTGCGCCGTCTTGTCCGGAAACGGGCCGGAGCCGCTGACAACACTCGGCAGCAGCATCATGCCCCTGGCCACAACGCCGCCGAGAGCTGCGTCTATTGCTTCGTCTTTCGCTTCTCCGAATTGCTGTGCCAGCATTTCATATTCCCTGCCGCCCATGAAGCGAGAGGAGGGAACGGGACGGCCGAAAGCATCGACATTCAGGAGTGTGTCGCGGATGGGATCGAGCGCACCCGCCGCGCCGCCAATGGCGAAATTCACCACCCAGGTGCCGGTGGAGACGACCGAAAAATCACCGTCGCGGCGCAGAAGATGCGGCAGGAGCGAGGCGTTGGAATCGTGGATTCCACAATAGACCGGCATATGCGGCGAAAGGCCGGTTTCGATTGCCAGTGATTGGTGGATTGTACCCAGGACATCGAAAGCGGAGCGGACCGGCGCCATTAACGTCTCGATACCGAGACGCTCGACGAGCGAGGAGAAGCTCTTCCGGCGCGGGTTCCAGAGATCGGTATGACAGCCGAGCGAGGTCGTTTCCGTGGCCCGAATGCCGGTCAGACGTCCCGCCCAATATTGTGGATAGGTAACGATGCTGCGCACCCTGGCGAAATCGTTCGGAAAGGCCGTCTTCTGGAAATGGATTTGCGCGCCAAGGTTCAGCCCGGCGGGAAGCTGTGGTGAACCGGTCTCGGCAAAATCGGGCCGGATGTTGCGATAGGCTTCCTCAATGGCTGCGGGATAGCTGTGTTCATAATCGAGCACAGGCATGGCGAGGTCGCCGTTCCCATCGAGAAGTGCTGCCGAAGCGCCGTGGGTCGTGATGGAAATCGCATCGAAGCCGGGCTTCTGGCCGAAACGCTGAAGCGTGGAGAGAATGAAGCGCCAGAGCATCTCCACATCGTAATGCGGATAAATTCCATCGCGGAGGACGGGGTTCGCCTGTTTTTTGCTGGCAATCTCCTCGCCGGTGCCGGTGTCGATGACGACGACCTTGGCGTTGGTCTTGCCGATATCGATGACCGCGACGCGGTCCGGTCTGGTGCTCTTGCTCATGGCAGATGGAACACCGTCACCAGGTCTTTTGCGACCGGCGAATTATCGGGATTGCTCTCCATGATATCGGCCATGTGGGCCCACCACTTTTTCATCACGGGATGCTCTGGCAGAGCAGCCATGCGATGGGTCTTCGGGCGCGTCAGCACGCCGAAAAGGATGTTGGTTTCCGGGTCGAGATGAATGGAATAGTCACTCACCCCTGCCTCGTGCAGCAGCGTCACCAGTTCCGGCCATATCTCGTCATGGCGCTTTTTATATTCGGCCTCTTTTCCCGGAAAGAGTTTCATCTTGAAGGCGTATTTTTCGAGTTCCGTCATGGCTCAGCTTCTCATGGACCGAAGGCGGCGGACAACGATGGGGATGGCGATGGTGATGATCAGCAGCAGGCCGACGAAGATCGACATGACGATGCCGGGCACATTCAAAAGACCAAGCCCGAAGGTAACGAGGCCCATGACGAAGGCTGCGATGACGACGCCTGCGATGGTGCCGGAGCCGCCAAGGATCGACACGCCACCCAGCACAACCATCGTCACGACCTCCAGCTCCCAGCCCTGAGCAATCGACGGCCGCGTCGAACCGAGCCGCGAGGTGAGGCAGACGGCGGCAATGCCGCTCATCAGGCCCGTGAGCAGGAAGAGGATGAACTTCACTCGCTCGACGGGGATGCCGGAGAAACGGGCGGCGAACGGGTTGTTGCCGATCACATAGACCTGCCGGCCAAAATTGGTGGCATGCAGCAGAATGGCGAAGAGAATGGCCATGGCGATAAACAGGACGAATTCGAACGAAATCACCCAGAAGACGTAACCCTGACCGAAATAGGCGAAATCGGCGGGGTATTTGCCATAGGCCTGATCACCCAGCACCATGTAGGAAATGCCGCGAAACAGGCTCATGGTACCGATGGTGACGACGATGGACGGCAGTTTCAGCCCGGCGACCAGGAACCCGTTGAAGGCGCCGCACAAAAGCCCGGTGCCGATGCCGATCGCAACAAGGCCCGGTGTGCCGGCGCCCATCTGCACCGCAGCGCCCATGGCGGTGGACGCGAGCGCGATGATGGCGGCGACCGAGAGATCGATCTCACCGGCGATGATCAGCAGCGCCATTGCAAATGCAATGATGGCCTTTTCCGTGAAATTGAAGGTCGCATCAGACAGGTTCCAGGCATTGAGGAAATAGGGCGAGGCCAGCGAATTTGCGATGAAGATCAGGATCGCGACGCCGAGCAGCAGCACTTCCCAGCTGCCCATGATGCGCCGTAGAGGTGTTCCCAGCTTGTCTGGAATGATGCGCGGGCTTTGTGTTGAATGGGATGGCGTGCTCATGCTGCGGCCTCCTTGGGCTGATCACCTGCGGCGCGGTCCCGCAGGATGATGCGGCCTTTCCTGGCTTCGGCGCGGGCGTTGAAGACGACGGCGAGCACGATGACGACGCCTGATATCGCCATCTGCGCGAAGGGCGAGATGCCAATGACGGGGAGCGCGTTCTTGATGACGCCGAGGAACAGCGCGCCGAGCACGGCACCCGCCACCGAACCGATGCCGCCCGCAATCGAAATGCCGCCGATCACATTTGCCGCCACGCTGTCCAGTTCGAAGCCGGCGGCGATGTCGACATAGGCAACCGCGTAACGCGACACCCAGAGATAGCTGGCGAGACCGGCGAGCGCGCCCGAGAGCACGAAGGCGAAGAAGCGGGTGCGGCCGACATCGATGCCCGCATAAACGGCTGCACTCGGATTACCGCCCGAGGCATAAGCGGAGCGGCCGAAGGAAGTCCGGCCGAGCACCAGCCAGGCGCCGGCGATGATGAGGATCGCCACCCAGGAAAGGATCGGCATGCCGAGAAGCATGGTGCGCGGCACGTTGAGGAAAGTGGGGGATAGCTGGTGCGCATTCACCCAGCCGCCGCCCGAAAGCACGAAGGCCATGCCGCGATAGATGGTGAGTGTACCAAGCGTGACGACGATGGGCGGAATGCCGAGCCACCAGACCAGAACGCCGTTGAGCGAGCCGAGAAACGCGCCGATGCCGACAGCCATGACGATAAGAAGCGGCAGCGGAATGCCCGGAAAGGCAGCGTTGGTCATCGCCACCGCCATACCGGTAAAGGCAAGATTGGCTGCGACCGAGAGGTCTATGGATTTTGTAAGGATGACCGCCATCTGGCCCAGCGCCAGAATGATGAGAATGGAGGTATCGTTGAAGATGTTGACGAGATTGCCGGGCCGGCCGAAGCCGGGGGCGCGCATCGCAAAACCGGCGATCATGACGATGATGATACCCGCCAGCAGCCATTCGCGGTTTTTGAGTAGACGTTGCATGTTAGCCCCTCTCAGGCATTGCCGGTGGCGGCGCGCACCAGCTTTTCCGGGGAAAAATCGGCGCGTTCGAACTGGCCCGCCATCAGGCCTTCGCGCATGACGATGGCGCGGTCGGACATGCCGAGGATTTCGGGAAGTTCGGACGAGATCATGATGATCGACAGGCCTTCGGCCGCGAGCTCGCTGATGAAGCCGTGCACCGCTGCCTTGGAGCCGATATCGATGCCCTTTGTCGGCTCATCGAGGATGATGACCTTTGGCTGCGTGGCGAGCCATTTGCCGATCACCACCTTCTGCTGGTTGCCGCCTGAAAGCGTACCGACCGGCACCGAAAGGGCGGCGGCGCGCAGATCGAGCCGCGAGGCATATTTGCGCGCAAGCGCGAATTCGTTGGCGGCGGCCAAGAAGCCCTTGCGCGAGGTGCGTGTGAGTGAAGGCAGCGACATGTTCTGGTAGATCGGCATGTCGAGCGCCAGACCGTGGCGGCCGCGTTCCTCCGGCACGTAGACGATACCGGCGCGGATGGCATCTTCCGGCGAGCGGATTGTGATGGGTTGGCCGTTCAACATCACTTCACCCGATGCCGGGCGGGTTATGCCGAACAGCGACTGGCAAAGCTCCGAACGCTCGGCGCCGATCAGCCCGTAAAGGCCAAGAATTTCGCCCTTGCGTAACTCGAGAGAGATATCGCGAAACTCGGTCTGATGAGAGTAATCGCGGACTGAAAGAACCGTGGGACCCAGCGTAACAGCCTGCTTTGGAAAGGCATTCGTTACATCACGGCCAACCATCAGCCGAACGATTTCATCCTGCGGGGTGGTCGTGAGCGTGCCGGCGCCCACCATCCTTCCGTCCCGGAAGACGGCATAGTTTTCCGCAATCTCATAGACCTCATCGAATTTGTGGCTGATGAAGAGAATAGCCTTGCCCTGCCGCTTCAGGTTTTCGACGATGCGGAAGAGATCATCGATTTCCTTGCGCGAAAGGGCGGCGGTCGGTTCGTCCATGATGACGATGCGCGCCTCGACCGACAGGGCGCGGGCAATGGCGACGAGGTGGCGCTGTGCGATCGACAGGTCTTTCAGCCGGATCGTCGGATCGATGGCGCTTTCGAGTTGTTCCAGCAGAATTCTGGCACGCGTATTGATGGTCTTCCAGTCGATCAGCCCGAAACGGCCCTTCGGGGCATGACCGAGAAAGATGTTTTCACCGACGGAAAGCTCATCGAACAGCACGGTTTCCTGATGAATGGCCGTCACGCCGGCATCGATGGCATCCTGTGCGCTGTGAAAATTGACGGGCTGGCCGTCGAGAAGGATGTCGCCCTCGTTCGGGCGGTAAATGCCGGTGAGGATCTTGACGAGCGTGGATTTGCCCGCGCCGTTTTCGCCGATCAGGGCGGTGACCTTGCCGGGGTAAAGCGCAATATCGACGCCATCCAGCGCCTTGACGCCGGGGAATATCTGGCTGATGCCGCGCATTTCGAGAATGGGCGTGGCGCTGGGAGCTTCTGCAGCGTTTAGGATTTGAGGTTCGGCACGCATCATTCGTCTTACCGGTCGGTTTGTGTGAAGCGGCGAGGAGCTACCCCCTCTGCACTGCCGGGCATCTCCCCCTCGAGGGGGAGATCGGCAGGAGGCTCTACCACCACTTCATTCGCAAATGTCGAGATGGGCGAAACTTATCCGCGAGTCGATCTCCCCCCTTGAGGGGGAGATGCCCGGCAGTGCAGAGGGGGTAACCCTCCGCCCGCGGTCAGCAACTTCTCAGATCAAAAAATCTTCGAAAACTGATCGATATTCTTCGCGTCATAAACAAACGGATCAGCCATCGCCGCTTCGCTGTTTTCACCAACCTTGATCTTGCCCATACGGCCGGCTTCAATTTCCGAACCCGGCTTGCCGTCGGTTTCGCCCTTCACGAGGCGATAGGCGATCTGGGTGGCGGAATAGCCGAGGTCGATGGGGTTCCAGATGGCGAATTCCTTGGTGGCGCCCGACTTGATGGCGCCGGCCATTTCGGAAGGCAGGCCAAGACCGGTGACATAGACCTGACCGATCTTGCCGGCATCCTTCACGGCCTGCGAAGCGGCGAGAACGCCGACCGTCGTCGGCGCGACGATGACCTTCACATTCGGCTGCGAGGAGAGAAGGCCCTGTGCTTCGCGGTAGCTCTTGTCGGCGAGGTCGTCGCCATAGACCGTCGTGACGAGGTTGAGGCCGGGGAAGTCCTTCAGCTGCTTCTTCATCTCATCGATCCAGATGTTCTGGTTCGTGGAGGTGGTGGTAGCCGAAAGAATGGCGAAATCGCCCTTGCCGCCTTCCAGATGCGATGCTGCGAGCTGCAGGCACATTTTGCCGATCAGCGCGTTGGACGAGGGGTTGAGCTGAAGAATGCGTCCTTCGGGCGCAACGCCGGAATCCCAGGAAATCACCTTGATGCCGCGCTGCGCCGCCTTCTTCAGCGCCGGAACCACGGCGTCGGGATCGTTGGCGGAAATGGCAATGGCGTCGACGCCCTGCGCGATCAGCGAATTGATGACTTCGATCTGGCCTTCCGCCGTTGTGCTGGTCGGGCCGGTATAGATGATCTCGACTCCGCCGAGGTCCTTTGCGGCCTCCTGTGCGCCCTTGTTGGCGGCTTCGAAAAAGCCGTTGCCAAGCGATTTCACCACCAGCGCGATCTTCACGTCGGCGGCCTGTGCAACGCCGCCGAGTCCGGCGACGGAGAGTGCCGCGCCGAGCGCGAGTACGCTCGTTAATGTTCTGCGTGTAAGTTTCATGTCCCTTTTCCTCCCGTTTTTGAACCTTGCAACTTCCCTGCCGGCGCTCCTCAAGCGACCGACGAAGAATTCTCCTCATCCGGCGGACCGGCCGTTTTCGCGTCCGCCACGGCGCCGGCGATCAGCAGCTCTACCCCGGCATCTTCCACCATCCTTGCCGCCTCGTCAGAAATCCCGTCATCGGTGATGATGGTCGAGACGTTCTCGAGCGGGCAGAGAATGAGGCTGGACCGTTTCCTGAATTTCGAGGAATCGACCATCACGATCAGCTCTTCCGCCTGCCGCATCAGCTTTTGCTCGCTCTGTATGACCAGCGCGTCGGATTCCATGATGCCGAGCGCACCCACGCCCTGCGCCCCGAGAAAAATCCGCCGTGCATAGAAGTTGCGGATTGCGTCATTCTCGAAGGGTGACAGGATCAGGCTCTGGTCACGATAGATCGCGCCACCCGGCACGCTGACATTGCATTTGGAATGCTTCACCAGATGCTCGGCGATGGCGAAAGAATTGGTCATTACCTGCAGGCGGCGCGCCGCCATGTAATGCACCATCTGGAATGTCGTGGTGCCGCCATTCAGGATGATCGCATCGCCATCATTACAGAGATCGACCGCCTTGCGCGCAATTGCGCGTTTCTTGTCGATATTGACTGATTCGGACACGCGGAAAGGCCGTGCGGCCAGATTGCCGAGCTGCGGCGGATGCACCGCTTCCGCACCGCCGCGCACGCGCCGCAACTTGCCCTGCACGTGCAGGGACGCAATATCCCGCCGAATGGTCGCTTCCGACGCATCCGTCAATTCCGCAATATCCTGCACCGTCACCACAGGTTTTTCCTGTATGGCGCTCAAGATGATGCGATGGCGTTCGCGTTCGTGCATTTGGTCCTCCTGATCGTGATTATTCGCAATCTCTTTACGTTGTCAATCAACAACGATCAAATTAATCAACATCGCGCTGCAACATGAAAATTTATGATCGTTTTTGATTGACATTGGGCTTTTGGATGCGCGATACCTGCCGTCAAAGGAGGCGGACCGGTGTCGGTTCGCGAATGAAGACCATGTGGGAGGAAGACATGACGGGAACATCCCGCCTTCTCGAAAGCCGTTGGGACGACGCTTATGCCAGGACGCTTGATGAGCCGGGAAAGCTTCTTTACCGCTCCAACCTGCTCGGTGCCGACAAGCGCATCACCAATTACGGCGGCGGGAACACATCGGCAAAGGTGCTTGAAACCGATCCCCTGACGGGCGAGAAGGTCCGCGTCATGTGGGTGAAGGGCTCCGGCGGCGATGTCGGCACCATCAAGCTTGATGGTTTTGCAACGCTTTATCTCGACAAGCTGGAAGCGCTGAAGGGCATTTATAAGGGCGTTGAAGACGAGGACCGCATGGTCGGTTTCCTGCCGCACTGCACCTTCAACCTCAATCCGCGCGCCGCCTCAATCGATACGTCGCTGCATGGTTTCGTGCCCTACGATCATGTCGACCATATGCATCCCGATGCGATCATCGCTATCGCCGCCTCGAAAAACTCGAAGGAATTGACGCAGCAGATTTTCGGCGACGACATCGGTTGGCTGCCCTGGCGTCGCCCCGGTTTCCAGCTGGGCCTTGATCTGGAAGCTTTCGTCAAGGCCAATCCGAAAGCCAAGGGCGTCGTGCTGGAAAGCCACGGCCTCTTCACCTGGGATAACGACGCCAAGGCGTGTTACGAACTGACGCTCGCCATCATCAACAAGGCAATCGAATGGTTTGCGGAAAAGACCGAAGGCAAGGTGATCTTCGGCGGGGCAGTGGCCAAAAGCCTGCCGGTTGCCGAACGTCGGGCCATCGCCGCCCGGTTGATGCCGGAAATCCGTGGCCGCATCGGACGTGAAGAACGCAAGCTCGGCCATTTTGACGATCAGGATGCCGTTCTGGAATTCGTCAATTCGAAGGACTTGAAACCGCTCGGTGCGCTGGGCACATCCTGCCCTGACCATTTCCTGCGCACGAAAATTCGTCCGCTGATCCTTGATCTCGATACCGCAAATCCAGATGTGGATGCGCTGACGGCCAGCCTAGACAAGGCGCTGGAGGACTATCGCGCGGATTACACGCGCTATTATGAAGCTTGCCGCCATGACAATTCGCCAAAAATGCGTGATCCGAACCCGGTGATATTCCTCATCCCCGGCGTCGGCATGATGTCTTTCGCTAAAGACAAGGCCACGGCCCGCATCGCTGGCGAATTTTATGTCAACGCCATTAATGTCATGCGTGGCGCGTCCACCGTGTCGGAGTATCAGGGTCTTCCCGAGCAGGAAGCCTTCGATATCGAATATTGGTTGCTGGAAGAAGCGAAGCTGCAGCGCATGCCGAAGCCGAGGAGCCTTGCGGGCCGCGTGGCCTTCGTTACTGGCGGCGCCGGCGGTATCGGCCGGGCAACGGCGGAGCGGCTGGCGGGCGAGGGTGCCTGTGTGGTGCTGGCCGATATCGACGAAGCGGCACTGGAGGCTGCGAAGGGCGATTTCGTCAAGCGGTACAGCGCGGATGCGGTGCGTACCGTCAAGCTTGACGTGACGCAGGAGAATGCAGTGATTTCCGCCTTCGCGGAAGCGAGTGTGGAATTCGGAGGCGTGGATATCCTCGTTTCCAATGCCGGCATCGCTTCTTCCGCTCCCGTGGAAGATACGACGCTTGCCATGTGGAACAAGAATATCGACATTCTCGCGACAGGCTATTTCCTCGTTTCGCGAGAAGCATTCCGGCTGCTGCGGCGCCAGAATCTCGGCGGCAACGTCGTTTTTGTCGCTTCCAAGAACGGCCTCGCCTCTTCGCCCAATGCCTCGGCCTATTGCACCGCGAAGGCGGCAGAAATTCATCTCGCCCGTTGCCTTGCGCTTGAGGGGGCGGAGGCCGGCATTCGCGTCAACACCGTCAATCCCGATGCCGTGCTGCGCGGTTCGAAGATCTGGAGCGGCGAATGGCGCGAGCAGCGCGCGGCCTCTTCCAAGATCGAAGTGACCGACCTGGAGGAACATTACCGCAAGCGCTCCATGCTAAAACTCAATGTCTTTCCGGAAGATATCGCCGAGGCGATCTACTTCCTGGCGTCCGACGCCTCCGCAAAGTCCACCGGCAACATCATCAATGTCGATGCGGGTAATGCGCAGAGTTTTACGCGGTAGAAATTTCTCCACGTCTTACCTCCGTCACTCTGGCCTTGAGCCGGAATAACGGAGCTGGGGCGATGAACTAGCATGCACTGGACCGATTCCGGGGAGGAAGAGATGACCGAGACGACAATCGCCGCCGATGTGATCGCGGCTGAAAACGAAAAGCGCGCTGCTGCTTTGAAGGACGATTATCAGGCGCTTGGCAACCAGCTCGCGCGCCGCAATATCGATATCGAGGCCGTCACAACCAGGGTCGCCGAATTTTTCGTTGCCGTGCCCTCCTGGGGCGTCGGCACCGGCGGAACCCGTTTTGCCCGTTTTCCCGGCGCGGGCGAACCGCGCGGCATTTTCGACAAGCTCGATGACTGCGCCGTCATAAACCAGCTGACGCGGGCGACGCCCAATGTTTCACTTCATATTCCGTGGGACAAGGAAGACCCGAAACGCCTGAAAGCCCATGCGGATGCGCGGGGTCTCGGCTTCGACGCCATGAACTCCAACACGTTTTCGGATGCTCCGGGCCAGAGCCATTCCTACAAATATGGCTCGCTCAGCCACACCGACGCCGCCACACGCCGGCAGGCGGTGGAACACAATCTCGAATGTATCGAAATCGGTAGGGCCATCGGCTCCAAGGCCCTGACGGTCTGGGTGGGTGATGGCTCCAACTTCCCCGGACAGAGCAATTTCACCAGAAGTTTCGAGCGTTATCTCGCCGCAATGGCCGACATCTACAAGGCGCTGCCCGATGACTGGCGCATCTTTTCCGAACACAAGATGTATGAGCCGGCCTTTTATTCCACCGTCGTGCAGGATTGGGGCACCAATTATCTCATCGCCAACGCGCTCGGCGACAAGGCCTTCTGCCTCGTTGATCTTGGTCACCATGCGCCCAACACCAATATCGAAATGATCGTCGCCCGGCTGATACAGTTCGGCAAGCTCGGCGGTTTCCACTTCAACGACAGCAAATATGGCGATGACGATCTGGATGCCGGCTCAATCGACCCTTACCGCCTGTTCCTGGTTTTCAGCGAACTTGTCGACGCCGAACATCGCGGGGTGAAGGGTTTCCATCCCGCCCACATGATCGATCAGTCGCATAATGTGACGGACCCGATCGAAAGCCTGATCTCCAGCGCCAACGAAATCCGTCGCGCCTATGCGCAGGCGCTGCTGGTGGATCGTGTGGCTCTTGACGGCTACCAGCAGGACAATGATGCATTGATGGCTTCAGATGTACTGAAGCGGGCCTATCGCACCGATGTCGAACCGATTCTCGCTCAGGCGCGGCAACTGGCAGGCGGTGCGATTGATCCGATTGCGGCCTATCGGGCAAGCGGCTATCGCAAGCAGGTTGCGGCGAAGCGCCCGGCTTCGATTGGCGGCAGCGGCGGGATTGTGTAAATTCTGTGTCGTTGGAACAGGGGGGAGCGAAGGCTGACTACACACCTTGCCCCTATCTCGACGTCATCCTCGGCACTGTGCCGAGGATCTGCCTGCTTCGCATAAAATCGATCGGTAATAGATGCTCGGGAGAGGCCCGAGCATGACGAAGGTGAAGGTGTTGGTCACGAAGCGCGCCCGCCCGCTGCGCCTTCACGACGTCCCAGAAGGCGATTGTCGGCGCACCTGAAACGTATGTTCGGGCCTGGGAAACGCCCCTGCGCGAACCTCATCGGCATAGGCCGCCGCCGCTTCGGAGATCGTCGGGCCCAGATCGGCGAAACGCTTGACGAATTTCGGTTTGAAGTCGGTGAAGAGGCCGAGCATGTCGTCGGAAACCAGCACCTGCCCGTCACAGGCTGGCGATGCGCCGATGCCAACGGTGGGCGCGGCAAGTTTTTCCGTCAGCTCGCGGGCCAGCGGCTCGACTGTGCCTTCTACGACGATGGCGAAGGCGCCCGCCTGATCCACCGCAATCGCGTCACGCCAGATCTTTTGCGTTTCAGCATCAGAATGCCCCAGCGAGCGGAAGCCGCCGGCCGTGTGAACAAGCTGCGGCATCAGACCGACATGGCCGAAGACGGGAATGCCGCGGGCTACCAGGAAGGCGATGGTTTCGGCCATTTCCTCGCCTCCCTCCAGCTTCACGCCGTCGCAGCCGGTTTCCTGCATCAGCCGCGCCGCGTTGCGGAAGGCCTGTTCCTTGGATTCCTGATAGGTTCCGAAGGGCAGATCAACGATGACGCAGGCATGTTCGACGCCGCGCATGACGGCGCGGCCATGGGCGATCATCATGTCCAGCGTCACGCCGACTGTGGTATCCATGCCGTAGAGCACCATGCCGAGGGAATCGCCGACCAGCAGCAGGTCGCAATGCGGGTCAAGCAGGCGGGCGATCGGTGTGGTATAGGCGGTTAGGCAAACGATGCGCGCCTCGCCCTTCATCTGCCGGATGGAGGCCGTCGTCAGCCGTTTTTGTTTTCCATGGGCGCTCATTGGGCTGCCTCCTTTTTCTCTGTTCTCTCGCGGCCGATGACGCGGTTGTCGAGAAGCCTTGTGCTGCCGAGGCGCACGAACAGCGCCACCAATATTGGCCCTGCCTGCACGGAAGCAACGGGTGCCAGCGTATCGGGATCGCGTACCGCAACGACGTCGGGACATGCCAAAGGCTCGGCGGCGATAAATGTTTCGAGAGCCGCTTCGAACGCGGCGGGGTCATCCAATCCCAGGTCATAAAGCCGTTCCGCCTCGTTCAGCGCCCGCGGGACGATTACGGCGGCGGCGCGTTCCTCGTCGCTCAGATAGACGTTGCGTGAGGAGCAGGCGAGCCCATCCGGCTCCCGCACGGTTGTGACGGGAACGACCCTGACCGGCTGGGCGAGGTCCTCGACCATGCGGCGGATCAACGTTACCTGCTGATAGTCCTTCTCACCGAAATAGGCCGAATCTGGCTGAACGAGATTAAAAAGCTTCGTCACCACGGTTGCGACACCGGCGAAATGCCCCGGCCGAACCGCGCCTTCCAGCTGGCTGCCGAGTTCCGGCAAGTCAACGACGGTTGCCATTGGACGCGGATACATCTCCGAGACTTCGGGCGCGAAAAGAATGTCGACGCCAGCTTCCTCCAGAAGCGCGCTGTCGCGGGCGAGGTCGCGCGGATAGCCGGCCAGATCCTCATTGGCGCCGAATTGCAGCGGATTGACAAAGATGGAAACCACCGTCACGTCGTTTTCCGCCTTCGCTCTGGAAACCAGCGTGAGATGACCGATATGGAGGAAACCCATCGTCGGTACGAAGCCGACGGTTTTGCCGGCGCGGCGAAAGACGGCGATCGCATCGCGCAATTCGGCGACAGTTTTTACAAGGCGCATAGGGTCTCCTCCGGCTTCCCGATCACCCTCCGGCGAAAGGTGCTGGATAGAACGCGATTTGTGAAACGGGGTCAACGCGGTCAAACCCATTATATCGATTAACGGAGTTGGCGATCGACACACCCTGCCTGTCTGGCCTCAGGGCTTGCCGGTCCAGCGCGGGGGACGTTTTTCCGCAAAGGCCAGACGTCCCTCCCGCGCCTCATCACTGCCGCTGACGACGGCGATGATGCGTTCGGCGAAGACGAGCCGCTCCGCCGATGGCATGTCGCGCATGGCGAGCAGCGCCGCCTTTCCGGCCGCGATGGCACCCGGTGCATTGTGCCGCAGCGTTGCAAGAACCTCTTCGATCAGGCCGTCGAGGCTGGCGAGGGGAACGGCGCGGTTTATGAGCCCGAGACGTGTCGCCTCACTGGCGCTGACCGTGTGGCCGAGATAAGCCATTTCCTGAAGCCCGCCCAATGGAATTTTTGCCAGAAGTTTCGCTGCGACCATGGCGGGGAAAACACCGACCTTCACCTCCGGCAGGCCGAATTCGGCATGATCGGCTGCATAGACGAGATCGCAGGCGGCAACGAGGCCAAGCCCGCCCGCCAGAACCCGGCCATTGATGCGGGCGATGACGGGCCTGTCGCAGCCTTCTATGGCGCGCATGACGTCGGCTATAGGGTTCGTGCCGTCCCGGGACAGGAACATGCCGCCCGCACTTTCCTTCAGATCTGCACCCGAACAGAAACTGCGTTCTCCCGCTGCCGTTATCACAACGGCGCGCAGGCCATGGTCGCCGGAGGCTGCGCGGATCGCATGGGTGAGCGCATCGGTCATCGCGGCATTCAGGGCATTATGCACCTCCGGTCGGTTGAGCGTCAGCCACAGAACATCCTTGCGTTTCTCGCTCAACACCTCATTTGCCATGGGCTTCACCCTTCCGTTTCGCGGTGAGAAGTGCCTTGCCGGCACGCGCTGCATTGGACCTGCCGAGATGCCCGCTTATCCAGTCACCGGTTGTCGCCACGGCCATCAGGTCGACGCCGGTTTCTATGCCAAGTCCCGAAAGCAGATAAATGACGTCTTCGGTGGCGACGTTGCCGCTCGCGCCCGGCGCGAAGGGGCAACCGCCCAGCCCGGCGACGGAACTGTCGAACGTGGTTATGCCCTGTCGAAGCGAAGCCAGCACGTTGGCGACGCCCTGTCCGTAGGTATCGTGGAAATGCATGGCGAGTTTTTCAAGCGCGACATGTGCCGAGACCCGCTCGATGATGTTGCGGATCTGGCCCGCCGTGCCGATGCCGATCGTATCACCCAGCGAGATTTCATGGCAGCCGAGCGCAACAAGGGCATCGGCCATCGCCGCCACGTCATCGGGCGCAACTGCTCCGTCATAGGGGCAGCCGGCAATGCAGGAAAGGTAACCGCGCATGCGGATATTTCGCACGGCAGCGGCATCCGCGACATCGCGCAGACGGTCTAGGCTTTCGGCGCGCGAACAGCCGATGTTGTGCTGGCTGAAACCTTCGGAGGCGGACACGAAAACCGCGATTTCTGTGACACCGGCTTCAATGGCAGCTTCGAAACCTCTCATGTTGGGAACAAGCGCCGGATAGGCCGTTCCCGCTCGCCTTTCGAGGCCTCTAAACACCTCTTTCGACCCCGCCATCTGCGGCACTTTTTTGGGTGAGACGAAAGCGCCCGCTTCCACCGTTCTCAGTCCTGCTGCAGCCAGCCGCTCGATCAGCTCGATTTTTGTCGCGGTCGGAACCTCGGTGGTCTCGTTCTGCAAGCCGTCACGTGCGCCAACCTCAACGATCCTGACGGTTCGGGGCAAGCTCATCTCATGCTCCTTCCGGCTCGAAATTCACCAGCACCGCGCCGGCCGCGACCATATCGCCTTCATTGCAATTGATGGCGTTGACGATGCCCTTCGCCGGTGCACGGATAGTATGCTCCATCTTCATCGCTTCCATAACCACAAGCGCGTCGCCGGCCTCCACGACAGCACCGTTCCGGCTGAGCACCGCGCGGATCACGCCCGGCATGGGAGCTTCCAGGCCAGCGGCGTGAACGGAAGAATCCGCGATTTCGATCGGATCTGGCTGGCTGATGCGGTAAGGCTCGCCATGCAGGAAAAGCGCATAGGTGCCGGTCTCTGCGAAGAAATAGCCCTGACTTTTCCGGCCGTCCAAGGTTGCAAGGAGCTGGCCGTCACCGGAAAGGCTGCCGTAGGCCCGGATCGTCCGCCCCTCGATCGCGAGCGTGAATTCATCACCCTCATGCGTGACGCCGACGCTTAACGGCTGGTTATCAAACATGAAATTCAGCGTTTCCCGCGCCGGTGCGTTGAGGCGGAATGCGACCTTCGTGTTCCACGGGCTATGGGGATCCGCCTCTGATTGCGACATTCCGTTTGTGCGGCGGGAGAGCAGCAGGCCAAGCGCGGCGAGGGCGATGACACTTCCATCACTCGCGGCTGGAGCAAAGAGCGAAGCCTCGTTGCGGGTGATGAAACCCGTATCGAGGTCGGCTGAGGCGAAAGCTTCCAATCGGGCAAGCCGTGTCAGAAACGCGGCGTTGCTGGTAACGCCGCAGATCGCCAGCTTTTCCAGCGCCAGCGTCAGACGCCGCACGGCTGAGGCTCGGTCCCGATCCCAGACGATAAGCTTGGCGATCATCGGATCGTAATGCACGGTGATGGCGTCGCCGGCGCGGATGCCGCTGTCGATCCTGACGTGAGGGCCCTGATCGGGGAAAACGAGATGGCTGATGGTGCCGACCGACGGCAGGAAATCATGCGCCGGGTCTTCGGCATAGATACGGGCCTCGATGGCATGACCACGTATGCTGAGATCGGCCCAGTCCTGCGGTAACGTTTCACCATCCGCAACACGGATCTGCCATTCGACCAGATCGAGACCGGTAATATACTCGGTCACGGGATGTTCGACCTGAAGCCTCGTATTCATTTCCATGAAATAGAATGCGCCGGAAGGATCGAGCAGGAATTCCACGGTTCCCGCACCGCGATAGTCGATCGCGCGGGCGGCGGCTGTTGCCGCTTCATACATACGTTGCCTGAGCGCATCCGGCAGGCCGGGGGCAGGGGCTTCTTCCAAAACCTTCTGATGCCTGCGCTGGATCGAGCAGTCACGTTCGAAAAGGGAAAAACAATTGCCGTGGCTATCGGCAAAGATCTGCACCTCCACATGGCGCGGCCGTTCGAGATATTTTTCGATCAGCATGCGGTCATCACCGAAGGCGGCCGACGCCTCGCGTTTTGCCCCGGCAAGTTCCGCCGCAAATTCACGCTTTTGCCTGACGATGCGCATGCCCTTGCCGCCGCCGCCGGCCGAAGCCTTGAGCAGGACGGGATAGCCTATGGCTTCCGCCTCATTTCCCAGCCGTTCCTCCGCCTGGTCCTTACCGTGATAACCGGGAACCACGGGCACGCCAGCCTTGGACATCAGTGCCTTTGCTTCGCTTTTGCCGCCCATGGCGCGGATCGCCGCGGCCGGTGGGCCGATGAACACCAGCCCGGCGGCGGCACAGGCTTCGGCGAAACCGGCATTTTCCGAAAGAAAACCGTAACCCGGATGAATGGCTTCTGCGCCGCTTGTCTTCGCTGCGGCGATGATCCTTTCGCCATCGAGATAGGAGGCACGCGCGGGTGCAGCGCCGATGGCGATCGCTTCGTCGGCAAGCGCCACATGCATGGCGTCACGATCGGCATCGGAATAAACGGCGACGGTACGAATGCCCATTTTGCGGGCGGTACGGATGATGCGGCAGGCGATCTCGCCCCTGTTGGCGATGAGTATTTTCGAAAACATCGTCGCCTCACATCCTGAATATGCCGAAACGGGTGGGTTCAATGGGTGCGTTGAGCGCGGCGGACAGACCGAGGCCGAGGACGAGGCGGGTATCCTTTGGGTCGATGATACCGTCGTCCCAAAGCCGCGCGCTGGCATAATAGGGATGGCCCTCCCGCTCGTATTTTTCGCGGATCGGCTGCTTGAACGCTTCTTCGCCTTCCTTCGACCAGTGCCGGCCATCAGCTTCGATACCGTCGCGGCGAATCTGTGCCAGAACGGAGGCCGCCTGCTCGCCGCCCATCACGGAAATGCGGGCATTCGGCCACATCCAGAGGAAGCGGGGCGAATAGGCCCGGCCGCACATGCCATAATTACCGGCCCCGAAGGAGCCGCCGATGATGACGGTGAATTTCGGCACCTTGGCGGAGGCGACGGCGGTGACGAGCTTGGCGCCATCCTTGGCAATGCCGCCAGCCTCATAGGCCTTGCCGACCATGAAGCCGGTGATGTTCTGCAGGAAAACCAGGGGAATGCCGCGCTGGCAGCAGAGCTCGATGAAATGCGCGCCCTTGAGCGCCGATTCCGAAAACAGGATGCCGTTATTGGCGATGATGCCAACGGGATAGCCATGGATATGGGCGAAACCACAGACCAGCGTCGTGCCATAAAGCGCCTTGAACTCATCAAATTCAGAACCATCCACCAGACGGGCGATGATCTCACGTACCTCGAAGGGTTTGCGCGTATCGGCGGGAACGATGCCGTAAAGCTCTTCGGGCGGGTAAAGCGGTTCTGCCGGTTCACGGATATCCAGCCCCAACTGTTTGCAGCGCTTGAGGCTGGAAACGATCCGCCGGGTCAGCGCCAGCGCGTGGCGGTCGTCATGGGCAAAATGATCGGTGACGCCGGATTGCCGGGAGTGCACATCCGCACCGCCCAGCTCTTCCGCACTCACCACCTCACCTGTTGCCGCCCTCACCAGCGGCGGGCCGCCAAGGAAGATGGTGCCCTGGTTTTTGACGATCACGGACTGGTCGCTCATCGCAGGCACATAGGCCCCGCCCGCCGTGCAGCTGCCCATCACCACGGCGATCTGGGCGATGCCTTTCGCCGACATATTGGCCTGATTGTAGAAGATACGGCCGAAATGGTCGCGGTCGGGAAACACTTCGTCCTGATTGGGGAGGTTCGCGCCGCCGGAATCCACGAGGTAAATACAGGGCAGGCGGTTCTCGGCGGCAATCTCCTGCGCGCGCAAATGTTTCTTCACCGTCAGCGGATAATAGGTGCCGCCCTTCACCGTCGCATCATTGGCGACGATTACACATTCTCGGCCCGAGACCCTGCCGATGCCGGTGACAATGCCGGCGGCCGGAACAGGTTCGTCATAAACCTCGTAAGCTGCAAATTGCGAGAATTCGAGGAATGGACTGCCGGGATCAAGAAGTGTCTCGATGCGGTCACGTACCAGCAATTTGCCACGGGAAAGATGCCGTTCGCGGGCCTTGTCGCCGCCGCCTCTGGAGATTTTTTCGACCTGTCGGCGCAGGTCAGCCACCAGATCCGACATAAACTCGACATTGGCAGCGAAGGCGGGATCGCGGTTCAGGCTGGATGTTAGCTTCATCGCGCGTCCTCACCCGTTGCCCTTGACCAACTCGCGGCCGATCAGCATCCGGCGGATTTCGCTGGTGCCTGCGCCGATCTCATAAAGCTTGGCGTCGCGCAGCAGCCGTCCGGCCGGGCTTTCATTGACATAACCGGAACCGCCGAGAAGCTGGATCGCATCCAGCGCCACCTGCGTCGCCCGCTCGGCGGCAAAGAGGATCGCGCCTGCCGCATCCTGCCTTGTTATGCGGCCATTGTCGCAGGCCCGGGCCACGGCATAAACATAGGCGCGGGATGCGTTCATGGATGAATAGATATCGGCAAGCTTTCCCTGCACCAGCTGGAATTCACCGATGGGTTTGCCGAATTGCTTACGCTCGCGGGCATAGGGCAGCACCAGATCGATGGCTGCCTGCATGATGCCGACGGGGCCGGCGGCCAGCACGGCGCGTTCGTAATCCAGCCCGCTCATCAGCACCGTCACGCCATCATTGAGGCGTCCGAGAATGTTTTCCTCCGGCACCTCGCAATCCTCGAAAACCAATTCTGATGTGGGTGAGCCGCGCATGCCGAGCTTGTCGAGTTTCTGGGCCGGGCGAAACCCCTTGAAGCCCTTTTCGATCAGGAGGGCCGTGATGCCGCGCGGGCCGGCGGACATATCCGTCTTGGCGTAAACCACCAGCGTATCGGCCTCGTGGCCGTTGGTGATCCACATTTTCGCACCGTTCAGCACATAGCGGTCGCCCCTGCGTTCCGCCTTCAGCCGCATCGAGACGACATCCGAACCGGCTTCCGTCTCGCTCATGGCAAGCGAACCGACATGCTCGCCCGAGACCAACTTCGGCAGATATCTGCGCTTCTGCTCTTGCGTTCCCCAGCGGTGAATCTGGTTGATACAGAGGTTGGAATGAGCGCCGTAGGAAAGGCCAATGGAGGCGGAAGCCCGGCTTATTTCCTCCATCGCCACGCAATGGGCGAGATAGCCCATGTCGGCGCCGCCGAATTCTTCCGAAACGGTGATGCCGTGCAGGCCAAGCTCGCCCATTTCAGGCCAGAGCTGACGCGGGAAGCGGTCGTCCCTGTCGATCTCGGCCGCCAGCGGGGCGATTTTATCATCGGCAAATGCACTTGCGCTGTCGCGCAATGCTGCGATTTCCGGGCCGAGATCGGCATCGAAAATGGCGGCGAGGTTCAAACTCATCGCGTCTCCTCCTCCGGACGGCGGGCCGTCCCTTTTGTCAGCAGCCGGCACCTCCTCCGCGCCGGCAGCCCTTATTTACGGCGTGTCACCCCCGGTGAAGGCGGCGGAACGGCGCACGAATGTCTTGATGGCAAAGTTGGACTGGATGCGCGACACGCCGGGAACGGTGGTCAGGAAATCCAGCAGCTGCTGGTAATGCGGCAGATCCCGCACCATGGCGTGGATCAGATAATCGGAACTGCCGCTCGTCTGGTAACCACCCACCACCTCGGGAATGGAGGCCACATGATGTTCGAATGTCGTCAGCGCTTCCTTGATCTGCCGCTCCAGCGTGACGGAGATGAAGACACCCATATTGCCGAGCAGCCGGTTCTCATCGAATACGGCGGTATAGCCGCGAATGATGCCTTCCTCTTCGAGCTTGCGCACGCGGCGCAACGTTGGCGTGAAGGAAAGGCCTATCCGAGCCGCAAGATCCCGCCAGCTGACCCGCCCGTCATCGCCGAGAACATGCAGAATCTTCTGGTCGAAACTGTCGAGCTCAATCATGGATCATTTGCTCTATGATATGACTATTTGTTGGATCAAAGATATCGCCAATCAAAAAACTGTCAATCAAAATAGCTTTGAAATGAATTCGAGATAGTGATAGCGTTCACGTCAGTCGCGGTCTGGAGGAGATTTGCGGCGGGCCGGTTCCTCACGTCAGGGCTGGCCAAGGGAGGTGAATTTGGCTGTGCATGACCCTGTCGTGATCGATGGGGCCGCCCGT
This sequence comes from Agrobacterium sp. MS2, assembly GCF_003261015.1. Classification (NCBI taxonomy): domain Bacteria; kingdom Pseudomonadati; phylum Pseudomonadota; class Alphaproteobacteria; order Hyphomicrobiales; family Rhizobiaceae; genus Agrobacterium; species Agrobacterium sp. MS2. The sequence continues at coordinate 242,602 of NZ_QLNF01000086.1, read as the reverse complement.
GCTTTCAAGGGCAGCCCTCGCGACCAATTCCAGCTGGCGACGCGCCTGATACGCTTCTGCTTCTTGGCGGGAGGCGGCGATGATGCTCACTGAATCCCAGCAGCAGATCAGAGATATGGCCCGCGACTTTGCGCGGGAAAGGCTTGCCCCTGGCGCCGCTTCGCGTGACCGGGAAAGCCGTTTCCCCGAGGAAGAATTGAAAGCGATGGGCGAGCTCGGCTTCCTCGGCATGCTGGTGTCCGAAGAGTATGGCGGGGCGGAAACCGGTGCTGTCGCTTATGCGCTGGCGCTGGAAGAAATCGCTGCGGGGGACGGTGCCTGTTCCACCATCATGAGCGTCCATAATTCGGTCGGTTGCGTGCCGATCCTAAAATTCGGGACCGAGGACCAGAAGCAGCGTTTTCTGCCGAAGCTTGCCTCCGGCGAATGGATCGGCGGCTTTGCGCTGACCGAACCACAGGCTGGCTCCGATGCCTCAAATCTCAAGACCAGGGCGCGTCGCGATGGCGATCGCTATATTCTTGATGGCGCAAAGCAGTTCATCACCTCGGGCAAGAATGGCGATGTCGTCATTGTTTTTGCCGTTACGGATGCAGCGGCAGGCAAGAAGGGTATCAGCGCCTTCATCGTGCCCACCGATACGCCGGGCTATGAGGTTATCCGGGTCGAAGAAAAGCTCGGCCTTCACTCGTCCGATACCTGCCAGATCGCTTTCAACGACATGGCCATTCCCGCCGATTTACGGCTCGGTGAGGAAGGTCAGGGTTACCGCATTGCGCTCGCCAATCTGGAAGGCGGCCGCATCGGCATCGCGGCGCAGGCGGTGGGCATGGCGCAGGCGGCGTTTGAGGCGGCGCGGGATTATGCCCGCGAGCGCAAGGCCTTCGGGCAGGCGATCATCGAACATCAGGCGGTGGCGTTTCGTCTCGCGGATATGGCGACACGCATTCAGGCGGCGCGGCAGCTGGTGCTGCACGCGGCGGCGCTGAAGGAAGCGGGTGAACCCTGTCTTTCGGAAGCCTCGATGGCCAAGCTCTTCGCGTCGGAAATGGCCGAACGCGTTTGTTCGGACGCCATCCAGATCCACGGCGGTTATGGCTACATGGCGGATTATCCGGTGGAGCGGATCTATCGCGATGTGCGCATCTGCCAGATTTACGAGGGGACAAGCGATGTCCAGCGGATGGTGATCGCAAGAAACCTTTGAGAGTTGTTTCACGGTCTGGAGGAGACCGCGACGGGAGGAGTAGAATGGACATATCAGAAACGCCACATCTCAGCCTGCATGTTCCGGAACCCGCCGTGCGGCCCGGCGATCAGCCGGATTTCTCCAATGTAAAGATACCCAAGGCCGGTTCCGTGCCTCGCCCGGAAGTGGATGCCGCGCCGGAGAGCATGCGTGATCTCGCCTATTCGATCATTCGCGTCCTTAATCATCAGGGTGAGGCCGTCGGACCTTGGGCCGGGCTGCTTTCGGATGACGACCTGCTGACGGGTCTGAAGAACATGATGAGGCTTCGGGCTTTCGATGCGCGCATGCTGATGGCGCAGCGGCAGGGCAAGACCTCTTTTTATATGCAGCATCTCGGGGAGGAGGCAGTGAGTTGCGCCTTCCGCAAGGCGCTTTCCAAGGGCGACATGAACTTCCCGACCTATCGGCAGGCAGGCCTGCTGATCGCCGACGACTATCCGCTCGTCACCATGATGAACCAGATCTATTCCAACGAACTCGACCCGCTGCACGGGCGGCAACTGCCTGTCCTCTACTCTTCCAAAGAACACGGTTTCTTCACCGTATCCGGCAATCTCGCCACGCAATATGTCCAGGCGGTGGGCTGGGCGATGGCGTCGGCCATCAAGGGTGATACAAAGATTGCGGCCGCCTGGATTGGCGATGGCTCGACGGCGGAGTCGGACTTTCATTCGGCGATGGTTTTTGCATCGACCTACAAGGCGCCGGTCGTTCTCAACATCGTCAACAACCAATGGGCCATTTCCACCTTTCAGGGCATTGCACGCGGGGGCTCCGGGACCTTCGCGGCACGCGGGCTGGGTTTCGGTATTCCCGCACTGCGGGTCGACGGTAATGATTATCTGGCCGTTTATGCCGTGGCCCGTTGGGCCGTGGAGCGGGCGCGCCGCAATCTCGGCCCGACGCTCATCGAATACGTCACCTATCGTGTCGGCGCGCATTCCACCTCTGACGATCCGAGCGCCTACCGCCCGAAGACCGAGTCCGAAGCATGGCCTCTGGGCGACCCTGTCCTGAGGTTGAAGAAACACCTCATCCTGCGTGGCGTCTGGTCGGAAGAGCGGCACCGGCAGGCGGAAGCGGAGATCGCCGATGAGGTGCTGGAAGCCCAGCGCGAGGCGGAAAGCCACGGCACGCTGCACGAGGGCAAAAAACCGCCGAAGAAGGATATTTTCGAAGGTGTTTACGCCGAGATGCCGGCGCATCTCGTCCGCCAGCGCCAGAAGGCAGGATGGTAAGACATGGCAAGAATGACGATGATTGAAGCCGTCCGCAGCGCCATGGATGTATCCATGGAACGCAGCGACGATGTCGTGGTTTTTGGTGAGGATGTGGGTTATTTCGGCGGCGTTTTCCGCGCCACGCAGGGGCTGCAGCAGAAATACGGTAAAACCCGCTGTTTCGATGCGCCGATCAGCGAATCCGGCATTGTCGGCACCGCCATCGGCATGGCCGCTTATGGATTGCGGCCCTGTGTCGAAATCCAGTTCGCCGATTACATGTATCCCGCCTATGACCAGATCACCCAGGAGGCAGCGCGTATCCGTTACCGCTCAAACGGGGATTTTACCTGCCCGATCGTTCTTCGCATGCCGACCGGCGGCGGCATTTTCGGAGGCCAGACGCATAGCCAGAGCCCGGAGGCGCTTTTCACTCATGTCTGCGGGCTGAAAGTGGTGGTTCCTTCCAATCCTTACGACGCCAAGGGGCTACTGATAGCGTCCATCGAAGATCCCGACCCCGTAATGTTTCTGGAGCCGAAGCGGCTTTATAACGGCCCGTTTGACGGTCACCATGACCGGCCCGTAACGCCATGGTCCAAACACGAGAAGGGGGAGGTGCCGGAAGGGCACTACACCATTCCCATCGGCAAGGCCGAAATCCGCCGCCCCGGAAACGATGTCACGGTCATCGCTTATGGCACCATGGTGCATGTGGCGCTGGCAGCGGCGGAAGAGACGGGGGTGGACGCCGAGATCATCGATCTGCGCAGCCTGCTGCCGCTCGACCTCGATACCGTCGTGAAGTCGGTTTCCAAGACCGGCCGCTGCGTCATGGTGCATGAGGCGACGTTGACCTCCGGCTTCGGGGCAGAAGTCGTCTCCCTGGTGCAGGAACATTGTTTTTATCACCTTGAGGCTCCCGTCGTGCGCGTCGCAGGTTGGGATACGCCTTATCCCCATGCGCAGGAGTGGGACTATTTTCCGGGGCCAGCCCGCGTCGGGCGCGCCCTTGTCGAAGTCATGGAGGCCTGATCATGGCAGAATTTACTCTAACCATGCCCGATGTCGGTGAAGGTGTGGCGGAAGCCGAACTCGTGGAATGGAACGTCAAACCGGGCGATCTTGTCCACGAGGACATGGTGCTGGCCGCGGTTATGACCGACAAGGCGACGGTGGAAATCCCTTCGCCGGTGGCGGGCGTCGTCACCTGGCTCGCGGTAACGGTGGGAAATACGGTGCCGGTGAAAGCACCGCTCCTGCGCATCGAAACCGATGTCGCTGCCAATGGTAGCGCGCCGGAAGGGGAGGCGCCGACCCGCATGACGGAAGAGGAAGCGCCCGCCGACATGACGGACACGCCGCCACCCGTTGAAACCCAGCCGGTGCCGCGCGAAGCCGGGGAAGCCAACACGGCGCCTGCGGTCGAACTGCACCATAAGCCGCTGGCGTCTCCGGCCGTTCGCCAGCGTGCTGACGATCTCGATATCGATCTTGCACAGGTCAAGGGAACGGGTCCCGACGGGCATATTACCCATGCGGATCTCGACGCGTTCTTAACCGTGCGGGGGCGGCCGGAACGTACTGAACCGATGGCACCCCACGATAGCGCTGTCGAAGAGGTGAAGGTGACCGGGCTCAGGCGCAAGATTGCCGAGAAGATGGTGCTTTCCGCCTCCCGCATTCCCCACATCACCTATGTCGAAGAAGTCGACGTGACCGATCTGGAAGATCTGCGCGCTACGATGAACGGCAACCGCCGTTCCGGGCAGCCGAAACTGACGGTCCTGCCATTTTTGATGCGCGCGCTTGTCAAAGCCGTTGCCGATCATCCTGGTATGAATGCGCTTTTCGATGATGAAAAAGGTGTCGTCAGCCACTACGAGGCGGTTCATATCGGCATTGCCACGCAGACACCGTCAGGCCTCACCGTTCCGGTTGTGCGCCACGCGGAAGCGCTCGGCCTTTGGGAGTGCGCAGACGAGGTCGCACGCGTTGCCGAGGCCGCTCGCACCGGGACGGCGCATAGGGAAGAACTGATGGGCTCCACCATCACCATCAGCTCGCTTGGGGCGTTGGGTGGTGTCGTTTCGACGCCCATCATCAATTACCCCGAAGTGGCGATCATCGGCGTCAACAAGATCGTGACGCGGCCGGTCTGGGACGGAATTCGCTTTGTGCCGCGCAGGATGATGAACCTGTCTTCGAGCTTCGATCATCGTGTCGTGGACGGCTGGGATGCGGCAGTCTTCATACAGGCCGTCAAGGCGCTTCTGGAAAAGCCGGCGCTTATTTTCATCGATTGAAGGCGATCCGTGCTCCCTCCTCCCTGTGCTCGTCACAGGGACCCAGCCAGCCCAAGTCTTTGGGCTGAAAGGAACTCGTCCCGTCGCGCAGACGCGCGTCGGCTGGATTCCTGTGACGAGCACAGGGATGAGGGCGTATGCGTGTCATGACCGCATTTCTTAGCCCGCGTTTTCAGCCTTCACGGAACTGTTTCGCTATCGGTATAGGCTTGCGTTCGTCATCTTCGAGTATAGAAGAGAAGAACGAGAAGCATGTTTTCTCATCACGATCACAGTGGCGGACGAGGGCGCTCCGGTGCCCGGCGGTCCGCTCTCCGCCGGCAACAGAACGAAAAAGGTCCTCCCATGCAAACTCCCAAGCCCGTTGTCCTGACTATTCTCGATGGCTGGGGGCTGAGTGAGGATACATCCAGCAACGCGCCTGTTCTGGCAAACACGCCCACCATGGACCGGCTTTTCGCCACCTGCCCGAATGCGAGGCTCACCACGTTTGGTCCTAAGGTGGGGCTGCCTACCGGACAAATGGGCAATTCCGAAGTCGGTCATACCAATATCGGTGCGGGCCGCATCGTCGCCATGGATCTCGGCCAGATCGATCTTGCAATCGAGGATGGCAGCTTTTTCCGCAATGCGGCGATGCTTGATTTCGCCGCCAAGGTGAAGGCCGCAGGCGGTGTGGCGCATCTGATGTGCGTCGTTTCCGATGGCGGCGTTCATGGCCATATTCTCCACGGCCAGGCGGCGGTGAAGCTGATGGTCAGCCACGGCCTGAAGGTCGTGGTGCATGCCATCACCGATGGTCGTGACGTCGCGCCGCAATCCGCTGAAGATTTTGTGGCTGCGCTTGTGGCAAGCCTGCCGGAAGGCGCCAGCATCGGCACCGTGATCGGCCGTTATTATGCGATGGACCGCGACAACCGCTGGGAGCGTGTCGAAAAGGCCTATGACGCGATGGTTCTGGCCAAAGGCGAGCACGCCCGGGATGCGGTGAGCGCCGTTGCACAGAGCTACGCGAATAAAGTCACGGACGAGTTCATCCTGCCGACCGTGATCGACGGTTATGAAGGCTTCAAGGCCGGCGATGGCCTGTTCTGCCTGAACTTCCGTGCTGACCGCGCGCGTGAAATCCTGCTTGCCATCGGTGCCGATGATTTCGACGGTTTTGCGCGCGAAAAGCCAGTGCTCTCGGCGCTGCTTGGCATGGTGGAATATTCTACCCGGCACAATGATTTCATGACCACGGCTTACCCGAAGCGCGATATCGTCAACACGCTTGGCGCCTGGGTGGCGAAGCAGGGCCTTACGCAGTTCCGGCTCGCCGAGACGGAAAAATATCCGCATGTGACGTTCTTCCTGAACGGCGGCAAGGAAGAGCCGGAAGTCGGTGAAGACCGCTTCATGCCGAAATCCCCGAAGGTCGCGACCTACGACCTGCAGCCGGAAATGAGCGCGCCCGAGGTAACGGAAAAATTTGTCGAGGCGATCGGCAAGGGTTACGATCTCATCGTCACCAATTACGCCAACCCTGATATGGTCGGCCATACCGGTGATCTGCAGGCCGCAATCAAGGCCTGTGAAGCCGTGGATCGTGGCCTCGGTGCGGTCGTTGCCGCACTCGAAAAAGTGGGAGGCGCAATGCTTGTGATTGCCGACCACGGCAATTGCGAAACCATGGTCGACCCGGTGACCGGCGGCCCGCATACGGCGCACACCACAAATCCGGTTCCGGTGATCCTTTTCGGTGGCCCTGAAGGTGCGAAGCTCCATGACGGTATTCTCGCCGATGTCGCGCCCACCCTGCTGCAGCTGATGAATGTGCCCTTGCCGCCGGAAATGACGGGCAAGAGCCTGATCGACCTTTAATCAAGCGTCGTCGCGCGGCAGCATTTCACCCCCGCGCGACCGTCTGTTTCAGGTTCCGAACGAGCGTTTGAAGCTATGACTGCTTCGCGTAGAGGCGGTCGTGAGCCAGCATGCCGGCAATCATGGCGCAGACGAAAAGAACGACTGGCGTCAGCCCAAGGCCGACAGCGGAGAGTGCCGGGCCGGGGCAGGAGCCGGCAAGCCCCCAACCGATGCCGAAAATTGCCGAGCCGGTTATCAGCGGCCCGTCGATGCGGGGCTTTGCTGGAAGGCGGAAATCGTCGGCGAGAACGGGCTTGGCGAGACGTCTGCTGAGCAGCACGCCCGGCGCCGCGACCATAATGGCACCGCCAAGAACGAACATCAGGCTCGGGTCCCAATGGCCGCTTGTGATGTCGAGAAAGCCGGAAACACGCGCCGGATCGACCATGCCCGACAGCGAAAGGCCAAATCCGAACAACGCTCCTGCAAGCAATGCAAGTGCAATACGCGCTACGGCCGGATTTTTCATGACAGGGCTCCCGCTATCGTCGCAGTAAAGATGCCGGTGATCAGGAAGGTTGCGGTTGCGGCGATCGAGCGCCGGGAAAACCGCGCCAGCCCCATGATGCCATGGCCGGAGGTGCAGCCGGAGCCCATGCGTGTGCCAAAACCCACCAGCAGACCGGCAATCAGGATGAGGGGCCAAGGGGCAGCGACGGTGATTGCGGGCAGCCGGCCGAATGCTGCGGCATGGATATAAGGTCCCGCCAGCAAGCCGGCGATGAAGGCGAGATCGGCAAGACGCCGCTGCCTGCCAAGAGTTCTGCCGATGATCCCGCTGATACCGGCAATGCGGCCGTTAAAGACAAGCAGGAGAACGCAGGCGAGGCCGAGCAACATGCCGCCGAAAAGAGAAGACCAGTAGGGGCTCACGCGGTCTCCTCCTCCGGCGCGCAGAATATGGTGTAAAGCGCCTCGATCAGCTGCGCCGCTTTCGCTTCGCTCAGCTGGTAGAAAATTTGCTTGGCGTCACGCCGGGTTTCAACCACACCGGCTTCCCGCAGGACGCCCAGCTGCTGGGAGAGTGTAGGCTGGCGAATATCCAGCCTGGCTTCCAGCTCTCCCACGGAAAATTCTCCCTGCGCCAGCGTGCAGGCCAGCATCAGCCGCGCAGGGTGGGCAAGGGTCTTCAAAAGCAGTGCGACTTCCACGGCCCGTTCCTCCATGGCGGGAAGGGGAATGTCAGGAGTATGAAGGGGCTTTCCGAGCGTCTTTCCTTTTACCATGTGCTGCCCTCCAGCACATCAAGAGGGAATTTCAGGTAACGCCTGCCATTTGCCTCCGGCTCCGGCAGTCGTCCGCCGCGAATATTGACCTGCAGGGCGTGGAGGATGAGCTTTGGCATCGGCAAGGTCCGATCCCGCGTTTCCCTGAGGTCGATGAAGCTTTCCTCCGTCATGCCGACCAGATGTGGATTGCTGCGTTTCTGTTCGCCCACCGTACTTTCCCATTTCGGCGCGCGGCCGCCGGGCTGATAATCATGGCCGGTGAACAGCCGTGTTTCGTCCGGAAGGGCGAGAATGTCCTGAATGGACGCCCAGAGTTCTCTGGCGCTGCCACCGGGAAAATCAGCCCGCGCTGTGCCTGAATCCGGCATGAAAAGCGTATCGTGCACGAAGGCGGCATCTCCCGCCACATAGGTTACGGAGGCGAGCGTATGGCCGGGCGAAAACAGCACGCGCGCTTCAAGCGAACCGATATTGAACCTGTCGCCCGCCTCGAACAGCCTGTCCCACTGCGAACCATCGGTTTCAAGGTCCGGCCAATTGTATTTTTCCTGCCAGAGCCGCTGTACGCCGGTGATCTTCGCGCCGATGGCTGTCTGCGCACCGGTCTTCTGCTTCAGGTAATGGGCGGCGGAGAAATGGTCGGCATGCGGATGAGTATCGAGAATCCATTCCACCGACAGGCCTTCGCTTTCCACATGGTTCAGAATGGCGTCGGCATTCATCGTTCCGGTTGCGCCGGATTTCTCATCGAAATCATAGACCGGATCGATAATGGCGCAGCGTTTGGTCACTGGATCGGAAACGACATATTGCACGCTCCAGGTGCGCGGATCAAAGAATGCCTTGATGTGCGGAACCGCTGCCGCGCGTCGCTCCAGCCAGCAGGTGGCGCCGGAAAGATCAAAGCCAAGCGCCTTGCCAAAAGCCTCGATGTCGCCGCGTTCCATGCGTCCGTCGAGCGCTTCCCCAAGCACATGAAGCGTGAGCGCACGGGTGCCACCCTTGCAATGGGCAAAAACGGGGCCTGCCGCTTCCGCCATTTTCTGTTGAAAGGCGCGGATATCGGCCTCAGTGATGGCAGGGCCGGTGACCGGGATGAAGCCATAGTCCATGCCTGCCGCCCCGGCGGCGCTTCTTTCCTGCTCATTGCCCGGTTGGCCCGGCTCTTCGCCATCCGGCCGGGCATTGATGACGCTTTTATAACCCTGCGCGGAGAGCGACTGGAAATCGGCGGTCATCGGCTGCCCCGCAACGGTCAAGCGCTCGTTGATCTTAACGACTTTCATCGACATCTCCTGTGGCAACAACTCAATATATATTATTGTATAATGTATATTGATCGCTGGCAAGAGTGCGAGGTACCTTCGCAGCTCTCTGCGGCTTGTGGCGTGTTAGCGGAACATCCCCTGCGCCCGGGTGGCAGGGCGCAAGGCATGTTTGCGGCATCGATTGGAATTCACACTGGCCTCAGACGGCAAGCCTGCGGCGCGTCGCCTTCCAGCCGAGACAGATGGCTACTACAAGCAGGACCGTCTGGGCGATCAGGAACGGTGGTTCATTGCCGTTCGGCGCCAGCTTGTTGAGCGTTTCGACCTTGAGAAAGGCCTGCACGATCAGGACGAACATGTTGAGATAGAGGCTCATCGTGGCGGTGATCGTATAAATGATGCGCGCCCTGCCATTCAGACCGTATCCGTAAAGCGCGACAAGTGCGATTGCCAGAACGAGGGTCGATATGACGCCGACACCGAGTGCCGGCGTGAAATTTCCGATTGGGAACAGGAAGCCGGTGAGCGTGGTGGCAAGCGTGGTGACGAGGAATAGCGCCATCATGCGGGGCATCCATCGCCCTGCCGCATAAGCGGGCAGGGCGATCAGTCCGGAAGCAATGCCGATGAAGCTCAAGCCCACATGCAGTGCAGTGAATTGGGGAATGGTCAGTCCGAGGATCATGATACGTATCCCTCTATTCGGGTTTGGCTGCACGATACCGGCTGGCGGCAAGTGCATGGGAGAGATTGGGCCGCAGGGCTGCACGCGCGGCAAGGAAATTTTCAAGATCGGCAATGTCCGGCAGAGAGGGAATGGTCAGCGCTTCGCCAAGGTCGAGACCGGCAAGGGCAGCATCCACCATGTCATGGACATCCATGACCATCGCGGCCGGAATGGTATCGAGCCGTTCTTCCTCCCAGATGGCCGTGCGAGTTATACCGGGAAGAACGGCCTGAACCCGCACGCCGGAGGGTGAAAGCTGTGCCTGCAGCGCCTCGGTAAAAGCGAGCACGAAAGCCTTGGTGGCCGGGTAGACGGCGGTGAATGCTGCCGGCATCAGTGCTGTAACTGATGTAATGTTGATGATCGTGCCCTTTCCGTCGGCGGCAAGGCGCGGCGCGATGGCCGCCGCAAGCCGCGTGACGGCGAGAATGTTGAGGTTGATCATCGTCGTCACATAGGCTGGGTCCAGCGCCGTGATCGCGCCTTCGCCAGCGATACCGGCATTGTTGACGAGGCCGGTAATCCGCCGGTCCTCACGCAGCCGCGCCTCTACCTTTTCGAGATCTTCCGCCCTGGAAAGATCGGCGGAGAGAACCTCGACGGCGATGTGATGATCCTTTTCCAGCTGCGCGGCCAATGCCTTCAGCTTCTCGGCGCGTCGCGCCACCAGAATGAGATCGTGGCCGCGTTTTGCCAGACGTTCGGCATAAACCGCGCCGATGCCGTCGGATGCGCCGGTGATGAGAAATGTATTCTGTGTCATGTCCGTGTCTCCTGTATCCGGTGGTTTCAGCCGTTGATGAAGGCGAGCAGGTCGGCGTTGAACCGGTCCTGATGGGTCTGTGTCAGGCCATGATCGGCTCCCTGATAGATTTTGAGCACCGCATGTTTGACGATCTTGACCGTGGAAAGCGCGGAAGCGCCGACCGGCACGATCTGGTCGTCATCGCCGTGCAGAACCAGCGTCGGCTTGTCGAAAGCTTTCAGGTCCTGATGGAAATCGCTTTCCGAAAAGGCGCGGATACTGTCGAGCTGACCTTTCAGGCCGCCCATCATGCCCTGCCGCCAGAACTCATCACGGATACCTTCGGATATGACGGCGCCTTCGCGGTTGTAGCCGTAGAAGGGAATGGTCAGATCCTTGAAGAACTGGCTGCGATTGTCATAGGTGCCCTTACGGATGCCGTCGAAAACATCGATTGGCAGACCGATGGCGTTGCTTTCCGTCTTCAGCATCAGCGGCGGCACCGCGCCGATGAGAGCGATCTTGGCAACGCGGGCGGTGCCGTGGCGGCCGATATAACGTGTCACCTCGCCGCCGCCGGTGGAATGGCCAACCAGAATGATGTCGTGAAGATCGAGTTGTTCGATCAACTCGGCCAGATCGTCGGCATATTGATCCATGGTGTTGTCATGCCAGACCTGATCGGAGCGGCCGTGGCTGCGGCGGTCATGGGCGATGGTGCGGAAACCGTTATTGGCGAAGAACACCATCTGCGCGTCCCAGGCGTCGGCGCTGAGCGGCCAACCGTGGGAGAAGATGATGGGCTGGCCCTCTTTCGGGCCCCAGTCCTTGTAGAAGATGTGCGTTCCGTCTCTGGTGGTGATCGTTGTCATGGCTCTCTCTCCTGTTGCAGGGAGCTTGCTTGCGTCCCGTGGGAATAGAGATACTCTTGACGCAGCCGGGGATGGATTGGCGCTTCTGACAGAAAGCGAGCCGAAACTGACAAAACGGGGGTTGGGCATGGCGGGTGTAACGGGAAGCGCGCTGGAAGTTGGGCTGGTCCTCTATCGGGACTGCCAGATCGCCATGGTGCATGGCATCACCGATCTTTTCGCCATCGCGTCGGTATTTTCACAGGATCGCGGCGGGCCAAAATTGCGGGTCAGCCATTGGAGCATGGGCGAAGGCGGTGAATTTTCCCGCTCCTATGACACGGAACCCGGCGGGCCGGGGCATCCCGATATCTTCGTTGTGCCCGGCCGGTTGACCGGGCCGGCTGAAATCGAGGAAGCCGAGCCTTACGCCCGCTGGCTGCTGAACCGGCACGCCCAGGGCGCGACGCTGGCTGCCAGTTGCGGCGGGTCGTTCATGCTCGCGGCCACCGGGCTTCTGGCTGGCCGCCCGGCGACGACCCACTGGTTGTTTGCGGAGCGTTTTCGGGACCGATTTCCCGATGTCCGGCTGGAGATAGACAAGATCGTCATCGAGGACGGCGATATCATCACGGCCGGCGGGTTGATGGCGTGGACCGATCTTGGCCTGCGCATCGTCGACCGGCTGCTCGGCCCTTCCGTGATGATCGAGACCGGCAAGTTTCTGCTGATCGACCCGTCAGGACGGGAACAGCGTCATTATAGTAGTTTCGCCCCAAGGCTGACGCATGGCGATGAGCCGATCCTGAAGGTGCAGCACTGGTTGCAGGCCCGTGCCGGGCGGGCGACAAGCGTTACCGACATGGCCGGCCATGCCGGGCTGGAGGAGCGAACTTTCTTGCGCCGCTTCAAGGTGGCGACCGGCATGAAGCCCATCGAATATGTCCAGCATCTGCGGGTCGGCAAGGCGCGTGAATTGCTGGAATTCACCCGCCGTTCGGTCGATCAGATCGCTTGGTCGGTGGGTTATGAGGACGCTGCCGCCTTTCGCCGGGTGTTTCACCGCATTCTCGGCCTCTCACCGGGAGAGTATAGAAGCCGCTTTTCCAGCGGTTCGGCCATGGTTGCTGCCTGAGGTTGATCCGATGGGGGTGGTGGTACCCGGCACTTGCAATGTGGCCGGTGTTTGCTAACATGCCAGACAAGTTTAAAACAGGTGGGCCGGAATGGACGTCGAGAGCAGCACCAAGCAAGTATCGCTTGCGGCGAAAATCAGTTCGGCCTTGCGACGGGATCTGGCGGAGGGGGTGTTCCGCCCGGGTGACCGGCTTCCGAGCGAAAGCGAATTGACGCGGGAATATTCCGTCAGCCGAACGGTTGTGCGCGAGGCCATCGCCATTCTTCGTGCCGATGGCCTCGTTGAAGCACGGAAGGGTGCAGGGGTCTTTGCTGTCGAAGCCAAGCCGGCAAAGGAACTGCCTTTTAACGATCTCGCCGTGGGTCGCATTTCCTCGGTTATCGAACTCCTGGAACTGCGGACTGTGTTCGAAGTGGAATCCGCCGGGCTGGCGGCCTCGCGCCGTTCCGCCGTGCAGGTGGAATCGATCGTGGATGCGCATCGGCGTGTCGGTGACTGTCTCGCCGCCGGGCTACCAACGCGGGACGCCGATTTCGAATTCCATCTCGCCATCGCGCAGGCCACGCAGAACAGGCGGTTTCCGGAGTTTCTTCAACTCATTCGGTCCGGTATCATTCCCCGCGGCGAATTACAGGGTGCCGCGCCGGGGTCGCGCCCCAAGGATTACAACCTCCACCTTCAAGAGGAGCACGGCAAGATCGTCGATGCCATTATCGAGGGAGACGCCGATGCCGCGCGCCAATATATGGCCTCGCATCTGCGCGGCAGTCTCGAGCGTTACAAGGTGCTCCTGCGGTCCCGCACCGTGGCTGAGTAAGGCGGAAATAGCTGATATGGCAATGAATTATGCGTTTGCCCGTCGGTAAAAGGCCAGGGAAGCAGCAAGTGTCAACAGCGCGCCGCCGCAGATGCGGTCGAGCCATAATGCTCCGGACTTGCGCAATATCCTGACCGCCTGCGCGCCGAACAGGGCGTATGCGAACATCACGATGAAATCGATGCCGACGAAGATTAGCGCAAGTACGGTATATTGCTGAGTCTGCGGCGCGGCGACATCGATGAATTGCGGCAGGATGGCCGAAAAAACAGGTATCCCTTGGGATTGGTCACGGCGACGAGAAAGCTCTTCAGGAAGATCGAGCGCGCCGATGCGGCCCTGTTTGCCTCTGCAGAGCCGAGAGCGCCGTCAAGCGTCCCTCTTGAACGCAGAAGCATGATGCCAAGGTAAACAAGGTAGCAGACCCCCGCCCATTTGACGACACCGAACCAGAACTCCGAGGCGGCCATAAGAGCCCCTAGTCCCAGTGCAACCGCGCCGATCAGGACGAAATCCGAAAGGACGGCACCAGCCATGCCGATCATCGCGCGACGCACGCCGAATTTCGAACCATTGGCAAGCGCCAGCAAGACGGTGGGGCCGGGTGTTGCAATGCCGATAAAGGCGACCATGGCAAAGGCCAGGAGCGTCAGGTCGATCATATTTTCCTCCCCCGAGGCGGCAGACACGAGCGGTCAAATCGCCACAATTTTCCATGTCAGCTTTCTGTGGGCAGGGAGAATACAGCGTTTTGCGGTTGTGGCAATGTGGGCTTCTTTAGGGAAAGAAGAACGCCGCAACCGCCGCCTGGGCAACGCTGTCCCTATATACCACCGCGCTTGCTGATATCGATTTTGGCGTCGGATGCTTGACAGCCCGCAACACCTGTGACAACTTTACCGTAGTTGTCAGACAGGATGTGCTCCTTGCACGTTCGGTGACTGGCAAGGGAGGAATCATGTCAAAAAGACGCCTTTCGCTTTATGGCTTGTCCGGCCAGATCGGAAGTATTGCGGTCACGCTGCTTGGATTGCTGCTGCTGACCTTTTTCATTGGCCGCCTGATGCCCGCCGACCCAGTGCGGGCCATTGTCGGTGAGGATGCGACCCGCGAAACCTATGAACAGGTCTATCACGCGCTCGGCTTTGACCGCCCGCTGTGGCAGCAGTTCGTCTATTATCTCGGAGATGTCTTCACCGGCAATTTCGGAACGTCGATCCGCACGGGCCGCCCCGTCATCGAGGACATCATAAGCGTGATGCCGGCGACGATCGAGCTTGCGACCTTCGCCATCCTGATCGGTGCCGGCCTCGGCATCCCCATGGGCGTTTACGCCGCCGTGAAGAAAGACCGCTGGCAGGATCATCTTGTGCGCGTTCTCAGCCTGTTCGGCCATTCCATGCCGATCTTCTGGACCGGCATGATCGCGCTGATCGTTTTTTACGCCCATCTCGGCCTCGTTGGCGGCGGTGGCCGCATGGACCAGTTCTATATCGGTCTGGTGGAGGAGCGGACGGGCTTTCTGCTGATCGACAGCCTGCTTGCGGGTGACATGGAGGTCTTCTGGTCGGCCATCAACCACCTCATCCTGCCAGCTGCCCTGCTGGGCTATTCCTCCTCTGCCTATATCACCCGCATGACGCGCAGCTTCATGCTGGATCAGCTGGGGCAGGAATATGTGACGACCGCGCGTGTCAAAGGCCTGTCGCAGCGGCAGACGGTGTGGCTGCATGCTTTTGGCAATATTCGCGTGCAGCTGGTCACCATCATCGCGCTGGCTTACGGTTCGCTGCTGGAAGGAGCGGTCCTCATTGAGACCGTCTTCGCCTGGCCGGGTTTCGGGCAATATCTCACCAGCAATCTTATCATCGGCGACATGAATGCGGTGATGACCTGTGTACTGATCGTCGGCGTCATCTTTATCGGGCTCAATCTCCTGTCCGACATTCTCTACCGCTTTTTCGATCCGAGGACCCGCTGATGACGGCCCGTGCTGAAACTTCCTTCCGTCTTCCGGTGCCGCTGAACGCGCTGAAGAACATTATCGTCTTCCTGCTCAAGAGCCCGACATCGGCTTTCGGCCTGCTTATCTTGCTGCTGCTCGTCATCTCGGCGATTTTTGCGCCCTGGCTCGCGACGCATGATCCTTACGCACAGAATCTCGCCAACACGCTGCAGCCCCCGGGCAACGGCCATGTCTTCGGGACGGATGAGCTGGGGCGCGATATCTATAGCCGTCTTCTCTGGGGCGCTCGCATCACGCTCACCATCATCACGCTGGTATCGATCATCGTCGGTCCCGTCGGCCTTCTGGTCGGTACGGCATCCGGTTATCTCGGCGGCAAGCTCGATACGGTGATGATGCGCATCACGGATATCTTCCTGTCTTTCCCTAGCCTCATCCTGTCGCTCGCCTTCGTCGCAGCACTGGGTCCGAGCCTTAATAACGCGATCATTGCAATCGCACTCACCTCATGGCCGCCGATTGCGCGTCTTGCCCGCGCTGAAGCCATGACCTTTCGCAAGGCGGATTACATTGCCGCTGCAAGGCTTCAGGGCGCGTCGCCGCTGCGCATCATCGTCAAGTCGATCATGCCCATGTGTCTCCCCTCGGTTCTCATCAGACTGACGCTGAACATGGCGACCGTCATTCTGACCGCCGCAGGTCTGGGCTTTCTTGGCCTCGGCGCGCAGCCGCCGCTGCCGGAATGGGGAGCGATGATCGCCACCGGCCGGCGTTACATGCTGGATAGCTGGTGGCTGGTGACCTTTCCCGGCATTGCGATCCTGTCTGTCAGTCTCGCTTTCAACCTCCTCGGTGACGGGCTGCGGGATGCGCTCGATCCGAAGCAGATGAACCGGAGATAGGGACATGGAAAAACCAATCCTTGATGTTGAAAATCTCCGTATCCGTTATGGTGGCTCACCCACCGAGGCGGTGCGCGGCATCTCCTTCACGCTCGGTCGGGAGCGGCTCGGCATTGTCGGTGAAAGCGGTTCGGGAAAATCCACAGTCGGACGCGCTCTGTTGCGCCTCCTGCCTTCGGCAACGATCACCGCTGACAGGCTGGCTTTCGACGGGCTCGATCTTCTCTCCCTCGATGAGAAGGAGATGCTGAAGGTTCGTGGCCGGCGCATGTCGATGATCCTTCAGGATCCGAAATTCTCCCTCAACCCCATCCGTCGGGTCGGCGATCAGGTGACGGAGACCTATCTGCGACACTTCAGGGCATCAAAAGCCGAGGCACGGGAAAAGGCGCTGGCGATGCTGGATGCGGTGAAGATCCGCGATGCTTCACGTGTCTATGAGCAATATCCGCACGAAATCTCCGGTGGCATGGGTCAGCGCGTGATGATCGCCATGATGCTGCTTGCCGATCCCGATCTCGTCATCGCTGACGAACCAACTTCGGCGCTTGATGTGACGGTGCGGTTGCAGGTGCTGAACATTCTCGACGGTCTGGTGCGCGATCGCGGCATCGGCCTCATCATGATCAGCCACGATCTCAACCTTGTGCGCAATTTCTGCGACCGGGTGCTGATCATGTATTCAGGCCGCGTGGTGGAAACGCTGGCCGCCCGCGATCTCGATCAGGCGCAGCATCCCTATACGCGCGGCCTTCTGGCGGCACAGCCGCGTATCGGCGGTGCGCGCGCACCGCTTGCGGTGCTGGACCGCCGCCCTGAATGGCTGGAGGAGAATGCATAATGGCCGTTTCTGTCGAAACCCGCGATCTTTCCATCACTTTCGGCAGCGGCAATACTGCACTGAAAGTGCTGCCTTCGGTGTCGTTCCGTGTCGAGCCCGGCGAATGTTTCGGGCTGGTCGGTGAAAGCGGTTCGGGCAAGTCCACCGTGTTGCGCTGCGT
>NZ_QLNF01000086.1:0-225265 GCF_003261015.1 Agrobacterium sp. MS2 | reverse complement strand
CCCCGCCAGTCGGTGCGCACCGTGCTTGGTGAATCGCTTGCGATCCACAAGCTCGGCGACCGTGAGGAGCGCATGCGCAAGGTCATCACTGATGTCGGCCTGCCGGTGTCTTTCCTCGACCGTTTCCCGCACCAACTCTCCGGCGGCCAACGGCAGCGCGTGGCGATTGCGAGGGCGCTGATCCTGGAACCGTCGCTGCTGCTGCTCGATGAGCCGACCTCGGCGCTCGATGTCTCGGTGCAGGCAGAAATCCTCAACCTCTTGCAGCGGCTGCGGGAAGAGCGCGGTTTCACCTATATCATGGTGACCCATGATCTCGCCGTGGTCGATCACATGTGCGATCGCTTCGCCGTGATGCTGCGTGGCGAAATCACCGAAATCCTGCCGCGCGAGGCCATTGCTGGCAACGATGCAACGCATCCTTATGCGCGCGAACTGATCGGTGCCTCGCTGGAATATGAAGGCGCGTGACGACACCAAGAACGTGACCGTCCTCCTCCGGGGCGCCACGGATGATAACAGCCTCCTTCCTTGCCCGGCCTCCCCGCCGGGCATTTTTTTGGGGGAGGCAGGCCGAAGATAGAAAAGACCGGTGGTAATCGGGCCTTGGGCTGCTGACAAACGGAGCCTCTCCGCCGTCATGCCGGACTAGATCCGGCATCCAGCTACGGCGTGTCTGCGCCATAAGAGGAGTCTTACGAGATCAAGTACTTGATCGGTCTGGACCCCGGATTTAGTCCGGGGTGACGGAGTGCGGATGCCTCACTTTTGGGGAATATTTCGGCTTTGTAAGGCCTCGTCGGCAGCAAAAAAAGCGCGGGGTTAGCCGCGCCTTTTCTTACTCGCAGATATGGCGGCCGATTATCGCTCCTTGCTCACCACTTCAAACCTCGAGAGCCAGGGGCTGACGATCATGCCCTTGACGTCGCTGCGGAAGGCTGCGGTGTCGACCACTTCGGAGAATGGCTGAATGGACATGACGATTTCATCCATATAACCCTGCAGGTCTTCATAAAGCTTCGTCTGTTTTGCCGCATCGCGCTCAACAAGCGCTTCCTCGATCATCTTGTTCAGCTTTTCGTCGAAGAAGCTGGTGCGCCAGCTCTGGTAATTCGTGAGCTTGGCGTCATCGGCATTATTGGGATTGTAGGCAATCGAGCGCAGGTTGTTGTCCGGGTGCGGCTGCTGGCCGCCGCCACCGCGGCCGAGCAGCAATTCGAAGTTGCGCTCGCGCATCGCACCATAGATCTGGTCGCCGGAGCCGCTGATCAGCTCGGCCTGAATGCCTGCCTGCGCCAACGTGTTCTGGATCGCCGTTGCGGCTTTCATGAACGGGTCTTCCGAAAGCACGCGCAGCGTTGTCTTGAACCCATCAGGATAACCGGCCTCGGCCAGAAGCGCCTTGGCTTTTTCAATATCGAGCTTGTAGCCCTGGTCCGGCAGCGCACCCATGACGCCGGTGCTGAGGGAGCGCTGATGCAGCTTGCCGTAATAGGGCATGACCGCCTTGTCGAGACCATCGTAATCAATCAGGTAACGCAAGGCCTCGCGCACCTTCTTGTTCGCGAATTTCTCATCCTTCATCGAAACGCTGAGGTAATAGAAACCGGAGCCCGGTGTGGATTCGATGGTGACGGCCTTGTCGGCCTCAAGTGATTTCAGATCCGGAGCCTGCAGGGAATAGGCAACGTCGATATCGCCCTTTTCCAGCATGAGCCGCTGCGACTGCGATTCCGGCAGATGGCGCATCAGGATACGCTTCATCTTGGCCTTTTCACCCCAATAATCGTCGTTGCGGGTGAGGATGATGTATTCGTTGGATTTCCACTGGGTCAGCTTGAAGGGGCCGGAGCCGGCGGAATTCAGCGTCAGCCATGCGCCGCCGAGATCGCCATCCTTCTCATTCTCAAGCGCGGTCTGGCTGTCGATGATCGAGCCGGGACCGTTCTGGGCAAGGATCATCAGGAGAAGGTTGGGATCGTCGGGCTTGGGGATATTCAGCACGAAGATCTGATCGCTTTCGGCAACGAAAAGCTTGTCGGCCTCTTCGAGCTTGAAACCGCGGGTTTTCAGAAAGGATGATTGCGCCAGATTGCGGGCGAGCAGCCGTTTGAGGCTCCATGCCACATCCTTTGCCGTCACGGCATTGCCGGAAGCGAACTTGGCATCGGCACGCAGATGGAAACGGATCGACTTCCGGTCTTCGGCTATTTCCCAGCGTTCGGCAAGGCGCGGCTGGACGCTGCGGTCCTCAGGCGAAAGCACGATCAGGGTGTCATAGATATTGTTCAGAACCTGCACGGTCTCGCGGCCGGTGATGGCGGCGGGGTCGAGTGTGAGGATATTGCTCATGGTCGTGGCGACAATGAGCTGGTCCTTTGGCGTCTCGGCAAAAGTGCTGAGCGGCATGGCGCCGATCAGCAGGGCGCCAAGTGCTGCTGTTGCAAGAAAATGTTTCATCTTTCCTCCCAATACGGCCGCTTCATACGGCCTTCCACGTTTCGATCCACGTGCCCGGTTCCTCCTCGGGCGGCGTGTGATCAACCAAGAATATCATTGACTGGTGTGGCCAGGGCCCGGCCGATCGCCGCTGTCGCCGGCGCGTCCAGATGCACGCCGTCCATCGGCGAAGCACTGGCGACCGAACCGGCGTCGAAGAAGTGATGTCCGAGTTCGGTAGCGAGTTTTTGGTAAAGCGGCGCAAGCCTGAGCGATTGCCCGACATCCCGCCCTCCCGCCGGTTCTCCACCCGGGCCTGCAACGCAGTGCGGTGGGGCAACGATCAGCAGTTTCGGTACCGCTTCTCGCGGCTTGTAGATGAAGGTCTCGACGATCTGCGCTAACCGGCGCATGCCGGAAACGGCGGCTTCCGCGCGTCCGCCATGCACCGGTTTGATGTCATTGGTGCCGAGCATGATTATGACGAGGTCAAGCGGCATATGGCACGAGAGCGCTATTTCCAGCGCCCGCACGCCGTTGCGGCAGGCCGGACCGGCGTGGTCGTCGTAGCAGGTGGTTCGTCCGCCAAGACCTTCCGGGTAAACTTTCGCCATGCCGGCAAGCTCGATTTCCAGAACCTCCGGCCAGCGATATGCGGCGGGGTGCCTTAGGCCCGTTGCCGGGTCCGCGCCCCAGGTGAGGCTGTCGCCGAAGGCGAGCACCGTTTTCATCGCCGTTACCTCACCCGGTTGTTGTCGATGAAGGTAAAATCGATGTCCTCGCCAAGGCCCGGCCGGTCGGGAACGTGGACAAAGCCATCCCGGTCCATCGGATCGGACAGAGACTTCAGATAGTCGTGGCCGTCATCATATTCGAGGAAGGGATGTAGCAGGCCACGCTCATACCAGCGGCAATTCTTGGTGGCGGCAACCACATGCAGGTTCATGGCGGTATTTCCATGCACTTCGCACTCCATACCGAAGGCTTCGGCCAGATGCATCGTCTTCAGCGCCGGTGTGATGCCGCCGACATCGTTGACGCCGGTGCGCAGAATGTCGCAGGCGCCGGCCTTGATCCATTCGGCACGGTGCCAGTGTTTGCCGGCCGCACTTTCCGGGCCGACGACCGGAATATCGAGATTGTCGGAAAGCCACTTGTAGGAGGACAGCGACTGTTCATCCATCGGCTCCTCGATCCAGTCGAAACCGAGTTTTTCGAGGCCACGGCCCAGCGCCAGCGCATCGGTGCGGGAGTACCAGTGGAAGGCGTCAATCATCAGGCGGATATCGGGGCCGACCGCCTCGCGCACGGCCGCGCAGGCCTTGAGGTCCATCTTCACATCCGGCGCCCAGCTGACGGGCGGCATCCACGTGTGCAGCTTGATGCCCTTGTAGCCGCGCTTCACCAGTGTTTCGGCAAAGCGGCCGTAGTCGTCCGGTGTCGCCAGCCCGCCTTCCAGTTCGTCACCGCACATGATGGAGCCATAGGCGAGCACCTTGTCGCGATAACCGCCGATCAACTTGTATACAGGTTGGTTGAGGGAGCGGCCGGCAAGGTCCCATAGCGCGCAGTCAACCACCGCCAGCGTGCGGTCAGTCAGTTGGGCGGCCGAACCGCGCTGCCAGTGGGCAAGGTCCTGCCACAGCCGTTCGCGGTCTCGATGGTCCTCACCGATCAGGACTTTCTTGACGAATTTTTCGATGACATGCGGGCGAACGATCTCTGGCGCGGTAAAAGAATGGCCCTCGTGGCCGTCCTCTGTCCGGATCGTCAGCATGGCCTGTTCCACCTGATGCGCCGGACCCGGATGCGCGTGGCCGGCACTGTCCGAGTGCCGACGGGTCGTCGTGCGGAAAACACGGACCTCGACGTCGGTAATGATCATAATTCCTCCCTCATTCAGGTATCTCGGCGTTGTTGGTCGCCGCAATGTCATACATGTGCGCAACATGTATGATAATCTGTATTACATGTTGGAGGG
The DNA here is from genome assembly GCF_003261015.1 of Agrobacterium sp. MS2. Classification (NCBI taxonomy): domain Bacteria; kingdom Pseudomonadati; phylum Pseudomonadota; class Alphaproteobacteria; order Hyphomicrobiales; family Rhizobiaceae; genus Agrobacterium; species Agrobacterium sp. MS2. The sequence goes on along the minus strand of NZ_QLNF01000086.1, from coordinate 220,845 downwards.
AGAAATCAAGGTCATTTGTGCTCGACGCTGCGCAGGTCGGCGGTGAGGAACAGCCTTTGGCGAATTTGCCTCAGTCCAAAAGAGACCCGAGGAAGCGTGAGGGCGACCTGTGTGGAGGGATAGTCCACAATTTTAGTGTATTATTGAATCGCGCAACGATCTTTCAACAATGGCCGGGACTATAAACGAACATGCCGCGCCAGTTGCCGCCTTCATCATGCATGCTGTGTGAGCATGCGTCGCATCGGGCGGTCGTTCCCAACCAGGATGGCTGCATTTGCGTCGCTGAGTTTCAACTCGTTTCCGGATGCGCGCCCATGCCCCTTTCCCACATCTCCCATTTCGCCTTTCTTGTCCCGGGCAACTATCATGACGATGATCCGGGACAGGGGCTGGAAGAAACACTGCAGCTTTTCGAAGCAGGAGAGGCGCTGGGTTATCATAGCGCCTGGGTCCGCCAGCGCCATCTGGAGCGGGGTGTCTCCTCTGCGGCGACTTTCCTCGCTGCGGCTTCGCAACGAACCAGACGGATCGGGTTAGGCACCGCCGTTATTCAACTCGGTTACGAGAACCCATTCAGGCTGGCGGAGGATCTGGCCACCGTGGATGTCCTGTCGCGCGGACGGCTGAATGTGGGGGTTTCGGTGGGCGCACCGCCCTTCGCCCATCTTATTTCCGACTATGTTGATACGGTTATCGAAGCGGACTACAGCCACGCGCGCGCTGAGAAGCTGGCGAGGGCGCTGCGATCGGAGCCGCTGTCGAACGAGACGGAGGCGGGCAATGCGGCCGGTGCGCAAGTGCCGCGGCTTAGGCCAGTCGCCAAGGGGCTGACGGACCGGTTATGGTATGGCGGTGGATCGCAGAACTCTGCGCGCTGGGCTGGCAGGGCAGGGTTCAATCTTCTGACGGGCAATATTGTCAGCGGCGAAAATACCGATGATTTTCTGACCGCGCAGGCGGCTCTCGTTGCTCGCTTCCGGCAGGATTGGGCGCATGAGCGCGAACCGCGTGTCGCTCTTGGCCGCGTGATCCTGCCAACCGATAGCGCAAGCCCCGCCACGCGCCGCCGTTACCACGAATTCGTTGCCGAGCGGGACAAGCGCACGACCTCGCCGCATGGGGCGCGCCGCACGCTTTTCCTGCCGGATATCGTCGGGACGACGCATGAGATTCTGGAAAGATTGTCGAGCGACCCCGTTCTGCCGTTTGTCTCGGAATTCCGCCTCGAACTTCCCTATGAATTCCAGCCGGACGATTATCGCCAGATCGTGACGGATTTCGCCTCTGTCCTGCCGCAGCTTTCCGGCGAAAGGCCGGTTTTGAAAGTGGCGATGGGGCAATAACATCGCCACCTCCCGCCATTCGACTTTCAATGGAAGCCGGCGGGAGGTCGACTGAGCGACATTGCTGCATCCGTCCTTCAATCGGGGTATGGCAGGCCATATCGGTCGCGGATCGTCGCGGCTTCATATTCGCGCGGGTAAACCCCACGATCCTGCAGTACCGGAACAACTTGTTCGACGAATTCAGCGATATCATCGGGCGCCCGTGGCGGCTGTAATGTGTAGCCGTCCACTGTGCCATCCTGCCAGAGGTCGATAATGCCGTCCGCTACCTCTTCCGCCGTGCCGAGCAGCAGCCGGTGGTGTCCTTCCGAGCGGCGTACGGCCTCGCGGGCAGTCAGTTTTTCATGGGTCAGAAGATCGGAAAGGCCAAGGCCCATGCCTACCGCCCATTGCCGGTTCTGATCGGGGATGAAACGTTCGGCATCGAGTTTTGCGTCGGGGTCGAACTCGCGAGGCTCTATGCCGTTTTCTCTGGCGAAACGTGCCAGAAGACCGTCTTCCGAACCGGCGCCGCTGTAGAGTTCATGTTTACGCAAGGCTTCCTGCCGGGTTTCGCCGAGAATGACGACGAGGCCGGGAACGATGCGGATGCCAGAGGGATCGCGCCCGAGGGAGACGGCGCGGTCGCGGACCTTCTTGCAAAAGGCCTGCCCTGCGGGACGTGACAGAATATTGCAATAGATGATCTCGCCATGGCGTGCCGCGAGATCAATGCCGCCTTCGGAGGCGCCGGCCTGCGCGATAACGGGATGCCCCTGCGGCCCGCGCGGAACGTTGAGGGGGCCTTTGACATGGAAATATTGCCCCTCATGATCGATGGTTTCGGCTGTCGCCGCATCCCAGAAGCGGTTCTCCGGCACGTCGCTCTCGCGGCGGGGGTCCCAGCTAGACCAGAGCTTTTTTGCGACATCCAGGAATTCGGTAGCCTTGGCATAACGTTCGCTGCGCGGCGGCAGCGGGTCGTTGCCAAAATTGGCGGCAACATTGGGATTAAAGGAAGAAACGATATTGACGATCAGCCGGCCGCCGGTGACGAGATCGATGGATTGAGTTCGTCTGGCGAAATTATAGGGCGAATTGTAGGTGGAGGACACGGTTGCCACAAAGCCGATATCCGGCACCTGTGCGGCAAGCGATGTCGAGAGGATGAGCGGATCAATGGTGTGGAACGGCCGGCTTGCCGGGTCGGTCAGCAGTGCCGGGTGGTCGGAAAGGAAAACGGCGTCGAACCGGCCCTTATGCGCCAGTTCCGTCAGTCGTCGGTAATATCCGATATCGTTTATATCGTGCCGGTCTCCGCTCCGATATTTCCAGGCATTGGCGAGATATCCTGTCGTGTTGATGCCGACGTTGAGATTGAGCCGGCGTTTGGTCTTGCTCATGCTGCCACTTTTTCTTTCGGGTCTGTTGGATTATCGGCCTGTATGGCCGCGCAACTGCGGGAAGCGTAACAGCCGGGGGGCCGGTCGCGAGTTAAAAATCCTTGCTGTGCGGAGAAGAAAAACTTTCGTCTCCAGTTTCACCCACGCGTGGTCGATCTGATCGATGCCCGACAAAAATCCCGGCGAAATCCTGCTTTTATCGAAAGGATATTCCGCCACGCGGCGCATGAGCTGGTAAGATGGAAACGAATTTCCTCAATCGCGTTTGAAATAGTACACTTTATCTATAGAAAATGTTTTATTGCGTGTAGCGTGCCGTCCAGATCGCAATTTCGAGGACGAACGCCATGGCCAACGCCGCTCTTCGCCAGGGAACCCAACCCGTAACGGTGTGGTATACACGCTGCCCGGCGCCCACGCCGCTTTCCATCGCAACGCAACTGGGCTGGATTGAGCAGAGTTTTGCCAACCAAGGCATCTCCGTTTCCTCCATTCGCGATGCGGCCGATCCAGCCATTCGCCAGAGTCATTTTGATCATCGGCTGGACTGGTCATTCCGTCAGGGCGGCAACATCCCGCCGATCTGGGCGAAATCCGGTGGCCGGAAAACACGGCTGGTGGGGCTGACAAGAACCGACGAGTTCCAGGCCGTCATTGCCTTGCCCGCAAGTGGCATAAGTAAGGGAAGCGACCTGAAGGGGCGGCGCATCGGTCTGCCGAAGCGCCCGGACGAGATCATCGATTTCCAGCGTGCCACGTCGCTCAAGGGCATCGTGTCGGCATTGACGGTCTCGGGGCTTTCCATCGCAGATGTCGAGCTTGTCGAGCTTGCTGCCAAAGAACCCGTGCTGCTCGGCCCGACGGAGGAACGGTTCCACGGTCTGCGCCGGCGGCTTCCCTATGGCGAGGAAATCGCAGCATTACACCGGGGCCAAATCGATGCATTTTTCGTCAAGGGCGCGGAAGGCGTCACTGTCGCCAATCTCATCGCCGCGCAGGTCGTGGTATCGACGGGTTTTCACCCTGCTCCGAAGATCCGCATCAATAACGGTACGCCGCGTCCCCTGACCGTGGACGCCACTTTTGCCGATGAGCGTCCGGATCTGGTAGCGGAACTGGTGGCCACGGTTCAGCGCGTTGCGGATTGGGCAAATGACAATCCGGGGGAGGCCGTGCGTTTCATCGCTCGCGAGATCGGCGTCAGCGAGGAGGCGGTTCTCGCTGCGAATGGCCCGGACGTATATCGCAATCTGAGACTCGATCTCGATCCGGCTGAGCTGGATGCGCTCAGTCACTTCAAGGATTTCCTGCTGCAATGGAAATTCATTCCCGAAGATTTCGATGTCCAGGACTGGGCCGATCCACGCGCCCTTTCTGCACCGCAGGATACCGCGCACCATATTGTTGGGAGATGATAACATCATGGCAGCCATCATTCTTGTAACGGGTGCAACGGGCAAGCTCGGGCAAAGGGTCGTCAGCCGTCTTTTGCAACGTCAGGCGGAGGTTCGGGTATTGACCCGCCGGCGCGAAGACGCGCTGAAGCTGTGGGGCGACAGGGTCGAGATTGCGGAGGGTAATTTTTCCGATCGGGCCAGCCTGAAGGCGGCAGCGCAGGGGACCGACAGGGTGTTTCTGCTTTCGCCCATCGGGGAGACGCTGGCGGCAGACCAGAAGACGGTCATCGATGCCGCTCTCTCCGCCGGTATATCGCGGATCGTGAAAATATCCGGTTCCGACTGGACTATTGGAAATGCTGCACGCTCGATTTCGGGAGCGGCGCATGGCGAGGTGGAACAATATCTGGCGGCAAGCGGCATCGCGCATACGATGTTGCGGCCGAACGCCTGGATGCAGGTTGCGCTGGAGCCTGTTGTCGCCGCGCTTCGCAAGGGCGAGGACGTGCCGGCCCGTTTCGGCGATGCGGCGGTCTCCTTCATCGATGCCGACGATATTGCCGATGTCGCTGTACAGGCTCTGGCTTCAAGCGCACCGCTCGTCGGCCCATTGGTGCTGACCGGACGCGAAGCGCTGACGGCGCTGGAAATTGCCCGCATTGCGGCCCGTATCCTGCATCGGCCCGTTGGCGTTTCGCACCATGCTGCCCCCGTCTTTCCGCCGCATATCGGCGCTTTCGAACAGACGGCGATCGGTGAATTCGGAGAACTCATCCGCGAAGGTTTCGCCGCATCCATCACCGACGCCATCTACCATATCACCGGCCGCCAGCCCCGCAGTGTCGAAGATTATCTGCGCGCGCGGCTGGCGACTGCCCCACAGGGCGATCATTCCGAGGGAGAAAAGACATGGCGCTGACTGTTCCATTACCCGAAGATTCTGAGCTCAAAGGTCTTGAGCTGAAAGGCCCGGCTGATTTCGACAACAGCCCGCTCAGTCGCGCCATAAAGCAGCCCCTGATGCTCGGTCTGTTCCTCAATCTGCAGGATATCAATTTCTCCAGCTTGCCGACCAGCAACAGCTGGACCTTCGATTACAATGTCGAGCTGGTGAAGCGTGCCGAAGAGCTCGGTTTCGAAATCGCCTTTAGTCGCACGCAATGGCTGCCGAAGGGTGGTTATGACGGTGAATCCTCGCTTGACAGTTTCATTGCGCTTGGCGCGATGGCGGCGGTGACGAAGAGCATATTGCTGATCTCCACCATCCACGTTCTTTACGGCCCCCTGCATCCGCTGCATCTCGCCAAATATGGCGCGACGCTGGATCATATCGCCAAAGGGCGCTGGGGCATCAACATCGTCACCGGCCACCGTGCCATCGAACATGAAATGTTCGGCTGGCAGCGGATCGATCATGACAAGCGTTATGACATGGCGGGGGAATTGTTCGATGTGCTCCACCGCCTTTGGGGAGAAACCGAAAACTTCACTTATGAAGGCAAGCTCAACCCGTGGGCGATCAACAATGGCTGGATCACGCCGAAGCCCGCCTTCGGCCGCCCCCCGCTGGTGACAGCGACGGGTTCTCCCGCCGGTATCGATTTCGCCGCCCGTCATTCCGATCTGGTTTTCGTCACTTCGCCGGGCGGTGCGCATATAGACAGTGCGCTCGAAACGCTTCCCGATCATGTCGCCACCATCAAGAACCGCGCCAAAGCCTATGGCCGGCAGGTGAAGACGATCATCAATCCGATCATTGTCAGTCGCGATACGGAGAAGGAGGCGATCGCCTATGCCGATGCCATCGAGGCCGGAAAGCCGCAGCCCGGCACGCGTGCTTTCGCCACCAACAATTACGACAGCGACGCCCATGCCTGGCGCGGACGCGGTGATGCACGCCACAAGCAGGGCCGCAATCTAGGTGGCAATATCGAAATCATCGGCTCGCCGGAACAGGTGGTCGAGCAGCTTGTCGGCCTGAAGAAGGCGGGGATCGATGGCGTTCAGCTGAATTTCTACGATTTCCGCGAAGACCTCGATTATTTCGCCGAGCGTATTCTGCCCTTGATGAAGGAGGCGGGCCTGAGGCTCTGACGCCTTTCCAGCCCTGATTTTCCTATCCGAAGCCAATCCTTCGCAATCGTCCGATTGCGAGAACGATATTTTTTGTCCTGAGGAGATACCGTGAATATCGCCGTCGATCCCGTTAAAACACCCGCCCCTAAAATCATCGACCGGATCGGGACGTTTGTTCCCGAGCTCGTCTCCATCCGCCACGACCTGCACCAGCATCCCGAAATCGGCTTCGAGGAGGTTCGCACGTCAGGCATCGTCGCTGAAAAGCTTGCTTCCTGGGGCATCGAGGTTCATCGCGGTTATGGCAAGACCGGCGTGGTTGGCGTGCTACGCGGCCGTCATGCGGGCAATCGCTCCATCGGGCTCCGGGCCGATATGGATGCCCTGCCGATGCCCGAGGAAACCGGTCTGCCCTATGCGTCCGTCTACCCCGGAAAGTTCCATGGCTGCGGGCATGATGTGCACACCACCATCCTGCTCGGCACCGCCCGTTATCTGGCGGAAACCCGCGATTTCGCCGGCACGGTGGTGTTCATTTTCCAGCCTGCCGAAGAGGGGCTGGGCGGCGCGCGCGCCATGATTGCCGATGGGCTGTTCAAGGATTTTCCGGTCGACGAGATTTACGGGCTCCACAATTCCACCCGTGCCGCGCCCAATCACCTCAAGGTTTCGCCGGGCACCATTCTGGCTGGTGCGGATTTCTTTGACATCCGGCTCAAGGGCCGGGGTGCTCACGCCGCGCATCCCGATGTCTCCCGCGACCCGGTGCCGGCAACGGGTGAGCTGATCCAGGCGCTGCAGACCATCGTCAGCCGCAACGTATCGCCCACCGATCCCGCCGTGCTGTCGATCACGCGGATCGAAGCTGGATCAGCCTATAATGTCATTCCCGAAACGGCCGCGATTGCCGGAACAGTGCGAGCCTTCTCCGACAGCGTGCGCGAAACCATAAGGGGCCGCATCCGCACCATCTCGGATCACATCGCTGCTGCCTACGGCCTGACTGCTGAGGTGGATATTCGCGACATCTTCTCGGTCCTTACCAATGATGACGTGTCAGTGGAAATCGTTGCCGGCGTGGCGCGCGAGGTTCTGGGAGATGAACGCGTTTCTACCGAGCCCGGCCGCTTCATGGGCAGCGAGGATTTTGCCGATCTTTTGAAACACGCACCAGGTGCGTTTTTCACCCTTGGCCATTCCGGCACGGTACCTGCCCACAATCCCGGTTTCATCGTTGACGACGACATCCTGCCCGTCGGTGCGACCCTGTTCGCGCGGCTGGTGGAAACTCGGCTGAAACCTGCCTGAAATTTAAAAACAAGTCTGTAAGAGGAAACATCCATGGATATTACAAGACGTAAGACATTGCTTCTGAGTGCCGCCCTGGCCGGAGCCACGTTGCTGCCATCCCTGCCGGCGCTGGCCGCGGAAACGCCGAAAAAGGGCGGCATCGTCACTCTTGCGGGTCTCGGCGAGCCGACGACGTTGGTGCCGCTTTCCGATTCCAATACGCGCACCCGAGCCATTTCCACGAAAATCCTGGAGGGGCTGGTGCGGTTCGACAGCGAGTTCAAACCGCATCCGGTTCTGGCGGAAAGCTGGGAAACATCGGCCGACGGGCTGCGCTACACTTTCAAGCTGCGCAGGGGCGTCAAATGGCATGATGGCAAGGATTTCACGTCGCAGGACGTCAAGTTTTCGTTGCTTGCCTTCAAGAAGGTCGGACCACGGGGGCGCATCACCTTCGCCAATGTTGCCGATATCGAAACGCCTGATCCGCTGACGGCCGTGGTGGTGCTTTCCAAACCCGCGCCTTATCTTCTGCGCGCGCTGACGGGTGGCGAAACGCCCATATTGCCGGCCCATGCCTATGCTTCGGAAAACTACAATGAAAGCCCGAACGGCAATGCGCCAATCGGCACAGGCCCCTTCGTGTTCGAGGAATGGAAACGCGGAAGCTATGTGAAGCTGAAGAAGAACCCGGATTACTGGCAGGCCGATCTGCCTTACCTTGACGGTTTCGTGGCACGGTTCGTCGCCGATGCGGCTTCCACCACCATTTCCGTGGAGACGGGTGAGGCGGATTACACCGCCGACGTCTCCTACAGCGACCTTGAGCGCCTGCGGCAAAATCCGAAACTGGCTGTGGAGGTCTATACCGACGCTTATCTCAACAATGCGGCCGTGTTCGAGTTCAATCTGGAGAACCCAATTCTGGCGAAGAAGGAGGTGCGTCACGCGCTGGCCCATGCCATCGATCGCGATTTCATCAATGACGCCATCTTCTTCGGGACGGCGAAACCTGCCGGTTCCAACATCCCGGCAGTCTTCACCGCCTATAACGACGAAAAGCCTTTCACCTATCCCTTCGATCTCGCCAAGGCGAATGAGTTGCTGGACAAGGCCGGTTATCCGAAGGGCGCGGATGGCACCCGCTTTTCGCTGCGGCTCGCCTTTCTGCCGTCCGACGTCTTCCGTAAAACGTCCGAATATCTCCGCTCATCCTTCGGCAAACTCGGCGTGAAGGTGGATATCGTCGAAGGCGATCTCGCCACCTTCATCAAGCGCGTTTATACCGAGCGCGGTTTCGACCTGACGGTGAACGGCATCAGCCGGTTGTTCGATCCGACAGCGGGCGTGCAGCGTCTTTATTGGTCCGATGGCATCAAGAACCCCGCGCCTTATGTCAACGCCGCCCACTATAACAATCCTACGGTGGACAATCTTTTCCGGGCGGCCGCCATCGAGGTTGATGAAACGAAGCGGGCCGGGCAGTTCCATGAGATCCAGAAAGTCGTCGGCGATGACCTGCCGAATTTTTCGATCGTTGCTTTGCCGACCGTCATTCTACGCAACACCAGCCTGAAATCGCTCGTGACGACCATCGACATTGCCTATGGCGATCTGGCGACGGCCTGGAAAAGCGAGTGAGGACAGAAATCCGATCACCCTGCGGCGCGAAAGTTATGACGAACTTTTCTCCGCATTCAACGTCATCCTCGGTCTTGCACCGAGGATCTCCCAAGGCATCCTACGCCTTGTAGATCGCAGATGCTCGGGACAGGCCGGAGCATGACGAAGGAGAGGTTTTACGCCAACAGCATCTCACCTGAACCCGGCAATTCTGCCGGGTTTTTTATTGGCGAAACCCACCCTCCATCCTGTTTGCACCTTCGCGCGGCAAGCCTGTTTCAGGGAAAAACTTTGCGCATGAGACAGATCGGGTGAAACAGCGATACCATCCACGAAAATTTCGAAAAAATCAATTTCATCAATAATTTAGCGCAAAGCTTTTCTTCGTTTCCAAGCAAGAATTGCTTTCTGGACCCGCGCTATGGCCGCCTGCACTGTGAGCTGGAAACCTCACCCTCACATGATGGATGCCATGGCCAAGGATACGCTTTTTTTGATCGCTCCCGGTTTTGAAGACCCCAAGCACCCCGGTGTCCGGTTCGTCTGCCCGCATTGTAACCAGATCGAGGGTCTGCTCGCCGCGTTTCCTGACCTTGCCGCTGGGATCGACGTCCACCGCGTCGGGTTCCAGCGCCCACGTGAGGCGGTTATCGCCGTAGTGGGGGAGGAAAATCAGTCGCTGCCGCTGTTCATCTTCGCCGGCGACGCGCCTGCCGACGTCACGGTCAAGGGCGAGACGCATTTCATTCAGGACACCAAACGCATTTTGCAAATCCTCGCCGAGCGCCACGGGTTCCCGCAGCTTCATTGAGTTGCCGCCCCCGCATATCGGATTTTTCGGAGACAGACATGACCATTTCCAGACGCCAGTTTCATAAGATCGCACTTGCTGCCGGCGCATTCGTGGCGCTCCCGGGCGGTTCTTTCGCCGCGGCCGAAGAGCCGGTTTCGGGCGGCACGCTCAAGATCGTTTATTTTCCTGAGCCGACCCAGCTGGTGGCCATCAATACAAGCGCGGGCGGACCGCAGTTCATCGGCTCGAAGATTTATGATGGGCTTCTGACCTATGACTATGAGCTTTCGCCGAAGCCGAGCCTCGCGAGGGAATGGAGCGTTTCGGCGGACGGACTGGAATATGTTTTCTACCTCCAGCCGAAGGCCAAATTCCATGACGGCAAACCGGTAACATCGGCGGATGTGGAATTTTCCATTCTGCGGCTGAAAGAGGCCCATCCGCGCGGTCGGGCGACGTTTGCGAATGTCGAGAGCGTCGATACTTCCAATCCGCTGGTTGCAAAGGTGAAGCTCTCCAAGCCGGCGCCGGGCCTGATTACCGCGCTTGCGTCCTCTGAATCGCCCATCGTGCCGAAGCACATCTTCGAAACCTTCAAACCGACCGACAATCCCAAGCCTGCCCAGATCATCGGCAGCGGCCCCTTCGTGCTGAAGGAATGGGTGCCCGGAAGCCATATCCTGCTGGAGAAAAATGCCGACTACTGGGATGCGCCGCGCCCCTATCTGGAGCGCGTAATCATTCGCCTCATCAACGATGCGGGCGCCCGCGCGGCGGCGCTGGAAACCGGGGAAGGGGATATTGGCCCCAACCCTGTGGCGCTCGCCGACCTGGAGCGGCTGAAAGCAATCCCGACGTTGAAGGTGGATGACCGCATCTATGCCTATGCCGGCCAGCAGAACCAGCTGGTCATCAATCTTGAGAACGAATATCTGAAGGAACTGAAGGTCAGGCAGGCCATTGCCCACGCCATCGATGTTCCGGCGCTCATCGATACCGTGCTTTACGGTTACGCCGTGCCATCGCCGACGCCGATCAGCCCCGGTCTTGCAAAGTTCCACAATCCCGATATCGGTTTTGCCAAGTTCGACGTCGAGCAGGCGGAAAAATTGCTGGATGAGGCCGGTTTCCCGCGCAAGGAGGGCGGCAAGCGTTTCAAGCTCCGCGTCACCACCAACCCGTTCAATCCGCAGACCTATTCGGATTTCATCGCGCAGGCGCTGTCGAAGATCGGGATTGAGGCCGATATCCAGAAATTCGATTTCGGCACCTATGTGAAGGTGGTCTACACTGACCGCGCCTGGGACCTTTCGGTGGAATCCCTGTCCAACACTTTCGATCCGACGGCCGGCGTCCAGCGCGTCTACTGGAGCAAGAACTTCAAGATCGGCCTGCCATTCTCAAATGCCAGCCACTACGCCAATCCGGAGGTGGACCGGCTGCTGGAAGCGGCGGCCGTGGAGCCTGACATCGAGAAACGCGCTGCCTTCTTCAAGGAATTTCAGGCCGTTGTCGCGAAAGATCTTCCCGTCATCAATCTCGTCGCACCCATCCAGCCGGTCGTCGGCAGCGTGCGCATCAAGGATTATGCGACGGGGGCCGAAGGTCTCGGCGGCAATCTGGCCAGGGCATGGCTGACGAAGGAGGCGTGAGCCGCCGCAGTTGGTTCTTAGAGCAGTGAGGTCATTTCCATGAGCAGAAAATCCGAAAAGCTTGTTCTCAACGCCTTCATCTATCCGGGCGGACATCACGAAGCGGCCTGGCGGCATCCGGATTCGGAGCCGCACCGCGTCACCGATATCAGGCTTTATCAGGATATCGCCCGCAAGGCCGAGGCGGCGAAGCTGGATGCGATCTTCTTTGCCGATGCGCCGGTGCTGGATGCCAATATCCGCTATGCCGCCCGCCACCGGCTGGAGCCGATCACCATGCTGGCGGCGCTCGCCGCCGTCACCGAAAAGATCGGCTTCATCGCCACGGCGTCGACCACCTATTATGAGCCTTATAATCTCGCCCGGCTGTTTGCCTCTGTTGATCATATCAGCGGCGGCCGTGTGGGCTGGAACATCGTTACGACCTCGGCGGATGCAGCGGCCGGCAATTTCAACCTCCAGAAGCACCCGCCGCATGCCGATCGTTACCGTCAGGCCATCGAGTTCGTCGATGTGGTGACAAAGCTCTGGGACAGCTGGGAAGACGATGCCATCGTCGCCGACAAGGAAAGCGGACTGTTTGCCGAAACAGATCGCATCCATCCCGCCAATCACGATGGCGAATTTTATCGGGTGCGGGGCGCATTGAATGTGCCTCGTTCACCGCAGGGACGGCCAGTCTATGTTCAGGCAGGCTCCTCGGAGGAAGGCCGCGGTTTTGCCGCCCATTATGCTGAGGCAATCTTTACCGCGCATCAGACTCTGGAGAGTGCGCGGTCTTTTTATTCCGACATCAAGCGGCGTGTGGCAGCCACGGGGCGCAATCCCGCCCATGTGAAAATCTTACCCGGCATCAGCCCCTTCATCGCATCAACCGAAGAGGAGGCACGAAACCTTGAGGCCTCCTTCAACGATCTCATCCAGCCGGCATTTTCGCTTGGGCAATTGCAGCGCATCACGGGCATAGACCTGTCATCGGCCGATCTCGACCGGCCGCTGCCGCAGGAGGCCGTGGAAGCGACGCGCGCGCAGGCGAACAGCAGCCGCCATCAGCTGGTTCTCGACGTCATCGACCGGGAAAACCCGACGATCCGGCAATTGCTTCACCGGCTTGCCGGCGGGCGTGGTCACAAGGTCATATCAGGCACACCGGAACAGGTAGCGGACTGGATAGAGACCTGGTTTCGCGAGGGTGCTGCCGACGGATTCAATATCATGCCGCCATGGCTGAATGGCGGGTTTGATCTCTTCGTGGACGAGGTGGTGCCGATCCTCAAACAACGAGGCCTCTTCCGTGAGGATTATGAGGGCGACACGTTGCGTGATCACTACGGTCTGCCACGACCTGACAATATTTACGTGGCGAAAGAGCCGCAAAAGGAACGCGCCTGAGGTGGGACGGGCGTGTTCAGGCGGCGGCCTCAAGAGCGCGCATATCCTCGCGCAACAGAGCGAGTAGAGATGCGACCTCCGGCAGCCGCCGCCTGTCAGGACTGGTCAGGAGGTGATAGCGGCTGGCGGTCGGCTGCGGCGAGCCAAAAGGAGCGATCAGGCGGCCGCTTTTCAGTTCTTCCGAAATCAGCGAATGACGCACCAGGCCTATGCCGTGCCCGGATGAGATCGCTTCTATCAGCGCGGTCTGGCGTGAAAAACGCGGACCAGTTGCGGAAAGCCTGAGCGGAATGCGGCAGGCGCGAAGCCAGTTCGCCCACTCAAACGCCGGGTCAAGGCCATTACCACGCAGCAGCGCAAAGCCGATATCACGCAACCGCTCCGGTTCGTCCGCAAGGCCATGGCGGGCTGCAAAATCGGGGGTGCAGACGGCGCTGACGGTATCGGGAAATAGCGGCTCATGAATGAAGCCGGGAATTTGGGCGGCGGTGGCGACGATGGCGCAATCGGCATCAAAATGGGTGAGATCGACGGTATCGCCCTCGATGGATTCGATCGAAAGTTCGACGTCTCCGAGAGCCGGAACGATGCTTCCCAGCCGCGGCGCCAGCCAGCGGGCGGCAAAGCAACCTTCCGCCAGAACTTTCAACTGCGGCCGTGCATTCAAAACCATCAGGTCGGAAAGACTGCCGATCATGGTCTCGAAAGCGTCCGCCAGACCGGGATAAAGTGCGCTGCCGGCATCGGTCAGCACCAATTCACCGCGCTGGCGGCTGAAAAGCGGCTGGCCGAGGTGGGTTTCGAGAATTCGGACCTGCTGGCCGATGGCAGCGGTCGAAACATGCAGCTCCTCCGCCGCGCGTGAGAAGCTGGCGTGGCGCGCAGCCACGACAAAGGCGCGCAGGGCCGTCAGCGGCGGCAGGCGGGAAAGCGTGGGCAGGCGAAAAGCTGTCCGGCCGCCGGCGGGAGCGACAAACTCCGTTCTCATTGCTGCTTCTCCTTTGGCGGCTTCCGCACAGTCAGAACACCCGGCCTTCCCTGAGATGTGTCGTGGTGCCGTTGAGATAATAATCACCGATCACCCGCGCCTTGTGGGCAAGCGGATTGTGATTGTAGACGGTGCGGATATTGCGCCAGTGACGGTCGAAATTCCGGTCGGTGGATGTCGCCGAACCGCCCCCCAGTTCATAAAGGTTGGTGGCAACGGTCAGCGACAGCTGCGAGGCAATGATCTGGGTGCGGGCGGTGGCGAGCGAGCCTTCCAGCAACGCCGCCTCGATCGCCTCTTCATTGCCGGTGGCGAAGGCGGCCGCGGTACGGTCGAGCGTTCGGGCTGCTTCGCGGATAAGGGTTTTCACCGCGAAGGCGCCGGCGCTGATTTCGCCGAGCATCTTCTGCACGAAGGGGTCCTGATTGGCGGTTTCGGCGCTGCTGTGAAGCGTGGTGCGCGCCTGGCGCAAAACATACTCCACGCCATCATTCAGCGCGCCCTGAACGGCGCCAGCGGCCGAAGCGGCGAGGTGCAGCTGCCGCATGGCCGAACTGTGCCGGCCAATCTGGCTGCCGAGCTTACGGGTCGTCAATTCATGCGGCAGCACCTCGACATTCTCGAGCAGAACACCGCCGCTCGCTGTCATGCGCTGGCCCATGCTGTCCCAGTCATCGAGGATGGTGATACCCTGGCGATCAAGCGGAATGAGCACGCCGATTGGTTGCTCGTCATCGCCGATAGCGCTGAAAGTGCCAAAATCGGCAAAGGCGGTGCCGGTTGCATACCATTTGCGACCGTTCAGCCGGTAACGGTCGCCCTCGGCGCTGAGCCGTGTGGTGATTTCGCCGGGGCGCTTGGTGCCCTGTTCGGTGCTGGCGCCAGCGAAAAGCTTGCCGGCGAGCACGTGTTCAAGATGCCGCCGGTCTTCCAGCTCGATGGGTGTGAGAGCGAGGTTTTCGGTAAAATTGAAATGGCTGCGAAGCGCGTGCGGAATATTGCTGTCGGCTTCGCCGAGGATCATCAGCACCTCGATATAGTCCGCAATCGAGCCGCCGGGTCCGCCCTTGGCTTCGGGAATACGCAAGGTGCCGATCTTCGCCTCTTTGATGAGGGCGAAGATATCGTAAGGAAGTTCCCGCTGGCGTTCCCGGCGGGCGGCATCCTTTGCCGCAACAGCCGCAATGTCCCTGGCCCGGGCCAGAATCTCGTCACGGCTCGGTACGCCGGAATTGTCGGTGGTGGTTGTCTGCAGTTTCGGAGTGGACATTGCGGTTTTCCCTGAGCGGATGTGAGGGCCTGCGGCACAGCGCGCCGCAGGCATGGTCTTCTGGACGATCAGGCGACCGCGCGCGGCTTGAGCGCCGGGCGGTGCGCGGCTTCAAGATTGCGCGGCACACGGCCTTCAACGGGGTGGCTCGGATCGTTGAAACCGGGTGTGGAGGGATGGCCTGTCGTGACGAGGCTGTCGACCAGCGCTTCATCTTCCGCATCGATCTTCACATCGAGTGCGCGAATATATCCGTCCCAATGCTCTTCGGTGCGCGGGCCAGTGATGGCGGCGGTGACGAACTTGTTGTTCAGCACCCAGGCGAGTGCAAAATCGGCTGCCGAAACACCCTTCGAAGCGGCATGCGCTGCGACCTTCTGGGCGATCTCGACCGATTCCGGACGCCATTCGGTTTCCAAAACGCGCTTGTCGCCACGGCCGACGCGGGTATCGGCGCCCGGCTGTTCGCCCGGCTGGTATTTGCCGGTCAGCACACCGCGGGCGAGCGGCGAATAGGAGACCACGCCAAGGCCATAATGATTGGCCGCCGGCAGCTGCTCGGCTTCGGCCGTGCGGTTGACGATGTTATAGAGCGGCTGACTGGCAACCGGCCGGTCGATGCCGAGCTGGTCGGCCAGATGCGAAATTTCGGCAATGCGCCAGCCGCGGAAATTCGACACGCCGAAATAGCGCAGCTTGCCGGCGCGGATGAGGTCTGCAATGGCGCGCACCGGCTCTTCCAGCGGCGCATCGAACACGGCGCGGTGGAAATAGAGGATGTCAATGTAATCGGTGTTGAGGCGGCGCAGCGAATTTTCGACCGTTTCGATCACCCATTTGCGCGAATGGCCGCCAAGGTTCGGGCCCTTGGTATGGGAGTTGACGAATTTCGTGGCCAGAACCCAGTGATCGCGCGTGGCCTTGATGCCGCGCCCCACGACCTCTTCCGACTTTCCATCATGATAGACATCGGCCGTGTCGATGAAATTGATGCCCTGTTCGCGAGCCTTGTCGATGATGCGGAAGGCCACGTCATCCGGCGTCGGGCCTCCGAACATCATCGTGCCGAGGCTCAGCGGTGAAACTTTCAGCGCGCTGCGTCCGAGATAGCGATAGTCGACCATTATGGTTGCTCCTTCAGTTTATTGGGCATGGTGGCAGGCCACGGCGTGGTTCTTGCCGAAAAGGGTATAGTCAGGTGCTTTTTCGCGACAGAGATCGGTGGCGAGCGGGCAGCGTGTATGGAACCGGCAGCCGGATGGCGGATTGTGCGGGCTCGGCAGATCGCCCGAAATGGGGGCCGCCTGCTTGCGGCGGGCGGGATCCGGAACGGCGGCGAGAAGCGCGCGGGTATAGGGGTGTTTCGGGGATGCCCAGAGTTCCGATGTGGGCGCGCTTTCGACGATCTTGCCAAGATACATGACCAGCACACGATCGGAAAAATAACGCACCACGGAAAGGTCGTGCGAGACGAAGAGATAGGACAGCGAAAGCCGCTTCTTCATCTCCACCAGAAGATTGAGAATCTGCGCCTGTATCGAAAGATCGAGCGCCGAGACCGGCTCGTCACAGACGACCAGTTCCGGTTCCAGAACAAGTGCGCGGGCAATGCCGATACGCTGGCGCTGGCCGCCCGAGAATTCATGCGGATAACGGTCGAGTGAATCCGCCGGCAGGCCCACCTGCGCGACGATGGCTTCAACGATCTCCCGCTGGCGCGCCCGGTCTCCTATGCCGTGCACCTTCAACGGCCCGGTAAGGATGGTGCGCACCGTCTGGCGGGGATTGAGCGAGGCAAAAGGATCCTGAAAGATCATCTGGATGCGGCGGCGAATGCCGCGCAGTTCGGACGATGTCATTGCGGTCACATCCGCACCCTTGAAGGTGATCCTGCCGGAAGACGGTTCGACCAGTCGCATCAGGGACTTGCCGAGCGAAGACTTGCCGCAACCGGATTCGCCCACCAGGGCAACGGTTTCACCCGCCTCGATATCAAGCGACACGTCATCGACGGCGCGCACCGTGCCGCGTCCGCCCGTATAATGGGTGGAAAGACTATGCACCGACAAGAGCGCCATTGGGTATCTCCTGAGATGTTGGAGCAACGAAGGGGCAGGCGGCGTAACGGCCGTCTGAAATCTGCCTCAGCGGTGGTACATATTGCCCGCAGAAACCGCGGGCGCTCGGACAGCGCGGCCGGAAGGCGCAGCCGCGTTCCCCCGTGGCGGAAACGATGGAGCCGGGAATTTCGATGAGCGGCCCATCGCGATAATGCTGGCCGTCTTCGGCGCGCGGCGAGGCGGCAAGCAGGCCACGCGTATAGGGGTGGTAGGGATTGGAGAAAACCGGTTCCGGCAGCCCTTCCTCCACCTTGCGTCCGGCATACATCACCATCACCCGGTCCGCCCATTGCGCCACGATGCCGAGATCGTGGGTGATGAGGATGACGGCCATGTTGAGATCACGGCGCAGATTGTCGAGCAGCTGGAGTATCTGCGCCTGTATCGTCACGTCGAGCGCCGTCGTTGCCTCGTCGGCAATCAGCAGTTTCGGATTGCAGGCAACGCCGATGGCGATCATCACGCGCTGACGCATACCGCCGGACAGCTGGTGCGGATAATCATCCACTCTACGGCTGGCATCGGGAATGTTGACGAGGTCTAGGAGCTCAATGGCCCGTTTGCGGGCCTGATGCCGGTCGATCTTCTCATGGATGCGCAGCACCTCGATGATCTGTTCGCCAACGGTCAGAACCGGGTTCAGCGAGGTCATAGGCTCCTGAAAGATCATGCCGATATCGCGACCGCGAATGCCGCGCCATTGTTTTTCCGAAAGCGGCAGCAGATCGCGCCCTTCGAGCAGAACCCGCCCGCCCGTCTTGGCGTGGGAGGGCAGGAGGCCGATCAGGCCGAGCGCCGTCAGGGATTTGCCCGAGCCGCTCTCTCCGACGATCGCCAGCATTTCACCGGGGCTGACATCGAAACTGACGCCTTTGACGGGCTGGGCAGAGCCGAAGCTGACGGAGAGATCATGGACTTCAATCAGTTTGCTCATCGGCGTTCTTCCGAAAAACGGGGGTTGAGCGCATCGTTGAGGCCATCGCTGATGAGGTTAAGCGAAATGACGGTGAAGACGATGGCGAGGCCGGGAAGGGCGGTCAGATACCAGGCGGTGCGGATGACATCGCGGCCAGACCCGATCATCGAACCCCAGGAAACGCGGTTGGGGTCACCAAGGCCCATGAAGGAAAGTGCTGCTTCCATGAGGATTGCGCCCGCTACCATGACCGAGGAGGTGACGATGATCGGCGGCAGCGCGTTGGGCAGGATTTCCTGAAACACGATGCGCGCATGGCCGTAACCGAGGCTGCGCGCGGCAAGCACGTAGTCCTTCTCGCGGATGGCGCGGAATTCCGCGCGGGTGAGGCGTGCCACCAGTGGCCAGGTGATGATGCCGATCGCCGAGGTGACCGTGGTGACTGAAGGCTGGGCGATGGCGACGAGCACGACCAGCAGCACGAAATTCGGCAAGGTCTGGAAGATTTCGATGAGCTTGACGAGGATATCGTCAATGATGCCGCCGAAATAACCGGCGAAAGCACCAACCGCGATGCCGATGGTGAGCCCGATCAGTGTCGCCACGACACCGACGGTGAGTGAGATGCGCGCACCATGCACGATGCCTGCCAGAACATCCCGGCCCATTGAATCTGTGCCAAGCGGATAGGCCGCGTTCTGGCCGGGCCACAGGAACGGGCGGGCCACCATTTCCAGGGGATCGCCGGGATAGATCAAGGGGGCGATCAGCGCGGTAACGATGACGGTCGCGAGAAACAGCAGCCCTACGATGGCGTTGGGATTGGTGAGGAAGATTTTCAGTTCCCGCCGCAGGCCGCGCCGGGGCACGGAAACGGAGCGGGCCGAGAGCGCATCCGGCGCATGGATATAGGGCCAGGTCTTTTCTTCGGGCTTCTTCGGTTTGGGGCTGGTTTCTTCAGCGCCGAGTTCGGCCGTGTCGAGAACCGCTGATGTATGGGAGGAATTCATCGGCTTTCTCCAATGCGGGGGTCAAGCCATGCCTGCAACAGGTCCACGGCTGCATTGACGATGATAACGACGAGGGAGGAGAGAAGCAGAATGCCGAGCAGAACGCTGAAATCCCGCGCCATGACGGCTTCGAAAGCAAGGCGGCCAAGGCCGGGCCAGCTGAATACGGTTTCGACCACGACAGCACCACCAAGCAGGCCGCCAATATGCATGCCGGCCATGGTTGTGATGGGGATCAGCGCATTGCGCAGAATGTGGCGTGTGGTCAGCCTGATCGGTGAAACGCCCTTGGCACGAGCGGTGCGCACATAGTCCTGCGACTTCACCTCCAGCATCGCCGCGCGAGTGAGGCGGGCGTAGATCGCCAGAAAATAAAGTGCCAGCGACAGGGCGGGGAGGACAATATAGCGCAGCCGGTCCAGCAGGGCGGAAAACCCGGTGAGGCTGCTGCCAATGGTGCTGTCGCCACCCGAGGGAAGCCAGCCGAGCTTCACCGAAAAGGTAAGGATCAGCATCAACCCGATCCAGAAACCCGGTACGGAATAAAAGATCAACGAGCCGATGGAAATGATCCGATCAGGCAGCTTGCCGGAGAAAAGCGCCATGATGGAGCCGAGAAACACGCCGACGAAAATCGCAATGCCGAGCGCCGCGCCCATCAAGGCAAGCGTGCCCGGCAGGCGCTGACCGATGAGATCAGCCACCGGCATGCCGTAGCGCGGCGAAAATCCGAGGCTGAACTGGGCGAGATTGCCGAGATAATTCATCAGCTGGTGCAGGACCGGCAGGTCCAGCCCGAAACGATTGCGGATTTCCGCCATGGTTTCGACGGTCGCCGAACCCGCTTCCGCAGCCAGCACATCTGCGGCATCGCCCGGCGCTAACTGCAGCAGGAAGAAGTTCAGAATGACGATACCGAGAACCGTCGGGACGGCCTGAATGGCCACCCGTTTCGCCTGCGATAAAATCCTTTTCGAATTTGACATCGGCTCCAGTCCGCAATCGTTAAAACATAAATCCGCTGGTGAAGGCACGAACATTAGTTGACTAATTTTATGGAATTTGTCAAAGAGTAATAGAATTATTTTCTGAAATTTACGGAAAATAGCGCCATAAAGAAAAGATAATTCCCATTATTGAGAATGGTTGGTTCACTATCCCAATCTCGTTCTCGTCCGAGGAACAAACTTCTTCCCAAGCGCAAGAGTTCAGTTTCGCCGGTTTTTTGCCGGTTCAATCAAGGAGAGGGTATCGCATGACTGTTTTCAACCAGACGACGCGGCGGGGATTTCTGCTGGCGTCGGTCGCCCTTGGCGTGGTGTCTTTGCCTGGGCTGAAGCTTCGCGCGGCAGAGCCTGCCAGTGGCGGAACAGCCACGTTGCTTATCTCGTCGGAACCGCCGGTGCTGACGACGATTGCGCACACGGCCTATAATTCCGTCTATATATCACCGAAGGTCACCGAGGGTCTGCTGACCTATGATTTCGATCTCAATCCCAAGCCGCTGCTGGCAAAATCATGGGATGTGAGCGCGGATGGCCTGCGTTACACCTTCAAGCTGAGACCCGGCGTTAAATGGCATGACGGCAAGCCCTTCACATCCGCCGATGTGGCGTTCTCCATCAACGCCATCAAGGAAGTGCATCCGCGCGGCCGCAACACATTCCTCAATCTGACTGCCGTCGAGACGCCGGACGAGCTGACGGCGGTGCTGGTGCTTTCCAAGCCCGCGCCCTACCTCATTACGGCGCTCGCCGCCGCTGAAACGCCGATCGTGCCGAAACACCTCTATGAAGGGACGAAAGTGACCGAAAACCCGGTCAATCTCGCACCCGTTGGCACCGGCCCGTTCAAGTTCAAGGAATGGGTACGCGGCAGCCATATCGTTTTCGAGCGCAATGCCGATTATTGGGATGCGCCGCGCCCTTATCTCGACAAGCTCATCGTACGCTTCATTCCTGATGCTTCCGCCCGCGCGATTGCCATTGAAACAGGCGAAATCGATCTCGCGCCCAGCACCCCGGTTGCCTATAGCGATCTCGACCGTTTGAAGGAGCTTCCGAGCCTCGGCTTCGAGACCAATGGCTATCAATATACCAACTCGATCAGCCGCGTGGAGTTCAACCTTGAAAAGGATGTCTTCAAGGACGTTCGCGTGCGCCGCGCTTTCGCGCATGTCATCGACCGCAACGTCATCTTCAACACCGTCAACTATGGTTACGGCGCGACGATCACCGGGCCGATCAATCCGAAGCTCACGAAATGGTTCGTGGATGATCTGAAGACCTATCCGATCGATCTGAAGGCCGCCGAAGCGCTGCTCGATGAGGCCGGATACAAGCGTGGTGCCGATGGCATCCGTTTCAAGCTCAATTTGGATTACGTGCCGAGCACCGAGGCCTATCCGCGCGGCGCAGATTATATTCGCCAGGCGCTGGCGAAAGTCGGCGTTGATGTGACAGTGCGCACGCAGGACTTCGCCACCTACACCAAGCGTATCTACACGGATCGCGACTTCGATTTTGCCTATGAGGGCATGAGCAATCTCTTCGATCCGACCGTGGGTGTGCAGCGGCTTTATTGGTCAAAGAACTTCAAGAAGGGCGTGCCTTTCTCCAATGGCGCGGCTTACAGCAATCCCAAGGTGGATGCACTTCTTGAAGCGGCCGCCATCGAGATCGATCCCGACAAGCGCGTTGCGCAATGGAAGGAGATCCAGCAGATCCTCGTCGAGGATGTGCCGGCCATCGACATCGTCGCAGCACCTGAAATCACCATCTACAACAAGCGTATCGCCGATCACACCATCGGTGCCGAAGGTGTGGCGGGAAGCCTCGCCTTCGCGCATATCGCCGCATCCTGATCGTCTCACCAGACCCGGCTCGCCCCTGCGGCGGGCCGGGATGTCTCCCTTCAGCCGACGGGCGCCGCAGCTTCGCTTTCCGGTGCCATCGTTTCATTGAGGCCATTCCATGAGCACGTCACTTTCTGAAATCTGGTACACACGCTGCCCGGTGCCCACGCCAGTGGGGCTCGCGGCGCAGCTGGGTTATCTCGAGCAGACCTTCAAAGAGGCCGGCATAGCGCTGAAATCCATCATCGACTCACCTGACCGCTCCGTTCGCCAGAGCCATTTCAACCACACGCTGGAATGGTCGTTCCGCCATGGCGGCAATGTGCCGCCTATCCGTGCCCGCTCGGAAGGGCGCAATACGCGTCTCATCGGGGTGACGTGGACGGATGAGTTTCAGGCGATCATTACCCTGCCGGAAACCGGTATCCGTTCGCTTGCCGATCTCGTCGGTCGCCGTTTCGGCGTGCCGCGCCGGCCGGAGGGCATCGTCGATTTCATGCGGGCGACGGCGCTGAAGGGCATCGTTTCGGCGCTCTCGCTGGAAGGGCTGAAGGTCGGGGATATCGAACTCACAGATATTGTCATCAAGGATTCGGTGCTCGCCTCGCAGGAAGGGCCGTCGCTGTTCGG
This sequence comes from Agrobacterium sp. MS2, assembly GCF_003261015.1. Lineage (NCBI taxonomy): Bacteria > Pseudomonadati > Pseudomonadota > Alphaproteobacteria > Hyphomicrobiales > Rhizobiaceae > Agrobacterium > Agrobacterium sp. MS2. The sequence goes on along the minus strand of NZ_QLNF01000086.1, from coordinate 198,103 downwards.
CCTGAAGCGCCGGCAATCCTTCGGCGAGGAGATCATCGCGCTCCTGCGGGGCGAGGTCGATGCGATTTTTGTCAAGGGAACGGCTGGCATCGCCGCCGCGAACCTGATCGGTGCGGTGCAGGTTGCGGAGTTCGGTTTTCACCCCGATCCGAAGATACGCATCAATTCCGGTTCACCCCGGGTGTTGACGGTGGATGGGCGGCTTGCCGATGAGCGTCCCGATCTGGTGGAGCGGCTGGTTGCCGCCATCGGCAAAGCCTCGCTCTGGGCGGAGCAGCACCCAGAGGAGACGCGCCGTTTCATCGCGCGTGAGGCTGGGGCGACGGAAGAACAGGTTCTGGCCGCCAACGGCGCGGAGGTTCACCGCCATCTTGGCCTTGGCCTCGATGCCGAGCTTGTCGGTGCCGTGGGCCATTACAAAGACTTCCTGCACCAGTGGGGCTTTCTCGAAAACGACTTCAATCTTGAGGACTGGATCGATGATCGTTTCGTTACGGCGAATGAAAGGGCGGTGGCATGAGCGTCGCACTTTCCGCCGTTCCGAACGCGTCGGCGCAGCCCGCCGATCCGGTCGCCGTGGCAACCGCGCTGGCCGAAGATTTCAGCCTGACGGCTGCGGACCACGACAAGAGCGGTGAATTCGCTGCGGGTAATTTCGAGGCGCTTTTCAGATCAGGCCTGCTCGGTCTTGTCACGGCTGAAAAGGATGGCGGCTGGGGCGAGGGCATGGAAACGACCCATGCCGTCATCACAACCATCGCCAAGGGCGATCCATCGACCGCTCTCATCCTCGCCATGCATTATAGTGTCCATGCCGCGATCCGGCGCGGCAAGTGGCCGGCGGCACTGGCCGCAAGGGTGCTGGCCGCCAATGGCCGGGAATTGGCACTCCTCAACAACGCGCAGGCAGAGCCGGGTGTCGGTTCGCCGGCCCATGGCGGCCTGCCGGAAACAACGGCGCGAATTGAGGGCGACGTCTGGGTCGTCAACGGCCGCAAGAGCTTCGTGACTGGCCTGCCGGGCCTGAAATGGGCGATCGTGCTTGCCGTGACGACGGAAGAGACGCCGCGCCTCATCCAGCTTCTGGTTCCTCTCGACGCGACTGGAATCACCCAGGAAAAGGCATGGGAAGCGACCGGCATGTACGCCACCGCCAGTCATGATCTGGTGTTGGAGGACGTCAGGGTGCCACTTGCCGATATCGTGGCCGAGCAACCGGCGGATGAGCCGCTGCGGCGCGATGAAGTGGACGGTTACAATTTCTTCGTGCTGCTGGCTTCCGTCTATCACGGCGTCGCGCTCTCGGCGCGGGACGATCTGCTGCGCCATCTTAATGGCCATGTTCCGGCGAGTCTCGGGGCACCGCTGTCCTCCATCCCCCGCATTCAGGAAGGTCTCGGTCAGATCGAAGTATTGCTGGCGGCGAACAGACGCCTGCTTGCGTCCGTCGCCCGGGATATCGATGTCGGGGAGAGAGTGGGAACCGATGCACTGGCCGTTCGCCATGTCGTGATTGACAATGCGGTGGCGGTGACGGATCTGGCTTTGGAACTGGGCGGCAACCGCGGCCTGCGCCGGGACTACAATCTTGAGCGCCATCACCGCGATGCCATCACGGCACGGGCGCATGCGCCGCAGAGCCATATGATCCGCACGATCCTTGGCCGCCAGAGCATCAAGGCAGCCGGCGGCTGACCGGAGAAGGCATTGGGCGGTCCTGTTTTAGCAGGGTCGCCCGGCAGCGTCACCGCATCAATCCCGCAGCAGCGGCAGCAGCCTGTCGCCCTGCCGCTCAATTTCTTTCAGATAGGGCGTATCGGACAGCACGAAATGGGTGATCCCCAACGCACGATACTTCTTGAGCGACGTTGCGACATCTTCCGCTGATCCTACAAGCCAGGTCGTCCCGGCGCCGCCGCCACCGAATTTGCCCGGAGCGGTGTAAAGATTGTCGTCCAGCACGTCGCTCTGCCGGTGCAAGTCCAGAAGGCGGCGCTGGCCGACTGCGACTGCCTGAAGATGGTCGTTCCAGCGCACGCCATTGTTTGCGGCCATCTCGGCAACCTTTGCTTCCGCATCGCGCCACGCCTCGGCGGTCGTTTCGCGCACCAGGGTGGTGATCCGCAGGCCGAATTGCAGCGGCGGCAGATCGCGGCCGAGCGTTTCACTGAGGTACCTGAGCCGTTCTATCCGCTCACGCACACCGGCGAGCGGCTCTCCCCAGAAAAGCTGCACGTCGGCCTCGGTTGCGGCAACCTGCTCGGCTGCTTCGGAAGCGCCGCCGAAATAGAGTTTGGGATGCGGCCTGCCTTCGCGCGGCACGATGCGCGGCAGGACAGTGGAGTTCTTCACCCGGAAATGCTCACCTTCGAATGAGACGTTTTCCTCCGTCCAGAGGCGCCGCACCAGCCGCATGAATTCTTTCGTGCGGGCATAACGCTGCGCCTGATCGCCTTCTTCGTCGCCATAGGCCGCAAGCTCATCCCTGCCGGAGACGATGTTGATCCTGACCCTGCCACCCGAAAGCTGGTCGAGAGTGGCGGCTGCCGATGCGAGGTTGGCCGGTTTCCAGTAGCCGGGGCGGATGGCGATCAGCGGTTCGAATGTGGTGGTGCGCGCAGTAAGCGCCGCCGCCACCGTGAACGTGTCGGGTCTTCCCCAACCCGTGCCGACCAGCGCGCCTTTCCAGCCATGGGTTTCAAGCGCCCTGGCATGGCCCGTCAACGTGTCGAGACTGTTGTGATTATCGCTGACGGCATCGCCACGGTGACCGGGTTTGACGTCATTGGGGATGTACCAGAGAAATTCGCTCGTGCTGCTCACATTATCCGCCTGAATTTTCGTTTGTGGTGCGGCGGAGCGGCTCTGCGAAAGCCCGGCCTCTGCCACTTGGGCTACGGGAAGCGCAAGCCTACCCACGTGCGAGAATGGCAAAGCGGCGACGGCCCGGCGAAGCAGCGACGTTTCTTTTGTTGTCCGGCAGAGGAAAAGCTTTCCGTCTGGGAAGCCTAAATTGCACATATTTTCTATATAAAAAATTTGAGGAAATGATTTCCTCTGACGGACATTATCTTGGGGACCGAGAACGTATTTTCTGAACTATCGGATTTGTCTGGATCGTTTTTCCTCGTGCATCCAAAAGGTGAGCAAGGCCATAGTCGACTGGAATCATAAAATTCACCATGCTTGGTGCACTCGCACACAACCTACGGAGCAGGCATGTGTACCACCTTGATTGTTCCTGGCCTGAATGGTTCGGATGAAGGGCACTGGCAGCGACATTGGTTGCTGGATGATCCCGATGCCCAACTGGTTGATCAGGACAATTGGCAATGCCCGGTTCTCGACGACTGGCTTGACCGTCTGGAGGCAGCGCTGGCGACCGTCGAAAGTGCTTATATCGTCGCCCACAGCCTCGGTTGCCTGTTGGTGGCGAATATGGCGTCTCGACCCTCCGCCGCAAAGATCAGGGGCGCGCTTCTGGTTGCACCCGCTCATCTCGACCGCGTGGAGGCGATGCATCCCTGTATTGTGCGGTTCGGCGCATTTCCGCAGCAGCCGCTTGCTTTTCCGAGCCTCGTCGTGGGCAGTATGAACGATCCCTACATGGATGCCGAAGAGCTCTCGCGCAGTGCCAGCCTGTGGGGGAGCGATCTCATCAATCTCGGCGCCGTCGGGCATATCAATATTGCCAGCGGCTACGGACGATGGCCCGAGGGTTATGCTCTGCTCGAACGGCTGAAGATGGGTAACGCACCCGCAAAGGCGGGGACCCGATCGAGGTCGAACACACTGAGTGCGCTCAGTGATGCGTATTTTTGAAGAGAAGAGTGGCCGTTTGCGGTCCATGTACTGCCATTGGCCGTCGGAAACGGATTTTTTCCCTCACGCCGCAAGCTTGGTCCACATTTGCCGATGATCCTCTAATTATAGAATAGTAATTTTATCGAAAATATTGACGATTTTGGATGATCGCCTGAGGATGGAGTGAGTAGAGCAAAGGAGGCGCACATGCCACAGGGACTTCATGCGTTTACTTTCGATCTGTTCGGTTTGACCCGGCGTCAGCCGCGTGACGAGGAACAGGTCAGCCTTCATCCCTTGGACCATTCCGGACGTATCAGGCGAGAAAAAAGCGATCTCGAACTCGAGCGGGAAGAAATCTGCGAAATGAATTTTGCAATGCTCGGCCTTTACCCGGTCTTCTGACGCGATTGGCGAAGGCTTCGTTTCGCTTCGCAGGGCGGGTTATCCGGGAGAGAAACTCTCCATGCCGAATGGAAATTGGAACAAAATTTCTTAAACGCGCCGGGGAATTGGCTACCCTTTATCATCAAAACGCATTGCCCGAAGGGCGGATTGCAAAGGACCAGCCGATGAGCACAGCCGACAAACCCCTCGATTTTCTTTGGTTCATTCCCTCGTCGGGCGACGGTAGTTATCTGGGCTCCGACGATCTCGCGCGTCCTGCCGATCCCGGCTATTTTCGCGAAATCGCGCAGGCTGCCGATCGGCTGGGTTATTCCGGCGTGCTCATTCCAACCGGCGTCGCCTGCGAGGAATCCTTCATTCTCGCGGCCAATCTTGCGGCTTATACCGAGAAGCTGAAATTCCTCGTTGCCATCCGTCCGGGCGTCGCGTCACCCGCCTATTATGCCCGGCTGGCCTCCACGCTTGATCGTGTTTCCCATGGACGGCTGCTTCTCAACATCGTGGTTGGCGGCAGCGCGCAGGAACTGGGCGGCGACGGCATTTTCCTGCCGCATGACGAACGTTACGACCACGCCGACGAGTTCTTCCAGGTTTTCAATTCACTGATCGAAACCGGCAAGGGGAGCCTGGACGGCAAATATATCAAGGCGGTGGACGCAAGGCTCGGCCTGCCGCCGGTACAGGAGCCGCGCCCGCCGCTTTATTTCGGCGGCTCTTCCGATGCCGGCATCGAGTTTTCGGCTGGTATCACCGACAAATATCTCACCTGGGGCGAGCTTCCGGCACAAGTCGCTGAAAAAATCGCCAAGGTACGTGCGGCCGCCGCCCAAAAGGGCCGCGAGGTAACCTTCGGCATTCGCCTGCATTTCATCGTGCGTGAAACCGACGAGGAGGCCTGGGCCGATGCCGACAGGCTGATTTCGAAGCTCTCCGACGAGACCATTGCGTCTGCTCAGGAAGTATTCTCCAAAGCGTCGGATTCCGTCGGGCAAGCGCGGATGCAGGCGTTGCACAATGGCCGACGCGACCGGCTCGAGGTTTCCCCGAACCTGTGGGCGGGCATCGGGCTCGTCCGTTCGGGCGCCGGCACGGCGCTGGTCGGTTCGCCTAAGACGGTTGCGGCGAGACTGCGGGAATATCAGGCGCTCGGCATCGATACCGTCATTGCGTCCGGTTATCCTCATCTTGAGGAAGCCTATCGCGTTTCCGAACTGTTGTTCCCGGAAATCGGGCTCGGCGGACCGCGCGATCAGATCCGCTCGTCATTCGGAACGAAGCAGGTCTTTGGCGGCGGTGGCCATGGCGGCAACGTCAAGCTTGTATCCGGGTCCTGAATGGCCTGCGAAAGGCAGGCCATTCTCCTTCTGCCTCGTATCCTGCGGCAGGCTGCAACGGCGCAGAAGCATATAAAACATTATTTCTATAGAATTTTGTCATTATGGAAAAAGGTGCCTGTTTCCCACCCTATCGCCGCTGTTAGCTATTGAACAAATCAGCTTTTTCAGGAGCCACCGATGACATTGCAATATGCGGCCAAGGATCAACAATTCATCAATCTCCGTGACCCCGTTGCCGGCAAGGCTCCGGATGCCGACAGCCTCAAGGCGGCGCTGAGAACACTGGGCGGCGGCGTCAGCGTGATCACGGCGGGGGAAGGGGAGGCCCGAACGGGTGCGACCGTAACCTCGGCCACGGCGCTGTCGGTCGATCCCCCCAGAATCCTTGTCGCGCTCAATCGCTCCTCGTCCACATGGCCGGTCGTGCAGCGTTTCGGTCATCTCGCCGTGAACATCATCGGCCCAAACCATCAGTTCATCGCCAACCAGTTCGCCGGCATCGGCGGCCTAAAGGGTGCGGATCGTTATCGCGGTACTGAATGGACCCGGCTGGCGAGCGGCGCGCCCATTCTCGAGGATGCTGTCGCGGCGATCGACTGCACCATTGAGGAAGCGATCGAACGGCATAGCCATGTCATCGTGATCGGCAAGGTGGAGGCGATCCGCGTCGGCTCCGGCTACTCGCTGGTCTATCAGAACGGGCGTTATCATTCGCTGGGTTAAGCGTCGGCCGCCGGCGCGTTACTTTGTCATTGTTTGAGGGAGTTGAGCATGGGATCCGTCACGCCTCTCGGCGAAAGACTTCGTTTCGTTCCTCCACGCCTTGGCGCGGATATCGATGTGCTGACCGTCGCACGGGCAATCGCCGCGAACTGCGGGGTTGAAAGTCCAGGACACATCCACGCTCGGATTGCCCGTTCCGGCCTTCTCGCTCTTTCCGTTCCAACGGAGCTCGGTGGAGCGGATATCACCAATGACATTCTGTCACAGGCGCTTGCCATTATTTCAGCAGCCGATGCCGAGGCGGCGCAGGGCCTCGTTGAACATTTCACTGCCCTTGAGTTCATCAGGAATGCGGGCAGCGAAGAGCAGCGCAGGGCGCTTTTCGCCCGTCTCGATCTTGGCGAGACATTCGGACTGGCAACGTCTGCCGCGAATCTGGACCAAGCGGTTACGGTGACGGAAGACGACTACGCCCTGCGGCTTCCCGACGACGTTGTTGGGTCGGTGAGGGGCGACGCGGACTGGATCGTCGTGCCAGCGGTCAATACGTCCGGGCAGCCCTTGCTTATCGTCTTGCGCAATCGCCCCAATACGTCGTGGGAGGGTCTGTTGCGTGCCGATCAGGTTGTGTTCCTGGCTCAGGGCGCCGGAAATCTGGCCACTTCCGTTTCAACTCTTTTGAGGGCCGCAGTGGCGTTAGGACAAAAGCAGGGTGAGCTTTCGTCCCTGCTGATCGACAGGCTGGCGGATAAGGGTGCGGCACGACCCGTCATAGGGGAAGTATTTCTCGCCATCGAACTCCTGAGGGCGCAGATAGCAAGCCTTGCGGCCAATATCGATGCGGCACAGGTTGGTGCAGAAAACGTCACCTTTCGCTCGGTTCGCAACAATGCCATCACGCTTCAAATCCTGATGGCGCGCCTCGGTCTTGTCGAAGGCGTCAGCGAAGACGGATTGATCGCTTCGCTGGAGGACGATCTGCGCAGGCAATGAGTAGATCGCGAATGACCGACCGTTCGAAATCTATTGACCGGCCGGAATGGCGTGGGCGTCCTGCCCGTCCTTCTCCACGAATTGCGCAAGCGTCATATTGTCCAGAATCGTTGCGATGGCGTCACGCACGTCCGTCATCGAAAGTCTGACCTGACAGGTCTCCGGATCATCGCAGTCGTCACAGGCTTCAAAGGCTGTGCGACTTGCGCAGCGGATGGGCGCCAGAGGACCGTCCAGCGTGCGGATAACCTGGCCGATCATGATTTCCGACGGCATTTTCGACAGTGAATAACCGCCATTGGGCCCCTTCTTGGAGCGCAGGATCCCGCTATTGCGCAGTTCCAGAAGAATGGTGTCGAGAAATTTTTTCGGGATGTTGTTACGGCTCGCAATCTCTGTCACGAAGGCGGTTTCGCCCTGGGGCAACCGCGCCAGATCGACAAGTGCCTTTAGTCCGTATTTGCCTTTTTTGGTCAACATCACATGATCCGAAAGAGAGACGGCACATTTTACAGCGCCTCGCCATATTATTCCTGAGTTACTAAGTAGTTTTTACCGAATTTCGGCGCAAGCCCGTTTCGCCTTCGTTGGTGCTGAAAGCGGCCAGTTGCAACGTTATTTTAAGGTGACCCTCCGCGTTGCGGATGGCTCGCGCCTGCGCCGGCTTTCCGCGACACCACTGAAAACAATATTTTCTCTCATCGCGCCGCAACGTGGAACGATCATCCTTTATTAGTATATAAAATCCGTAGACAAAGTATGCATCAAAGACACGCGAGGTGATGATGTATACGCTCAGTTTGCTGGACAAGAGCCCTGTTCCAACGGGTGAGGACGCGGCGAGTGCGTTCCGCGACACTATCAATCTCGCGAGACGTGCCGAAGAGCTGGGCTACCGCCGTTTCTGGGTGGCCGAGCATCACAATTCGCCGGAACTAGCCGGGTCCGCGCCGGAAGCGCTGGTTGCGTGGATATTGGCGAAGACCTCCCATATCCGCGTAGGCTCAGGCGGTGTCATGCTGCAGCACTACAGCCCTTACAAGGTTGCCGAGGTTTTCAACGTTTTGTCGTCGCTCGCTCCTGGCCGGGTTGATCTCGGCATCGGTAAGACACCGGGCGGGCTGCCGCTCGCGACGTCAGCCTTGCAGCAGGCCTATGATCCTGCCCGCAAACCGGATTTTGAAGCGGCCTTCGGCGAGCTTACCACATTCCTGTCCGGCGCCGCGCCGCACGAACACGCGCAGGCCGGATTGCGGGCAACTCCCGTACCGCCGGTCGCTGCGGAACGATTCCTGCTCGGCGCCAGCCCGGAAAGCGCAAGGCTTGCCGCTTCACGCGGGTGGAATTTCGTTTTTGCCGGCCATCTCAATGGCGACGTGGAGGTTCTCCGCCGCAGCCTTTCGGCTTTCCGTGAAGAAAGCGGCGGAGTTGCCCCGGTCCTTGCACTGTCAGCGTTTGCTGCCAGCGACCCCGCCCATGCCGCGCGGCAGGTCGAAGGTCAGCGCATTTACCGGGTGTTCCTCAGTGATGGCAGGGCCTTCAATCTGGGCCGGCGTGAACAGGCGGAGGAATTTGCCCGCCAGTCCGGCGATGCCGATTACCGCATCGAGGAGCGCAAGCCCAATGTCCTGCATGGCAGGCCGGAGGATATTCACAAGGCGCTTCCCGCGCTTTCCGAAGAGCACGGCATCGAGGAATTCATCATCGAGCCGCCGCATGTCGGGGCCGATCAGCGGCTTGCCTCGATCGAACTCTTGGCCACGCACCGCCTTTCCCGGGCGGCGTGATTTAGTCCTCAGGAGGAAATGACATGACGAGAAAGAAAATCCGTTTCGGCATCATGCTTCAGGGCCCCGGCGGGCATATGAACGCCTGGCGGCATCCCAAAAGCCCAGTTGACGCTAGCGTCAATTTCGAGTTTTTCAGGAAGAATGCGTTGAAGGCGGAGGCGGCCGGTATCGCCTTCGCTTTCGTGGCGGACGGGCTTTACATCAACGAAAAGTCGATCCCTCATTTCCTTAACCGGTTCGAGCCGCTGACGATCCTTTCAGCGCTGGCCGCGGTGACCTCGAAGATCGGTCTCGCCGGAACCGTTTCGACCTCCTATAGCGACCCCTTCACCATCGCCCGCCAGTTTGCTTCGCTCGATCTCCTGAGCGGTGGCCGCGCCGGATGGAATGCGGTGACGACACCTCTCGAAGGCACGGCGAAGAACTACAGCCGCAATCATCCTGAACATGCGCTGCGTTATGAGATTGCCGACGAATATCTCGAAGTCATCAAGGGTCTGTGGGACAGCTGGGACGATGATGCCTTTGTGCGCAACCGTGAGACGGGGCAATTTTTCGACCGCACCAAACTTCACACCCTCGGCCATAAGGGCCGGTTTTTCCAGGTGGAAGGCCCCTTAAACATCCAGCGTTCGCCGCAGGGGCAGCCGGTAGTGTTTCAGGCCGGCTCATCCGATGCCGGCATCGGTCTTGCGGGCAAGCACGCTGATGCGGTCTTCACCAATTCCGCTTCACTTGAGGAAAACCAGACCTTCCTGAAGCGAGTCAAGCAGAGTGCCGTCGCGCAGGGCAGGTCCGCTGCCGATGTGAAGATCTTCCCAGGTATCGGACCGATTGTCGGCGAAACCCAGGAAGAAGCGGAGGCGAAATACGACGTTATCCGCAACCTCATCACAATCGAGGAGGCGCTCGCCTATCTCGGCCGCTTCTTCGATCATCATGATTTCAGCGTCTATCCGCTGGATGATCCTTTCCCTGACCTGGGCGATATCGGCAAGAACAGTTTCCGTTCAACGACCGACCGCATCAAGCGTCGCGCCAAGGAAAAGAACCAGACGCTGCGCGAGGCTGCACTGGAGGCGGCGACCCCGCGTGAAGGCTTCATCGGTACACCGGACAAGGTGGCTGACGAAATCATCCGCTGGGTGGAGCACGACGCTGCGGACGGCTTCATTCTCGGTTTTCCCGTGATCGCCGAAGGGCTGGATGATTTCATCCGCCTTGTCATTCCTGTGCTGCAGCGGCGGGGTTATTTCGATCCGCATCTGGACGGGGCGACGCTGCGCGACCATCTCGGGCTGCCTTTCCGGGAAAGTGTCTACGCCCGCGGCGAAAGCGGTTCAGACAAGGCCATCGCATAAGATCGCGGCCGGAGGGCGACCCGGCCGGCGCAGACTTTCAGGACGCGGCGCGTAAAGGGTCGTGCAGGAGATAGAACCATGAACATCCACATTGACGGCGCGCGTCCGCAGGACGACGCCGAACGGGGAATCCTTGCCTTCATCGAAGAGAGCATCGCCATCCGGCGCGATCTCCACCGGCATCCGGAGCTCTCGCTGAAGGAGAAACGCACGGCCGCTCTCATCGCCCGTTATCTTCTGTCTTTCGGATATGAGGTGACGGAGGGCGTCGGCGGCCATGGCGTTGTGGCGACCCTCAAGCGCGGCCATGGCGAAAAACGCCTCGGTATTCGCGCCGATATCGACGCGCTGCCCATTGCCGAGGAAACCGGCCTTGCCTATGCCAGCGACACGCCGGGTGTCATGCATGCCTGCGGTCACGACGGCCATACGACCATCCTGCTCGCAGCAGCCCGTTATCTTGCCGAAACCTCGAGTTTTTCCGGCACGTTGACACTGATCTTCCAGCCCGCCGAGGAAATCGGCGCCGGCGCGAGGGCGATGATAAAGGACCGGCTGTTCGAACGCTTTCCGGTCGACGCCGTCTTTGGCCTGCATAACTGGCCGGGTGTCGAGGCGGGCCAGTTCGGTTTCGTCGAAGGTCCTGCCATGGCCTCCGTCGACAAGGCGAAGGTGCGGATTGTCGGAAGGGGCGGACACGGGGCAGCGCCGCACGAAACGGTCGACCCGGTTCTCGCCTCGGCAAGCTTCGTCACCGCGCTGCAAAGCATCGTTTCACGCAATGTCGATCCGCGCGAGATGGCGGTGCTGACGGTTGGCTCCATTCATGGCGGGACGGCTTCGAATGTCATTCCCGAGAGCGTCGAACTGCAGATCACTGCACGCGCCTTCTCGCCGGTCGTGCGCGACAGGCTGGAGGAGCGGCTTCCGGCGCTGGCAAAGGCGCAGGCGGAAAGCTTTGGCGCAAAGGCCGAGGTTGCTTATGCACGGGGTTTTCCGCCCGTCATCAATCATGCCGTTCAGACGACTTCCGCTTCGCGTAAATCACAAGGGCGCATCCATCCGGGTGCCCTTCAAATCGCGCCAAACCCGCCGATTTCGGCGGGTTTGTGCTTGAGGGAGCCTGGTATGAGTGGCCCACCCTGTCGGCAAAGATGAAGTAAGAAACCGTCTTCGTCATTGGCCCCCGGGGGCCGGAGAGCACGCTGTCGCCAATATTGCTGCAGCGGACGTGCTGACCGGCGCTGGCGCTGGACGGGATCGCCCATATTCGGACGGCGACCTGTTGGACGGCCAGCGTCGAACCAGCTGCGGGGGGATATCTCAAATCATAATCGATGTAGGGGAGGGCGGTTTTCATCGCCGATGCGTGTGATGACTCATGAATTTTCTTGATCGATTGTCGCAAATGCACGCGCAAGATTGACGTTTTTCCGGTGCGGCGCTACCACCTGTGCCGGTGCCCGTCAGCCGACGGTCATTCGCTGAAATAGCGGCTGGTCGGCGTGCTCGGGTTGTCGTGTCAAAGGGGGAACCGTCCTTGTCGCTTTATCCTGTTCTCCTCGGCAGGCTTGCCCAGCCCGATCTGTTTTCCGATCTTGCAGGCATCGCTCTCGGCGGCAAGGCTTGGTCGGGCGCGGAATTCGATGTTTTAAATCCTTCGACCGGTGCGCTGCTTGCGCGGCTGCCGGATATGGGGCCCTTGGAAACCCGGGACGCGATCGACCGCGCGGCTGAAGCACAGGGCGTGTGGCAGAGCCTGCCGGCCAAGGATAAGAGCGCGGTGATGCGCCGCTGGCACCAACTGATTGTTCTCCATTCGGACGATCTCGCAACGATCCTGACGGCAGAAATGGGTAAACCGCTGACGGAAGCAAAATCCGAAGTCGCCCATGCCGCTGCTTACGTGCAATGGTATGCCGAGGAGGCGAACCGCATCTATGGCGAAACGATTTCCGCCCCTTCCAACGATCGGCGGATGCTGGTTATCAAGCAGCCGGTGGGCGTGGTCGGCACCATCACGCCGTGGAATTTCCCAGCATCCATGGTCGCCCGGAAGATGTCGCCCGCACTTGCCGCCGGCTGTGCCATCGTATTGAAACCAGCGGAACAGACGCCGCTGGTGGCAGGGGCAATGTTCGTGCTCGCGCGGCTTGCCGGTTTTCCGGAAGGGGCGCTTAACCTTATCTATGCCAGTCAGGGCGCCGATGTCGGTGCGGAATTGTGTACCAATGCCAGGATACGCAAGATCAGCTTCACCGGCTCAACCGAAGTCGGGCGGCTGCTGATGAGCCAATGCGCGCCGCAGATAAAGAAGCTCAACCTCGAATTGGGCGGCAATGCACCCTTCATCGTTTTTGACGATGCCGATATTGATGAAGCCGTGGAAGGCGCCATTCAGGCGAAATTCCGCAATGGCGGCCAAACCTGTGTTTCGGCCAACCGCATCTATGTCCAGTCGGCGGTTCACGATGAGTTTTCGGAAAAATTCGTTGCGCGGGTGGCAGAATTGAAGGTTGGCGACGGCTTCGATCCCGAGGTGACCATCGGTCCGATGATCGACAGCCACGCCATCGACAAGATCGAGGCACATCTGGCCGACGCCAGCGCAAGAGGCGGCTCAATAAGGTGCGGCGGCAAGCGTGTCGGCAATGGCGGAACCTTTTTCGAACCAACGGTCCTCACCGGCGTCACCAGCGCGATGCGGGTGGCGCAGGAAGAGACTTTCGGACCTTTAGCGCCGATCATCCGTTTCGACGATGCGGAGCAGGTTGTTCGTGAAGCCAATGACACGATCTACGGTCTGGCTGCCTATTTCTACGCCTCCAATCTCAAGCGCGTGTGGCGTGTTGCCGAAGCCCTGGAATATGGCATGGTCGGTATCAATACCGGCCGCATGTCGTCGGAAGCAGCTCCTTTCGGTGGTGTCAAACAATCCGGCATCGGCCGCGAAGGCTCGCGCCACGGCATGGAGGATTATCTTGAAATGAAATATCTCTGCATGGGCGGCATATAGCGGCCGGCCGTCACGGGTTCCCGTGGATCATCGCCCTCAGTAACATTTGTGCGCCAGCGACGCTGGCTGCGATCAGCCTGTCCTTCATCAACGAGAAACGCAGGGTGGGCTGGTGAAGCAGCAGCCCTTTACGAAACCGAAGGCCGCCATGGGAAATCCCTATGGCGCGTTTACGATTTTTCAGGTCTCCGTCATCCGCACGTTAGCCTTTGCCGCTAGGCGTGCCGACATGGCTCTCGGGCCACTCCCGTGTCGCGAAGGAAGGGCAGGAGATGACGACCTCTTCAAACATGATCGCCGGCCCGCTCGCGATGCGCTTTTTCCCGTTCGCGGAAGATTGTCACAGGCGTATTGCCGCCAGCTGATCCCGCCGCCGCGATTTCAATGGACAGTAAAATGCGTTTCCAATCCGCCAATAGTAATGTTCGTGAGATCAAGGGTGTATTTGCGGGCTGCGCCGTCGCTTTCATCGGCGTCGGCCTCATGAGCGCCCTGGTCAATATTCTTTATCTCACCGGCTCGCTGTTCATGATGGAGGTCTATGACCGCGTCCTGCCCAGCCGCAGCCTGCCGACGCTGGTGGCGCTGTTCGCCATCGTGGTGGCGCTTTACGTATTTCAGGGTCTGTTCGATGCCCTGCGCGGGCGTCTTCTGGTGCGCATCTCCGATCGTCTCGATCAGGTCCTTTCCTCGAGGGTCTACGAGGCGGTGATCGGATTGCAATTGCGCCTGCCGGTCAGCGGCGCCCAGGCACAGCCGCTTCGTGATCTCGATACAATCCGCTCTTTCCTGTCGGGAAGCGGGCCGACGGCCTTGTTCGACCTGCCCTGGCTGCCTTTTTATATTGCCATCTGTTTTGCCTTTCATTTCTGGCTCGGCGCCACCGCGCTTGCCGGCGCCGCAATTCTCACCGCGTTCACGCTGATGACCGAGCTTGTCTCCAGACGCCCCGTCGAGGAGGCCGCGCGACACGCCTCCCAGCGCAATCGGTTGATTGAAAGCGTGCGCCGGAACGCCGACATCGTCGCCGTCATGGGTATGGTTCCGCCCCTGCGCGATCGCTGGCAGACGGGCAACCGCGCTTATGTGCGCGAACAGCGCGCTGCAAGCGATATAGCCTCCGGTTTCGGCGTGGCAAGCAAGGTGCTGCGCATGCTGCTGCAATCCGGCATTCTGGCGGTTGGGGCGTGGCTGGTCATCAATGAGCAGGCGACACCCGGCATCATCATCGCCGGCTCCATCCTGTCGGCGCGGGCGCTCGCGCCGGTGGATCTCGCCATCGCCAACTGGAAGGGCTTCATCGCTGCCCGGCAGAGCCGCCGCCGTCTCGAAAAGACGCTTGCGCTGTTGCCGGATGCCGCCATGCGCATGGACCTTCCGGCGCCCCGCTCCCTTCTCTCCGTCGAACGTGTCGGCGCCATTCCACCGGAAGCGACCGAGCCGGTTCTGCAGGATGTCGCCTTCACGCTGGCGGCCGGAAGCGCCCTTGGCGTGATCGGCGCGAGCGGTTCGGGGAAAAGTTCGCTCGCACGGTTGCTGGTCGGCCTCTGGCGCCCGCTCAAAGGCTCGATCCGGCTGGATGGCGCAACGCTGGACCAATGGCCGGCAGAGGCGCTGGCGCGCCACATCGGCTACATGCCGCAGGCAATCGACTTGCTGGACGGCACCATTGCGGAAAACATCGCCTCTTTCGACCGGCAGGCGAGTTCGGAAAAAATCATCGCGGCCGCCCGTGCTGCGCGCATCCACGACCTCGTTGTGAGCCTGCCCGATGGCTATTCCACTCTGGTAGGCGAAACCGGCCGGCAATTGTCGGCGGGGCAAAAACAGAGAATAGCGCTGGCGCGTGCCCTTTATGGCGAGCCGTTTTTCGTTGTGCTCGACGAACCCAATTCCAACCTCGATTCCGAAGGCGAAGAGGCGCTGACGGCTGCCATTCTCGGCATTCGCGAGCGTGGCGGCGTGGCCGTCATCATCGCCCATCGTCCAAGCGCGCTTCTGGCCGTGGACAAGGTGCTCATGCTCGCTGACGGACGGCAGCAGGCCTTCGGCGCCAAGGAGGAAGTACTCGCCAAGGTGCTGCGTCCGGTCGGTGGTGCGGCAGGCGCCCTCAAGGTCGTGCAGGCCACGGAAGCAGGAAAGATCTGAATATGGATGAATGGCAGACACTCAGACGCTCGATCCGCAACCATATTTTCGTTGGTGGATTGGGTTTTCTAACCCTCGTCGGCGTCTTCGGCGGCTGGGCCGTCGGTACCGAGATTGTGGGTGCGGTCATCGCGCAGGGTTCTCTGGTGGTGGAAACCAGCCTGAAGAAAGTCATCCCGTGGGCGGCGTTGTCAGCGAACTGGCCGTGCGGGACGGAGACCGCGTTAAGGCAGGCGATGTGGTCATGCGTATCGATGCGACGATGACCAAGGCCAATCTCGCCATCATCGTCAAGAGCCTCGATCAATTCACCGCCCGCAAGGCGCGGCTGGAGAGCGAGCGTGATCGGGCCGGGTGGGTGATTTTTCCGCAAACGCTGCTCGATCGCGCCGGCGATGGCGAGGTTCTGGCCATGATGAATGCCGAACAGCGCCTGTATGAAAACCGCAAGGCGGTTCGCGAAAGTAAAAAACGCCAGCTCGAACAACGCGTGCGACAGCTTCGCGATGAGATAAGCGGCATGGAAGCCGAGCGCGCGGCGAATTTACGCGAGCAGGGCATGGTCGATGAAGAGCTCATTCGCTTTCGCTCCCTGCATGAAAGGGGGCTGATGGAAAAAAGCCGCCTCAGCACACTGGAGCGTCAGGCCACGGATATCGACGGTGATATTGGCCGGCTGATGGCCGGCATTGCCGGGGTCGAAGCGAAGATCAGCGAAACCTCGCTGCAAATCCTGCAAATCGACGAACAATGGTCGGAAGAGGTGGGTTCCGATCTGCGCGAAATGGATGCGCGCATCGGTGAATATGTCGAGCGCCGGGTGGCGGCCGAAGACCAGCTGAAACGCGTCGATATCCTGGCGCCGCAGGATGGGGTGGTGCACCAGCTTTCAGTGCACACCATCGGTGGTGTTGTGGCGCCCGGCGAGCAGATCATGATGATCGTGCCGGAAGTCGACAAACTGGTGGTCGAGGTCAAGGTCGCGCCGCAGGATATCGACCAGATCTATTACGGACAGCTGACCAACCTGCGCTTCTCCGCCTTCAACCAGAAAACGACGCCGGAAATAACCGGAACGGTGGAACGTATCTCCGCTGATGTGACGGTGGATCAGCGAACGGGCACCAGTTTTTATCTGGTACGTGTTGCCAGGTCGCAAGAGCAGATAAAGCGTCTTGGCGAATTCAGCCTCATGCCCGGCATGCCGGTGGAAGCTTTCATCACGACAGGTGACCGAAGCGTCTTGTCCTATTTCCTCAAGCCGTTGATTGATCAGGCGAACCGCACCTTCAGAGAGGCTTGAAGGCAATGGGCGAGGGGCGTAGCTAGCGAAATGGTTTGCTCAATTCTGCGATGTCATGCGCTTTAATTGGCGCGTGGCGTTGCAGTTTTCATAGGGCGCTCGGAATTCTGAGCGGTTGGGCCGCCAAGCGGCGTGATTTGGGCGTAACTATTCCGTGTGATGTGGCCCGGTGTCGTTCCATGAAGCGGACAGTATGTTCGTAACGCCCCCTCCGCTAATCGTTGTCCGACAAAGCCTCCAGGGGGTAGCTTCCCTTTGCAACCGCATCGCGTTCATCGAGGCAGGTCCAACCTGGGACAGGCAGCTCATGCTGTGCCGTGTTTTTGCTTTCCGGAGAAATTGAACGGCCGTGTTGAAGCCGGGACTGGAAGCGAAGCGTTTGCATTGTGTGAGTTTCAAAAAGTTTGAATTGACCGCCTCTCACGGCGAGGCAAAACTTGGGGCATTGGCAAGGGAGAGCAAAAATGGACCAGCCGTGGCGTCACATGACAAGCGCACCGAAAGACGGTACCCGGATTCTCGTGACGATCCGCTCGTCGGAGCAAGGCCCGGCACAGGTGGATCTTGTTTATTGGTCCAATGGCGACCGGCTCGGAGCAGAAGGCTGGCGAGCTTCGGATTCCTCACCGGGTCGGATAATTGAATATGCGGAACCGGAGCTGAAGTGCTGGATGCCGGTTCCGGCGGCGAATACCGGTGGGCTATCGGCGCCATCTCCCTGGGAAGGGGATGATGACCGCGAGCTTTTCGGATCCGGAATATGATGGGTGGAATTGCAGTGAATTTGCGGGAATATCGCGGTGTATCATCCCTGCCTCGTCCGCGGAACTGATATCGCAAGTGCGGCTGCATCATCCTGATGCCATGCGCGCAGGATCGCGTGCGGGCATGGATGTCATGCTCAGAGCATTCTCGATTGCAGCGCCTGAGGCGGTGTTGTCGAAGACGCACCAACCGTCAGGCGCAACGAGTTCGCAAAAGTGCCTGATCTCATCGTCGCTATAAGTGGAATAATAGATCTTTGGTTTTCCGTGCAGGCGAACATATTGCGGGGGTTCGTTGAAGGTTTCCGCAGGCCACACGAGCGCCGGATCGGCGAAAACGCGGTCAATCTTGTATGTTTTCAGCAAATCAATCGCGTCCTGCGACGCCCAGCTCTCGTGCCGGGCTTCAATGACAATCTGCCCTTTATCAGACCCACGCATCGCCTCGAACGCCCTGTCTGACGTCCGGAAATCAAAGGCAAGCGATGGCGGAAGCTGACACAGAAGCGGTCCACGCTTTCGACCCAGTGGCGCAAGGTCTTTTATGAAAGTTTCAAACGGCTCGGCTATATCGTTCATTCTGCGCGTATGCGAAATCTCTTTGGGCATCTTTGCAGAGAAACGGAAGGTGTCGGGCACTGATTCAGCCCACCGCGCGAAGGTGGACGCCTTGTGCCGACGGTAGAATGTGGAGTTGATTTCGACTCCATCAAAGACCGAGGCGTAACGTTGAAGGCCGCTCCCCTCGGCCGGGAACCGGTCGGCCACCTTTCTCGGGATGGACCAGGCCGCAGTGGCAATGATTGGCAAATCGTGTCTCCTTCACCTCACCGGATCCAGTTCAACTCTTTAAAGCTCGACTTCAGCTCAAGAATTTGCTCCAGCCAAGTTCGTCTTAAAACCTCGTCGGCTGACAAGGTTCCGCGACGGTGATTCGGTTGGGGGTCCAGCCGGCTCTTTTCAGCGTCGCTTGCTGGTAAATAGCCGGTTGCAGCATCGAGACGGATCCGGGTGCTCGAATAGTATTCCCGTTACACAGCGTCGGATGTTGGCGTCTGCGTCTTCCCATGAAAGTAGCGATGAAACCGGACAATGACCCGGGAGCCGAGACTGACCGATGATTGAAATTTCCGCTGCTACCAGTTGGCTAATGGCTGAGTTCCGACCGGGCTTGGAACACTTCGACAAGGTCCGCGGTTTGTACCAAGGGTCAAGGCGGAAAAGAGAGGAGATATCATGTCTAACTCAAAATCCACGGATGGCGATTACGCCGAAAACACGGGTACGACCGACAATCGGTTCGGCTACTCGCTTGAAAGCCAGGCTCAGTTTGACGATGCCACCGAGATAGCGCGCGGAACGGCCGCCGGCGAAACCCTCAATGTTTATCGCCTTGAACCTGTTGCGGCGCCGGACGACCCACGCTGGCAGAATGCGCCTGCCCACGGAACCGTGGTCGTCGCAGCGCGGACGGCGGGTGATGCACGGGTTGTCGCTGCAGGTGCGGAACTCGATTTCATGGAGATCGACGCCCTTCCCGCTGAAGACGTGTCGACGTTGAATGCAAGCGCCTTTAGAGATGAAAAACTCTATACGGTGATCGAAGTGGAACACGGTCGACAGGGTCTGACGCGAGGGGTGATGAACGGCGATGTCCGTATAGACACCATCAAGCCAGTGCAGATCTGAGAACGTGCCGACCCGAAGGGCTGCGGAATTCTCCGTTCTGCCGCAGGCTTTCAGTTATCAGCTCCGATCTGGGTAACGATATGATCGTCAGCTCACCCGGCGGGCCTGCTCCCGTCAGGGGATACGCGTTCCGGGCCAAGCTGCGAGGGCAAGGTCGATCAGCCGCTTCAGCAAGGCGTTGCAGGCGCCATCGCAGGCTTGGGCGGACATGCCCTGGATGATTGCACCATAAAAGCGGGCAAGCGTGTCGGTATCGGTTCCCGCCGGCAGTTCCCCTTCGTCGACTGCACGGTCGAAGCGGGTCTTGAGGGCCTGCATTGATGCCTCGCGCAATGTCGCCGTCAGACGCGCTACGGACGCATTTTCTTCCGCATGCTGCAGGACGGCCGTGGAGACCATGCATCCGCGCGGCTTGTCCGGCTGGGTGTCTCCATCGGCAATATCGTAGAGGTAAAGCCTCAGAGCTTCGTAAAGCGGCAGATCGGACTGCAATATGTCGGATCGACGGCTGTTTTCACGAGCAATGCTGAAATCCAGCGCCTGGCGGTACAACTCCTCCTTCGATCCAAACATCGAATAGAGCGTCGGCGGATTGATGCCCATCGCTTTCGTCAGATCGGCGGTTGAGGTTCCTTCGTAGCCGCGCTCCCAAAACAGCCGTGCCGCGATGTCGAGCCCAACGTCGCGATCGAGCAGGCGGGGTCTGCCTCGTCTGCGGACTGGTGTCTCCATAAAATAGTGATCCCTATTATATTGTTGACAGATGCGCTTCGCTCATTATTATAGGGGTCACTATTTATTTTGGCAACGGAGTGATCAATGTCCAGGCGACTTGCAGACAAGACAGCCCTTATCACTGGAGGTTCACGCGGGATCGGCCGGGCGGTTGCCCTTGCCTTTGCCAGGGAGGGTGCCGCGCTGATTGGCGTGCATTATGCCGCCAACGCGGATGCGGCCAATGCCACGGTGCGCGAGATCGAAGGGCTCGGCGTCAAGGCCGTCGCCGTGAAGGCCGATCTCAGACAGGGCAAGGACGCGGCCGACAGCCTGTGGGCGCAGTTCAGCGAAGCAGCGCAGATCGAGACGGGCTCGACCGCTCTTGACATTCTCGTGAACAATGCCGGTATCGCGCCCGCACTGCCATTGACGCAGACGAGCGAAGCCGCGTTCGATGAGGTGATGACGATCAACTACAAGGCGCCGTTTTTCCTGATCCAGGCCGTGGCCGACCACATCCGTGAAAACGGCCGTATTATCAACGTCTCGACCGGGTTTACGCGCATCGCAGCGCCGACTCATCCCGCTTACGCCGCGTCCAAGGGCGCGCTGGAACCGTTGACATTGGCGCTGGCACCGGAGTTTGCTACGCGCGGTATCACAGTCAATGCCGTGCTGCCGGGTGTCACGGAAACCGACATGAATGCAGAGTGGCTGTCGTCTCCGGAAGCGCGCGCTGGCGCCGAAGCCCTCTCTGTATTTTCGCGCGTCGGAAAGGCGGAGGATATCGCCGACGTGATTACCTTCCTCGCATCCAGCGATGCCCGCTGGACCACGGGCCAGATGATCGATGCAACGGGCGGCGCCCGCATCTAGGGTACGTTGCTCTTGCTTTAGCTAAAGCTGTTCAAGCAAAAGCAGCCCACGAGGAGAGTCTGATTAAGTTCAGCTTGCTTGTCGTTTATCATCACATCCACGGGCGCTACGCGTGTCCGTGGCGTCGTTATCCCCTTGTGCGGTGCCGCCGAGCTACGCGCAAACGTGGTCGCGGACATGTGACGCGCCGATCCCTGCAGATTGATCCTGCCGGCACGCCGTCTAAACGCTTTGCACTACCCCAGCGGGATGCAGCCCAAGGCAAAGCCACCGGCGCTGTCGCGGCGGGTTCAGCCAAATTCCGATAGTGTTCTGTCGCGCCTGCAGCCTGCCTTGGCAAAAGCCGTCCATTTCTAAATTATTCTGCGGCGATTGTTACGTTTCCGAAACGAGCTTTGACGAGAAGCGCGGCTTCTGCGATTGCCTGATTTACCCGGGCGTTCACCACGGGAGAAACCTGCCCTTCCACGTAATCCCGGCCGGAGGTGTAGATTGCGGTCGGCGTCACGAAGGCTTCGAAAAAGGCAAATAGCGGCCTGAGTTGGTGTTCCACCACAAGCGAGTGCCGGTCCCCGCCGCCTGTCGCCGTCAAGATGACAGGTTTGCCCCTGAGGTCGGCGGGATCGAGAAGATCGATGACGTGTTTGAAGAGGCCGGTATAGCTTCCCTTGTAAGTCGGTGAACCGATCACCAGAGCTTCAGCGTCGATGATGGTCTGAACGACCTGCCGCGCGCTGACTTCCAGGTCTGCTACGGATCGTGCCGAGCTTAGGGAGGGGCCGAGATCCTCAACGTCGAAAACCTGATGTTGCAGGCCCAGTTGGCCGGCCAGCGCCTCGCTGACGCTTTCGACGAAGCGTTTTGTGCTTGATGGCCGCGATGTGTTGCCGGAGAAACCGACGATCAGATTGTTGCTCATTGAACTTTCTTTCGGGTGATCCTGCATAAATGCGGTTTCTGTCTGCGCGCCCTAGGCCGTCTTGAGAATTGACAGCCCGGCCGGATGTGCCGATCGATCATTCTCGCCGGTCTTCCACTTCTCAAAGGCGGCGCGTCCGAGAATGGCGACGGACGTGTCTTCCTGAGGTGCATGGACGAGGACTGACTGGATATCCCGGAAATGACGCTCGAGCCCGAGATCGGGGTTGCCGATGCCGCGGACCGCCAGCTGGACAGCGTCGCGGATTTGCCTCCCGGCGAGAAGGCGGGCCCTTATCAGGTGTTCGGCATCGCCAATATGGTTTGCGAGCGCGCCAAAGATGATCTGGCGGGCGCCGGCAACCAGAAGGTCGATTTCACCCGAGAGCTCAACGAAACGTTCCGTTTGCGCAATCGGGCGGCCAAGATTAGCCGGCACGCGCTCATGCGCGAAGCGGATGAACGCTTCTTGGGCGGCTTCGGCCGCGCCCAGATAGATGGCGGTGAGTGCAAGCGTCATTGCCGCGGATAGTGGCGAGCGCTATCTTTCGCTTTTTGATGCCCCTGACTGAAAAGTCTGCTCGCATGGTTCGCGGCCCCGGAGAAGTTTGAACTGTGCCCGTGAATGACCATGTCGGCGAAATCATTGCCCTCTGACGCCGGATGTGGAGCGAACACAAGACCGTCAGCCGCCGATGCTTGAAAAGAGTGCAGGCCGTTATTGAAGCGGCCTTGAATGTCCCATTTTCAAACGCTACATTCCATCGGTCCGCAGCAACAACAGGATGGTCGACAATGGATTTCAACCCGATAGCAACGCCACTTTGCCTTGCCATGCGGGAAAACCTTGTCCATGACCCACTTTATCACACTCTCCAATCTGTCCTGGTTCACGCCTGACGGTCGTTCGCTTTTCACCAATCTGAATATTGTGTTCGGCCCGGAGCGTGTCGGGCTTGTCGGTCGTAACGGCGCCGGCAAGACGACGCTCTTGAAGCTGATCGCCGGCGAATTGACACCATCTTCGGGTTCTGTCTCTGCACCGTCGGGTATCCACATCCTGCGTCAAAGCGTCCAGGTGGCCGAAGATGAGACGATTGCCGATCTCTTTGGCGCGCGTGATGCGCTCGCTGTGCTTGAACGGGCGCAGGCGGGTGGCGCGACGTTGGAGGAACTGGCCGATATTGATTGGATGCTTGAGACGAATATCGAGGCGGCACTCGCGCGCTTCGGCCTGTCCATGCCCGCGACGACACTGCTCGCCCGACTCTCCGGCGGGCAGCGCACCCGTGCAGCGCTTGCCGCTCAAATCTATCATGCACCGGAGTTCCTGATCCTCGACGAACCCACGAACAACCTCGATCGTGACGGTCGGACTGCAGTGATCGAACTTGTGAGCGGCTGGCGTCACGGCGCAATCATTGTCAGCCATGATCGTGAATTGCTTGAAACGGTCGACAGCATTGCTGAACTGACATCGCTCGGTATCAGCCGTTATGGCGGAAACTGGAACCACTACAGCGATCGCAAGGCACTGGAGCTTGACAATGCCAGGCATGAACTGGCCGAGGCCGAGAAGCGGCTCAGCGCCGTCGAGCGCAAGGCGCAGGAGACGGCCGAGCGGCAGGCTCGTCGCGATGGTGCAGGCAAAAGGAAGGCGGCGGAAGGAGGAATACCGAGAATTTCGGCCGGAGGGCGCGCCATGCGGGCGGAGCAGACAGGCGGTGACAACGCCGCCACGGCGCGCCGAATGACGGGGGAGGCCAAGGCAGACGTCGCAGAGGCGCGAGGGCGCATTGAGGTACTTGAACCATTCATGCTGTCCATACCGTCCACCGGACTGGTGGCGTCAAAGACGGTTCTGCGGCTGGAAGACGTAACTGCGGGTTACGAACGCAATGCGCCTGTCCTGTCCGATCTGTCGCTTGCGATTACAGGTCCGGAACGGATTGCGGTGGCGGGGCCGAACGGTTCGGGAAAGACGACGCTGCTTTCCGTCATCACCGGGTCTCTCGCGCCATTTTCTGGTTCGGTCCGGGTTGAGGTTGCTTGCGCGTTGCTGGACCAGAAGGTCAGCTTGCTGCGACCCGGGCTATCCATCCGGGACAATTTCATGCGTCTCAACCCGCGGTCCAGTGATAACGCCTGCAGGGCCGCTCTTGCCCGCTTCCTGTTTCGCGGCGACGCCGGTTTGCAGGATGTGCGGCATCTGTCTGGCGGCCAGATGCTGCGCGCCGGCCTTGCCTGCGTCCTTGGCAACCAGAAGCCGCCGCAGCTTCTCATACTCGATGAACCCACCAATCACCTCGATCTTGATTCCGTCGCGATCGTGGAGGCCGGCCTGGAAGCGTATGACGGCGCAATTCTGGTCGTCAGCCACGACGAGGCGTTTCTGGAGGGGATCGGCGTGTCCCGGCGGTTTGAGCTTCATGGACGCCGTCAAACATGAGCAACGCCGCGCATTTTAGCGCGGCATTTGGTCATTCGAGAAGCCAGCTCGAAGGCCTGAAGAACGTCCTGAGGCTCTCTGTGCAGGCGATTGACAGCAGCACGCATCTTGTTTCTTGTTTCGAAACGGAGGCCACCCGCCACTGCGATTCAGCGTTAAACCTGTGCCTGGCCGCCGTCCGCGAAGAGCTCGGCGCCGTTGACGAAGCTCGCATCATCGGAGGCGAGGAACAGCGTCGCCTTGGCGATTTCCTCGGCTTCGCCGACGCGACCGAGAGGGATGCGAGAGGCGAGATAGTCGAGCAGGCCCTGCTGCTGTTCCTTGTCGTCGCCTGCAAGTTCGACGAGGCCTGGTGTGCGCGTGGCGCCGGGCGAGATGACGTTGACGCGGATGCCCGTGCCCTTGAGGTCGAGAGCCCAGGAACGAGCCAGGTTGCGCACCGCGGCCTTGGAAGCGGAATAGACGGAAAAGGCAGCCGTGCCTTCGGTGCCGGCAGTCGAACCCGTCAGCACGATGGACGAGCCCTTGCCCATCAGCGGAAGTGCCGCCTGCACGGTCAGGATCACAGCTTTCACGTTGCGGCCGAAGGTGTCGTCAATCTGCTCCTCGGTGATCTGGCCGAGCGGCAGCATGGTGCCGCCACCGGCATTGACGATGAGGGCGTCAAGGCCGCCCTGTTCCGCCTTCACCTGGGCGAACAGCTTGTCGAGGTCAGCGTTGCTCGAGGAGTCCGCCTGTACGCCGACCGCGCCCTGTCCTATTTCTGCCACCGCCTTGTCCAGAGCGGCCTTGCGGCGGCCTGTGATATAGACGCGTGCGCCTTCGGCAGCGAACAACTTGGCCGTCGAAAGACCGATGCCGCTGGTTGCTCCGGTGATGACGGCGATCTTGTTTTGAAGCCTGTTGGCCATGTTAACTCTCCTGATGCTTGGGCGCGCGAAATGGTTCAGCCCGAATGCACGGCCTTGTGAAGTTCTGAATTTGCTCGGGATGTGGCGCTGGCCGTTGGCCTCGTCACCGTCCGATGAGGAGAAGTTAGTTCGTCAGCCCGGTGGAGAGAAGCAGCTCAGGATGGAGACATTATCCATCTGGATGGATAGTCGTCTTCGTCACATCGCGCCGTGCGTCGACCGCTTCGAACACCTTCGCTGCCCATTCCGTGAAGGCGCGTAGCCGCGGATTTGGGAAACGATCAGCGGGATAGACGAGATGAAGGGGATGATTGTCCGGCTTCCAGTCGGGCAGAAGTTCAACCAGCGCCCCGCTCTTGAAATGGGGCCGCGCGAGAAATCCGAAGCTTTGGCCAATTCCCAGTCCCGACAGCAGCGCGTTCAGATGCGCGGTACTCTCGTTGACGGAAACGCCGCCAGAGGCCGGGAGATACTCGCTTCGCTCTTCGCCGCGCTGAAAACGCAATGGAAATCTCTTTCCAGATGACGCGGAGAAGTAGGAGACGATCCGATGCTTCTCGATATCGTCAGGTCGCTCCGGCAACTGCAGACCAGCCAGATAAGTGGGCGATGCGCAAATGACGTAGTCCAGCTCGCACAGCTTCCGCGCCTTCATCGATGAGTCACCCAGCGCCCCGCCGCGAATGACGCAATCGATACCCTCACTGACGAGATCTGCGGGGCGATCGCTGACACCGAGCATGAGATCGATTTCTGGATAATGGCGCTGAAAATCCGAAAGTGCCGGGATGAGGATCTGGTTTGCCAGCACAGATCCGATGTCGACGCGCAGCTTTCCTTTGGGTGTGCTGCGGGAGCCGGCAATAGTGCCGTCCATGTCATCGAGATCGGCGAGGAGCTTCAGCGCGCGTTCGTGATAAGCGACGCCCTCCGTGGTCATCGTGACCGACCGCGTGGTGCGCTCCACGAGCTTTGTTCCGAGATGTGCCTCGAGATCCTGCACCAGCTTGCTGACTGAGGACCGAGGAAGGTTCAGCATATCCGCCGCCTTGGCGAAGGACCCGGCTTCGGCGACGCGGAGAAATGTTCGAATGGCGAGTATCTGATCCAAGAGAGGCCCAACAAGCAGGTGGAGATAATCTACATCTACACTTGGCCGGCGAGCCCTGCCATGCAGGTTCTTGCGAAAGGTGGATAAATCTGCGCCATACGACGATATCCGAACGTTCATTCACCAACACAGGCAAAACGCCGCGTGTCCTTTCGGGCACGCGGCGATTTATCGTGAAACCGGATGGCAATTCCCTCGCGATCCGGTTCCGTTCATGCCTGTGCGTCAGCCGATCTTCACATTGTCGTCGCGCTTGATGGCGATGACGGTCGAGCGGGGCAGCTTGCCTTCGCCGTCCGGGAAGGGGGCGTCGGGGTGCTGGATGCCGACGAAGTGGGTGCGCTTGTCGGCGGACCAGGTCTGGCCGGTGACTTCGGAACCCTTCGGCGCAGTCAGGAAGCGCTCAATGCGGCCAGTGGCCGGGTCGCCCGCCAGCATCTGGTTGTTGCCCTGGCCGGCGAAGTTGCCTTCATTAGTGTCCTCGCCATCGGTCTGGATCCAGAGCAGGCCGGTCGAGTCGAACATCATGCCGTCAGGCGAATTGAACATGTTGCGTTCGTTGATGTTCGGGGAGCCGGCATAGGCGTCCTTGTGGACGGCGGGGTTACCGGCCATGCAGAACAGGTCCCACTTGAACTTGCCGTCCGCATGGTCGTCATTTTCCGGATACCAGCGCACGATCTGGCCGTATTCGTTCTTCTCGCGCGGGTTGGCGGCATTGATCGCCATGGCGTCGCCGCCGGCATTGGCGCGCAGCTTGCCGTCCTTCATTTCGCCGCGGCGGCTGTTGTTGGTCAGCGCGCAATAGGCTTCGATGGCGACGGGGTTGATGGCGACCCATTCCGGGCGGTCCATGGTCGTCGCGCCAACCTTGGAAGCAGCCTGGCGGGTGAAGACGCAGATTTCGTCGATCTTCATGCCCGTGGTTTCCGGCGTCAGGGCAAGCCACTCGCCGGCACCGTCATCGGAGAACTTCGCGACGTAAAGCGTGCCTTCGTCCAGCAGCTTGGAGGTGTCGCCGCCCGGCACGTAGATGCCGCTGGAGACGAATTTGTAAAGGAACTCGCCGCGCTCGTCGTCACCCATGTAAACGACGACACGGCCGTCACGGGCGATCACCACGGCGGCGTTTTCATGCTTGATGCGGCCAAGCGCGGTGCGCTTGATCGGCGTGGACTTGGCGTCCGAGGGATCGATCTCGACCACGTAACCGGCGCGGCGTGGTTCATTGGGGTTCTTGGCAACGTCGAAACGGGCGTCGAACTTCTCATAGGCGTAGCGGGTCTCGGCGACGATGCCGTAACGCTTGTAATCGTCAGGCAGCTTGAAGGCGGCGTCGGTGGTGCCGAAATAGCCGTTGAAGTTCTCTTCGCAGGTGAGGTAGGTGCCCCAGGGCGTGCGGCCTGCGCCGCAATTGTTGAAGGTGCCGAGACAGTCGACACCCTTGGGGTCGGCGGCGGTCTTGACGAGATCGGAGCCTGCGGCCGGGCCGGAAAGCTTCATCGGCGTGTTGTGGTGGATACGGCGGTTGAAAGGGCTGTCGAGAACGATTTTCCAGCCGTCCTTGTCTTCCGCGACTTCCATGACGGTGACGCCCTGCATGTTCTGCAGGATCTTCACGTCGTCGGCCGTCTTCGGGTTGCCTTTTTCGGCGTGCGGCAGGTTGGTTTCCGGGTTCACATATTCATGATTGACGGCGATCAGCTGGTGGTTGCCCACCACGAAGAGTTCCATGCCGTCGGTATTTTCGCCGAAGACCTTGTCGGAATTTTCAACGCTGACGCCCTTTGCGGGGTCGAGATCAGGAACGTTGGAGAACAGCGGCTGGCCCCATTTCGCCAGCGGCTTCCAGTTATAGCCTTCCGGCACATGGATGGTGTGGTCGGTGGCGGCGGCAACCGGCTTGAAGGGGAAACGGCCGACGGCGGCTTCCTGCGCTTCGGCCGAGGTGCTGCTCATCAGGTTGCCGAGCGTGCCCATGGCGGCTGCGGCCGAACCGAAGGCGAGCACGCCGCCCAGAAAGCCGCGGCGGGAAATCGCGGTTTCGACGACGCGGTCGAAATCGGTTTCGGTCGGCGGCGGGTTCTGCAGTTCGTCCCACTCGTCCCAGGACAATTTGCTCGTATCGATGTCGGTCATATCGTGTCTCCACCGTTCAATGTTTGGAATCATTCCACAGGCTGCGTACCTTCCGAGTGTTTCACTCGGATGACGGGAAGACAGGTTTAAAATATGATTGTCGCGGTTATGAATCTGCTGTTTTTCCCTCAATGCGGGATGAGCACGCGGGTGAGAAGCTGGCCCTCGAAGCGGCAGAAACGGAAAGGAACCTCCGTTCCATACCGCCATTCCTCGCTGAGTTCAGCCGTCAGGCACAAGGATCCCGAGCCATTTGCGTCCAGGCGGGATAATTCGGCCGCCTCGAAAAAGAACAGCTTTTCCACCATGGGATACAGCGCCTTGAACAGGCTTTCCTTGGCCGAGAAAATCAAGCCGGTGATGAAGGGATCGATAATGTTGCCGAGGTTGTAGCGCTCATTTGCGGTCAGGAGTTGTGGGGCGATATCGCGGGCCTCCTCCTCTGTCAGCATTTTTTCGATATCGACGCCGATACCGCGAAACCGTCGACAGCAGCCGACAAGCGCAATCGCCGTACCCTCGCTGTGGGAAATTGCGCCTATCACCCCTTCGGGCCAGAGAGGCGCACGGTCCTCGCCCATACCGGGAAAGATGGAACGGCCGGTCAGGCGGCGGATGGCTTCCGCAGCGCATCTGCGCCCCGCGATGAATTCCGCCTTGCGTCTTTGCGTGGCGCTTGAAAGCTGCGGCGGCAAGGGAGGGACCTCGCCGCCGCAGCCCTCATCGGCGCTGAAACGAAGGGTAAGGCAATGGCAGCCGCATATGTCGTCCGGCCAAGGCCAGATGGCCTCGGGTGGATCGCCGGAGATGGTGTCGCGATCAAACGCAGTTACAACGTCCATGTCCCTTACTCTCAATCCAACGGCTCGAATTCAAGCCGCAAGCGTGGCACCGCCATCAACCACGATCTGCTGCATCGTCACGTGCCCGGCCTGATCGGAGGCGAGGAACAGCACGGTATCGGCAATATCGTCCGGCCTTGCGATCTTGCCGAGCGGAATGCCGAGCTTGAACTGCTCGGGCAGGCCGGCGACCAGCCGGTCCTTGCCGGCGGGATCGCTCAACATGCCGGCAAGCATCGGCGTATCGGTGGAGCCGGGTGAAACGACGTTGCAGCGCACGCCATAGGGCGCAAGCTCGAGGGCGGCGCAATGGCTGAGGCTGACCAGCGCTGCCTTGGAGGCGCAATAGGCCATCATGCCGATGCGCGGCACGACGGCGGCATTGGAGCCGATATTGACGATTGCGCCGCGCCGCTGCCGTTTGAAGGTGGCGCTCCACTGTCTCAGCATATGGAACGGCCCGGCAGCGTTGACATCCATGCACGCCTTCCAGTCTGCGGGCGTCAGGCTTTCACTGTCGCCGAGCCGCAATATGCCGGCGGCATTGACGAGAATGTCGAGCCCGCCCCATTCGGTCTCGATCGCCTTGGAGGCCCTCTCCACCGCCGCCGCATCGGTGATGTCGAGTGCGATCTGGCGGAAGGGCGCTTCCGCCGTTCTGGCCTGGAGGTCGAGGCCGATGAGATCGGCCCCTTCCTCGATGAAACGTTCGGCGATGCGGCGGCCGATGCCCTGAGCCGTACCCGTTACCAGCACGCGCCGCCCGGTAAATCTCTGTTGCGTCATCTTTTTTGTCCGCTCAGGCCGCGAGCCGCTTTTGGTCGATCAGCGTCCACCAGGCGGAGAGAGTGGGCACACGCGCAAGCTCATCGAAGCCGACGGTGACGCCGCGTTCCTTCAACTCTCCGGCAAGCTTCATCACCTGCAGGGAATCCAGCCCGTAGAAGATCAGGTTTTCGTCGGGGTCGATATCGCTCTCATCCTCCACCATCTGCAGGACGCGGGCTTTCAGCCATTCGCTGATATCGTCGCCCTTTCCCGCGCCGACAAGGCTTGCGGCATCGATCACCACGCCGCAGCGTGTGGCCACATATTGCAGCGCCATGCGATGCTCCGCCTCGGAAAAATCGGCAACGCCATCACCGATCATGAACGGCTGGATGTCCTTCATAAAGGCTTCCACTGCCGTCATCATGCAGCCTATATGGGCATAAACGCCGCCGACGATGATCTGATCACGGTTCCAGCCCTTCATACGTTCGGCAAGGTCGGAGCGCTGGAAGGCGCTGTAGCGCCATTTGGTTAGCACCACGTCGTCAGGCGTGGGGGCGAGCTTGTCCACCACCTTCTGCAGTTCGGGATCAACGACGGTCAGACCCGGTCCCCACATGTCGTTCAGAAGAGCGCGGTCGCCAGGCGGCTGATTATGCGGCTGGGCGGTGTAAATGACAGGGACGCCGTTCTGAACGGCCCATGTCTTCACCTCCGCGAGATTGTCGATGAGGGTCGTCATCAGCTTGCCGTCGGCCTCGTAGAACCGCAGGAAATAACGCTGCATGTCGTGGATGAGGAGGACGGCGCGTTTCGCATCGGGCTGCCATTTTGTCTTGTTGGCCGGAAAACTCGCGGCGACCGGCATGGGATAGTCGGAAATGGTGGGGATCGTCATGATGACCTCGGTTTGTGCGGCACCGGCTGGGCTGGCGCATTTAGGAACATGGGGACGCCATTTTGGCGTCCCTTTCGATGGGTGCGGAATGTCAGGCGCTGACGGCGACGGGGGTCGTCAGCAGATCGCGCAGGCGTTTTTTGTCGATTTTTCCGACGGCGGTGAGGGGCATGGCGTCGATGAAGCGCACACGATCCGGCAGCTTGTAATCCGCGACGCCGAGGCCTGCGAGGTGCTGGCGAATAGCCGGCGCCTTGAGAGCGGGATTGCGCGACACGACGAAGACGCAGCTTTTTTCGCCGAGAAGTTCGTCTTGCATCGCCACCAGAGCCGCATGGGTGACATCCGGATGCCGCAGGATCAGGTTTTCCACCTCTTCCGAAGCGACCTTTTCGCCGCCGCGATTGATCTGGTCCTTCACCCGGCCAACGACGCGGAGATAACCTTCGGGCGTGCGCTGCACGACGTCGCCCGAGCAATAGAAGCCATCCTTGTCGAAGACCCGGGCGCTGTGTTCGGGCGCGCGGTAATAGCCCCGGAAGGTATAGGGGCCACGCGTTGCCAGCATGCCGGCTTCGCCCTCGGGCACGTCGTTGCCGTCCTCGTCGACGATGCGGATTTCGTCATCCGGGCTGATCGGCCGGCCTTGCGTGGTGAAGACGATATGGTCGGGGTCACCGAAGCGGGTGTAGTTCACCAGACCTTCCGCCATGCCGAAGACCTGTTGCAGATCGCAGCCCAGCACTTCCGGCACCTGGCGGGCCAAAGCCTCGGCGAAGCTTGCACCGCCGACCTGCAGGAGCTTGAGGGATTTCAGCCTTTCGCGATGGGCGGGAGCCGCCTGCAGCCACAGCGCGACGGCTGGCGGCACCAGCGGCACAATGTTAACGCCGTGTTTTTCGATGAGATCGAAGCAGGCAAGTGGTTCCGGATTGGCAGCCATGACCACCGCACCGCCGGCGTGGAACACACCGAGCGCGCCGGGCGAACTCATCGGGTAATTATGCGCCACGGGAATGGCGCAGAGGAAGCGGGTCTCAGGCGAAAGGCCGCAGATTTCCGCACTGGCCCGAACGCTGTAATCATAGTCGTTATGCGTCCGGGGGATCAGTTTTGGCGTACCGGTGCTGCCACCGGAAAGCTGGAACAGCGCCACTTCATCGGCGGCGGAAGGGGCGTAAACGGGTGAGTTTTCGGCAGGGGCCGCCAGCCGCCGTTCCAGGCTCAACCGCGGATCTGTTTCGCCATGCAGAAGGGTCACGGTAAGCCCGGGAGAAGCCGCCTTCAGCGCCTCCAAAAATGTGTCATTGGCGAAAAGCTCGTGGCTGCGCGAGCCGATCACCAGCTTCGGCGCGATCTGCTCCGCATATGAGGTCATTTCCAGCCGGCGATGGCTGAAAAGTGCGTTGACGGGGGCCGCGCCGATCTTCATCAGCGCGAAAAACACGAGATAGAACTCGGCAATGTTAGGCAACTGCACAAGCGCGGTGTCGCCCTTGCCGATGCCCGCGGCGGAGAGATGTCCGGCCAGATTGGAGGATTGCCGGTCGATATCCGCGTAGGTGAAGCGGCGGTCGCCGCAGATCAGGGCCGTCGCGTCCGGCCGGCGCTCGATCTGTTCGGTGAGGATGCCGCTCAGCGGCCTGTCGATCCAGTAACCGCGCTCGCGGTACCGGCGCGTCAGATCGTCGGGCCAGCGTTGAAATTCGATTGTCATGGTTTGTCCCCGGGAAATCAGGCAGAAAGACCGCAGGCGTTCAGCATGGTCTTGAGTTTGGTCTGCACCTCGGCCCATTCGGATTCGGGCTCCGATGCCTCAACGATGCCGGCGCCGGCAAAGAGCCGCACCGTTTTTCGCTGCACGGTGCCGCACCGGATCGTCACCACCCACTCGCCATTGCCCTCAAAATCCGTCCAGCCGACCATGCCGGTGAAGAGGCCGCGCTCGAAAGGCTCGACGAAGCGGATAAGGCGATGGGCGCGCTCGGTGGGGAAACCGCAGACGGCTGGCGTCGGGTGCAACAGGCACGCAAGCTGCAGGGCATTGGTTTCGGGGTCGGCGAGGCGGCCTTCGATGCGGGTCGAAAGATGCCAGAGGGCTGCCGTGTTGATGAGGGAGGGTTTTTCAGGGACATCGAGTTCCGCGCAGACCGGCGAAAGCAGGGAGCGGATATCATCGATAACGAGGCTGTGCTCGTAGTGGTCCTTTTCCGAAGCCGATAGCCGCTCGGCGTTGGCCTTGTCCGCGGCGGGGTCGACCATCCGCTTTGCCGATCCCGCCAGCGGGTTCGAGATGATGTTCTCACCCTGCTTGCGAATCAGGAGCTCCGGGCTGACGCCGATGAGGTCGCCGCCATCGGGTAGCGGAATACGGAACTGGTAACCTTCGCGATTCTGTTTGGCGAGACTCGCCAGCAATCTCTCGACATTGACCTCGGAAGCGAAGGTGAGTTCGCGCATCACGGAAAGTACCGCCTTACGGACATCGGAATGGCGGAAATTGACGATGGCGTGCTCTACGGCGCGTTTAAAGCCGGTCTCGTCCGGCAGGCTGTTCTGGCCGACGAGCGCGGGCATGGCCGAATCGGCGACGACCGGCGCGGTTTCTCGTGGTCTCCACTCATGGTTGTTCGGTATATAAAGGCATGAGGGTTCGCTGACATCGAAGGGGATTGCCCCAATGGCGATCGGATTGTCCTGACCAGCCCGGCGGGCCCGTTCGAAAGCGGCTTTAATCGCTTGCTGCAATGGGCTGCCCGTATCTTCTCCGCCGCGGGCCGGAAGCGTTATCCTTTCGCGAATTCCTTTGGCCCGCAACTGCCCGGTACCGGAAGTGAAAAGAAAATCTCTATTAAAATCAGCAATTTCGTCGGATTCGACGTCATTCGTCCTGAGTGCTCCCGTTTTCATGGGATGCCTCCTGTTCGAGTGGTTGACGATGGCTTATACTTGATTATGATAATCATGTTTTGTCAATCGGTGCAAATTCACATGCTAAATTTAACTCCGATGCAGGTGGCCTACTGGGTCGGTCGGGAGACGGATGGGATACTCGTAAAAGTTACGCCCCATCTTTATCTCGAGTTCGAGGGGCGAGCTCTGGTGCTGGAAAAACTGGCCGTTGCAGTCGGCAGGCTTTGCCGGCGCCACCCGATGCTGAGCCTCAGGATCGATGCGGAAGGGCGTCAATCCGTCGATCCTGATGGTCTCCCGCTGCATCTCGATGTGGAGGACATGACGGCGCTTGATGCGGAGACGCTTGCGCGCCGGCTCGAGATCAAGCGCCACGCGTGGAGCCATCGCGCGACGGATCTTCGCACTGCGCCGCCTGCGGCGATTGCGCTCAGCCTGTTGCCGCATGGCCGTAGCCGGCTGCATGTGGACACGGACATGTTGGCCATCGATCCGGCCAGCGTGCGGATATTGATGGAGGACCTCGCCCGCCTTTACGACGAGGCGGATAAGGATGAGACCGCGCGTCCCCCGGCGGCGCAGCCATCCTTCTTCGACTGGACGAAACGCCTTGCGGCCGATCCTGACCTCAAGAGCGTGCGGGAATACGACCGGTCGTGGTGGCGGCAGCATATTGCGGATATTCCGGACGCGCCGCCGCTTCCATTTTTACCGCAGGATGCGTCACGCGCCGTTCATACGGACCGTTTTGCCACGATGCTTACGGTCGTTGAACGTGACGGTCTTGAACGGGCTGCGCGGCGTTGCTCGGTAACGATGTCGACCCTGTTGCTCGGTGTTTTTGCCGTGGCGCTGTCGCGGGCGCTCGATTCCGAAAAGTTCCGGCTCTCCGTCCCGGCTTTCTGGCGTGCACCCCTGGTTGAAGGGGTTGATTCCATCGTCGGTGAGTTTTCCAACGTGCTGGTGCTCGGCGTCGATATAAGACCCGCTGAAAGCGTCGAAGCCCTGCTCGGGCGGGTTTTCGATGACATGAACGGCCTGCTTGCCCATCAGGCCTATCCGGGCGTCAGCATCATGCGCGACCTCTCTCGCCTGCGAGGCGGTTTGCAGACCTCGCCCGTGGTTTTTACCGCCGGTGTCGACCTGCCGGGCGGCGATCTGTTTTCACAAAGGGTTGGGCAGCTGTTCGGCTCCCTGGTCCACACCGTATCGCAAGGGCCGGGGGTTGCGCTGGACGCGCAGGTCGCGAGGCTTGATGGCGGCCTGCTGATAAACTGGGATGTGCGGCTCGATGCGCTGCCTGAACCATGGCTGCGCGCCCTGTTTAAAACCTACGTGGGTCTCCTTCGCCGGCTCGCTGATCACCCGGACCTCGTTGAGGAAAGCGTGGAACGATTTGGTGCTGCGATGCCCGAACAGCTGGCCGATAAAAAAGGAAACGCCATGGAACGTCCGCTCTCGCCGCTGCAGAAGGCATATCTTCTCGGTCGCGGCACACATCTGCCGCTCAGCGGCGTGGCGATGCAGGAGTTTCGCGAATATCGCGGCAGCATCGATCCCGCCCTGCTGCGGACCCGCCTTTCTGCCATGGTCGAGAGACATGAAAGCCTGCGCACCCGCATCGACGAGCGGCGCCTCGTGCAGATCGTGTCCGGGGAAGCGGAGATCAACTTTGATATGATCGATCTCTCGGATATTTCCCCGGCGGCGGCGGAAGCGAGGATCGATGCCGTCAGACGGGATTTTTCCCACGCCCATTTTGATCTCGCCGCCTCTCCCTGGCAGGTCACGGTCTTCCGCCTGCCGGCGTCCGAAGCAAAGGCTGATCATGTCGTGGTGTTCCTGCGTTTTGACGCTCTCATCCTTGACGGGCGGGCGATAGCCAGCCTCGCAACGGAACTTTTCGACGGTGTCCCGCCGGTCGCAATCGCCGCTGCGGCTGAAACGCCAGGAGAGGATATCGCAGCCGCCCGTGCCGGGGACGCGGCCTATTGGACCGAGAAGCTGAAAGAAGCTGAAGTGCCCTCGCAGTTGCCCTGGAAAGCACCGCTCGAAACCATTCCGACGTCGCGATATAGCCGCCAGAGTCTGATTGTCGAAAAGCAGCGCTTCTCCGCCTTTGCGCGGGCCGGTGCGAAAGAGCGCCTGTTCAAGAATTCGGCGCTTACGGCGGTCATTCTCGAGGTGCTGTCGCTCTGGCTGAACGAGGGTGCGCTGGTGGTCGGCATTCCCGTCGCGCCGCAGGTGGACGGGGCCTTCGCCAACCGCTCCAGCTTCATCGCCGTCCAATGGAACGCGGCAAAAGACGATTTTGACGTGCGGGCGGCAGGCCTGCAGACGGATGTGCTGGAAGGGCTGAACCATCTGGCTTTTTCCGGCATCGATCTCAATCGCGTGCTTCTCAATGCGAATGCGGGCGGGCTCGCCCTGCCTGTGGTGATTACCAATGGTCTCACATGGCCGACGCTTTCGCCGGATTCGGCCATGCGCTGGACGGACGGTCTGACGCAGACGCCGCAGGTCGTGCTGGATTTTCGCTTTTCGCAAAATCCGGAGGGCGATCTCGTCCTCGATATCGACTATGCGGAGCAGGCGATCGATGCGGCGATGGTGGCGGATATTCTCGCAGCCGTCGAGCGCGCGATTGCGGGGATCGCGGATAGCGGCGCTTTCGTCCTCAACGGACGCGATATTGTCGACCTGTCCCATTACCGGCTGAATGGCGATGAAGGAAACTTCGTCTGCCCGCCATTTCTGGAACGGATCGCCGGCCGTCTTTTCGAAGGAGAGCCGTCACGCACCGCGCTTGTCAGCGGCAAGCGGCGCATCGCCTATAGCGAGCTTGGCGAGATGGTGGCGCGCGTGATCACGAGCCTAAGGGCGCGCGGCATCGGTCGGGGCGATGTCGTGGCCATCTGCCTGCAGCGTAGCCCCGAACACACGGCGATCACGCTCGCCGCGGCCCTGATGGGGGCGGTCTGGGTGCCGGTCGACGCCGGTTCACCCGACGATCGCCTGCAGTATCTGCTGACCAATTGCCGCCCGGCGCTCATCGTCGCCCGCCGCGTTCCGCAAGGTTTCCAAGCTGTCGATCCGGCGGTGCTTCTGTCCACACCCGCTCCGGCTGGCGCACCGGTCTCCATGGCGGAGTTAGCGGCGCTTTCCCGAAGCGAGGGGCCTGCCTATTTTCTTTACACGTCTGGCACGACAGGCAAACCGAAATGCGTCGTGCTTTCCAACCGCGCCACGGTCAATGTCATTGGCGGCACGCTGGCGGAATGGGCGGTGACGGAACGCGACGTATTCATCTCGGTCACCCCGCTGCATCACGACATGTCGGTCTTTGATGTTTTCGGCGCGCTCGTTGCAGGGGCGACGCTGGTGCTGCCGGAACCCGGAGAGGAAAAGGATGCGGTGCGCTGGAACGAGCTGGTCGCAGAACATGGTGTCACGCTGTGGTGCTCCGTGCCTGCCATCCTCGAAATGCTTCTCGCCTGCCGCCGTGGTACCCAGCTATCGTCGCTCCGGCTTGTCGCGCAGGGCGGGGACTATATCAAGCCTGTTATCATAGAAGAGCTTCGCCGGCTGAAGCCTGACCTGCGGCTGATATCGCTCGGCGGGCCAACGGAAACGACGATCTGGAGCATCTGGCACGAGATTGTTGCGGAAGATGTGGCGGCCGTGCCCTATGGCCACCCGCTGCCCGCCAATCGTTATTTCGTCCTCAACGATCACGGCGGCCATTGCCCGGCGGGCGTCGTTGGCCGCATCCATACGGCCGGCGTGAATGTCGCGATCGGCTATCTCGAAGACGGCGCGATTACCCAGACGGATTTCGTGACGATTACCGATCCGCAGGGAAACAGCGTGCGCGCCTTCCGAACCGGGGACCGTGGCCGCTACCGGCCGGATGGCAAGATCATGTTCGCGAGCCGTGTCAACGGTTACGTCAAGGTGCGGGGCGTGCGCGTCTCGCTGCCGGATGTGGAAAACGAGCTGATCCGCCACCCTTCTCTCCAGAGGGTTCTGGTGGTGGATTACGGTGCCGAGCAAAAGGGCGAGGCGGCCATCGGCGTGCTTTATGTCACGGCACCCGGCCTCGAACTCACCACTGCCGAACTGCGCGACTTTGCCCGCCGGCATCTGCCGGAATCGCATGTGCCCGGCCGGTTTCTCAAGGTTGACGATCTGCCGCTTTCGGCAAATGGCAAGCCCGACCGCCGTCGCGCCCGTGAACTCTTGACCGGTGGAACGGCTGACGCGGAACCGGCAAAATTCTCCGCCTCTGTGGTTCCCGACGTCGATCACGGCGACCGCCGGGTGCTGGATATCTATCTCAGCGTATTGGGTAAAATGCCGGCAAATGTGGATGCAGACAGCGACCTGCTGGCGCTCGGACTTTTGCCGTCGCACCTGAAAACCGTCTCGGCCGAAATTCGCGCTGTCTTCGGTGTTGACCTGACACCGCAGCAGCTTTTGCGGTGCCGCAACGCCAGGCAGGTGACGTCGCTCATGGCCGTACGGGCGGCGTATATCCCATCATTTCGGGTGGCACGTCGCGCCCGGCAACGAAAATAGTGCAAGGAAAAACAGATGGCGCATATCGATCCCGCCGGCGGCTGGCTTCCACTGACGCAGCCGCAACTCGATTTCTGGGAGGAGTTTTCCTTCCATCCCGACGAACCGGTTTCAACCGTCGCCCATTACATCGATCTTTCCGGCGCGGTGAATGAAAGCGCGCTCCTTCAGGCGATCACACGCACCGTACGCGAATCAGAAGTCCTGTCTATCCGCTTCCGCGTCGGCGATGATGGCGAGACGCCGCAGCAATGCTGCGACCCAAACCATGCCCCGGTTGTGAAACTTGTCGATCTCCGCGGCAATCCCGCTCCGCTGGAGGAGGCTTTGCGGCGCATGAACGCGGATGTGGAAGCGCGGCTCGATCTCACGGCCGACAGGCTCTCGGCGCAGCTCCTCTACCGTATCGCCGATAATCGTTACCTTTGGTATATCCGCGCTCATCATATCGTCGTTGATGGTTATGGGCTGACGCTGGTGGAGCAGCGCTGCGGCCAGCTTTACGGGCACTATTGCGGCAAGGGTGAAGCGGGTCCGGATTTTCACCCCTTCGGCGATTTCCTGGCGGAAGAGGAAGCCTACAAGCGGAGCCGGCGTTTCGAAAAGGATCGCGATTTTTGGACAGCCTATCTCGCCGCACCCGCCGATCTGCCGGTGCTGGACAAGGATTGCGAGGATTATGGCGGCGGTGGCCTGCATGCGGATGCGGCCTTGCCGCCCGGTTTCAGCACGCGGTTGCAACGACTGGCCGGCGCACTGGAGATTGGCTGGCCCGATCTTCTGGTGCTGCTTTCCGGTCTTTATCTCCACCGGGTGCTGCCCCGTCCGGATCGTGATGTCCTGACACTGTGGCTGCCTTTCATGAGCCGCTGGGGCAGTGTCGGCGCGCATATGCCGGCCATGCTCGTCAACATCCTGCCGTTCCACCTCACCATCGAGCCTGGAGAGGGCGTCGGCGCATTTCTGACGCGCAACGCCGCCAATCTGCGGAAGCAGCGCCTGCACGGCCGCTACCGTATTGAACAGATCGCCGCCGACCGGGAAATACCGAAAGGCCGGCGCTTCTTCTTCTCGCCGCTCATCAATGTCCTGCCGTTCAGCGCGCCGGTGTTTGCCGGGCTCACCGTTGCCAGGCACATTCTGGCGAATGGTCCCGGCGACGGGTTCAACCTTACCTTCCGTGGTGAAGATGACGGCAGCGAACTGAACCTGCACATCGATGCGGACTCGGCGCTGACACAAGCGGGAGACTTCGCCCGCTACCGTAAAGAGCTGCCATTGTTCCTCGATGCCATGCTGCGCGAGGAGGCCTTGGCGCTTGCGGCGGTGGAGGCGTCCACGGCGTTCCGCCTGGCGGTCTGAGGTATGACGGCGTGCGGATGCAGGGGCCGCGCCAGGACATTCTCATCAGCGTTCAAAGACAAATAACCCGGCTCCGTCAGGCGAAGCCGGGTTTTCCTTGGCAGGTCCGGCTCAGGCGAGCGTCGTCAGCACGCGGTCCGAAGCGCCGGTTTCCGCAAAACGGCTGAAGATGCCGCTGGTGGTGCTGCGCAGCCGCTCGACATCCTCAGGTCCGTAACGGTCCGAACGGTAGCTCATCAGCACGCGAATGGAGCGATCGCCGCCGATCGTCTCTTCCATTACCTCGAACTGCAGCCCCAGCATGGATTCGTGTTTGTCCGGATCGATCTGGCGGAATTCCACCGCCCTGCCATCCGGCCCCGCAAGGGCGCCGTTCAGCTTGTTCTTGGCGTGGATCTGGATGAAGACCTCGAACAAATGGTCGCGACCCGGCGTCATGCCCAGTGCTTCCTCCACGAGATCGATCGGGATTTCGCTGTGTTCCAGCGAGCCATTGATGGTGTTCTTCACCGAGGAAATCAGTTCGCCGACGGTCATCGTTTCCGTGAAACGAACGCGGTGGGCGACGACCGTGGTGAAATAACCGATCGTATCGAAATAATTGCTGTCGGTGCGGCCCGAAGCCGAGGTGCCGACCACGAGATCGCTCAGCCCGCCGAGATGGCGCAGCGATGCGGCAATCGCGGCATAGACCACGTTGAACAGCGAGGCGCTGTTCTGCCTGGCAATGGCGTAAAGCCCGTCGCTGACATGTTTTTCCAGCTTGAACTCGATCCAGCCGCCCGCCGGTGCTTCGTCCTGCGATGCCTCGTGCGGTGTGCTTTCCTGTCCGTTGAGGGTAAGGCCTTTCGGCGCATCCCGCAACATATCGGTCCAGTAGGCAAGGTGGCTGGAATTGACGCCTGACGCGACCTGTTGTCTTGCAAATTCGTGGAACGGGGCTGGTCTGGTCGCAAAGACCGGGGCCATGCCCGTCGCCCTTGCCCGGTAAGCCTCGGTCAGCTCGTCCATCATCAGGTTCACCGACCATTCGTCCAGCACGATGTGATGGAAGAGGAAGGAAAGCACCTGACGGCCGGTGTGGGGGTCGCGCAGGAAGCGCAGCCGCATCGGCAGTTCGCGCGCCAGATCGAAGCGCCAGCCAGCCTCGGCGTGGCGGTCCACCCCTTCGCTTTCTTCGCTGGTCCAG
The DNA here is from genome assembly GCF_003261015.1 of Agrobacterium sp. MS2. Taxonomy (NCBI): domain Bacteria; kingdom Pseudomonadati; phylum Pseudomonadota; class Alphaproteobacteria; order Hyphomicrobiales; family Rhizobiaceae; genus Agrobacterium; species Agrobacterium sp. MS2. The sequence continues at coordinate 157,093 of NZ_QLNF01000086.1, read as the reverse complement.
AACCATTTGTAACCGGGCAGATCATGCATTGGCACGATCCTCTGCAGAACCATATCGTTTTCGACGTAGAAATGGGTCCGCAGGCCAGGATGGCGCTCGATTATGTCGAGGAAGGCACATTCGAAGGCGGTCTCATCGACGGGATCGAGGAAATCGAGCGCGAAGGGAATGTTGAAGATTTCGCCGAAACCGAAAGCGGCATAGGCTTTCCAGAGCGACATCTGCGCCAGCGAAAGCGGCGCGGTCAGCGAGCCGCTCGCCGTCGCGTCCGCCTGCGCAGGCGCAGCGGTTGCGAGCCGCGTCGCCTGTTTTGCGAGCGTGGCGGCGGTCGGGTAGCTGAACAGATCGTTGAAGCGCAGCTCGATGCCGTGATTGGCGAGAAGGCGGCCGATGATGCGGGTCGCGATCAGCGAATGGCCACCGAAATCGAAGAAATCGTCATCCGGCCCCATGTCGGGTGAGACGAGCGCATCACGGAACTCGGCGAGGATCGTTTCGACGGTGTCGTCCTTCTGAGCGGACGCACTGGGCGAAAGGGCTGCCTGCTGCGGTGCTGCCGCGGTGTCTTGAGGGACGACCTCGGAAAAATCCGTGCCGCCTTCAAGATGGCTGACGAAGCGCTCCAGGAGGAAGGCCGTCGCATGCGGCGATGTTTCCCTGCCGCCCGTCAATTCGAGGCGGATTTCGCCCGCGGCCGTCGGCCCGACGGCAAGTGTCAGGCCGAGGCCGGATTGCAGGGAGGGCAGGGGCAGGTGCTCGAAGTGAAGACCATGTTCCGATATGGCCTGAACAGGTGTTGCAAGCGCCTGCAGCGTTAAGGTGACCTTTGCGCCTCCATTGTCGGTTCGTTGCTCCAGCCCTGACAGCACGGCATTTTCAGCCTGTTCGGGCGATTGGTCGCGGGTGATCGCTATCCGCGCCACGGCCTCGGCTGAAATCGGTGTGGCTGTGCCGAGGCCGGGCCGCAGGCGAAGGGTTACTGTTTCGGGGCCACCGTTTCTTGCCAGGAAAAGTGCAAAACGCGATCCGGCACGCGCGAGGATCGCGTTTGCAGCCGTGGAGCTGTGGAGGCCGAGCAGGGAAGCCGCAAGGTCGACGCCATGGCTATGGCTCGCAGGCCTGTCAATTGTGTTCTGCCGCAGCGCCACGACGGTCGAGCCGGTGGCCGGACGTTGCAGCCAGCCAAGCGGAAGCGGGTCGACGCTGTCACTTTCGACCGCACGCGGCGAAAGCGGTTTCGGCGTTCCACCGGCATAGGCCGCCGTAATACCGTCCAGCAGGATCTGCGGCGAGAGGACCTCGCCCAGCAGGGCATGGACCAGAAATGCCAGCAGGATTTCACCTTCGCTCAAAAGCACGACGGCCTGGAAAGGCGGGTCGGTCTCGGCATCAAAGGGCCTCCCCTGAAGGTCGTGCAGCAAAATCAGTGCCTCCTCTGCCGAGGGGACATGCAGCAGCTGCACGATGGATGCGGATGGAGCCTCAATACTCTTGGCAAGCGTACCGTCCTCGCCAAAGGCAAAGCGCGCACGAAGCTCGGGCCAGACCTCACAAACCGTCTTCAGTGCCGAGGTTAGACGCAGCAGATCGCATTCTTCACCGATCCGATAGGCGAGAAGCTGCCGAAAAACCTGATCGGGATCCTGAAACTGTTCGAACCAGACCCGTTCCTCATATTGGCTCGGCGGGGCCTCCCCTTCGTTGTCGAAGCCTTCTTCGATGCGACGTGCGAGCATACGTGTGTTGTCTGCTGCCATGGTCCTCTCCTTGGTATAGTCGGAAATCGCGCTCCGGCGCGAAACGTGCCGGTTCGCGGGATCAATGTCCCGCGCGCGACCGTTCGATGAGTGCCTGCCACGCGGCAAGCGTTGGCCGCCGGGCCAGATCGTCATAAGCGAGCCGCGCTCCCGCAAGCTGTGAAAGCGGCTGCATCAGGCGCATGAGGGCAAGCGAATGAAGTCCATAGCCGAACAGGTTGTCCCCCGGTTCGATATCGCGCACTTCATCTTCCAGAACCCTTGCGAGAAGGGCTCTGAGTTGCGTCATAATCGCTTCCGCATCCCGCATGGCAGCCGTCGTGATTGCCGGGTTACTCATCGAAATGATCGTGAACGCCGCTCGCGCCGCGCCGCCAGTAGCCGGAAGCACGGGTCCATTTGGGGTTGGCGCCAAATTCCTCGACCAGAAGGGCGCGAACCGCCTTTGCGGTCTTCGATTCGCAGGCGACCCAGCTGAAGAAATCGCCCTTTGGCAGTTCGAGCTGGCGCAGGGCGCTCGTTAATGCGTCCTGGTCGGTTCCGTTGTCCGGCCTCTGCGTTATCCAGACTATCGATGCGTCCGCCCTGGTTACGAGCTCCAGCCGGTCCGCCTCCGTCTCGACTTCGATCAACGCCACGACGGGTGTGCCGGCAGGCATCTCCTCCAGTCGCCGTGCCAGCGCGGGAAGGCCGGTATCGTCGGCGATCAGCAGGTGCCAGTCATAGGTGAAGGGAACGGTGAAGGAACCGCGTGGGCCGGCGATCCACGCCTTGTCACCAACTTTCGCGCTCTTCGCCCAGTTGCTGGCCGGGCCATCGTGATGGGTGGCGAAATCGATGGCGAGTTCGCCTTTTTCGGCATCGAAGCTGCGCGGCGTGTAGTCACGCGCCAGCGGCCGCGGCGCGCCTTCCGGGAATTCAATGCCGTTCGGGCCGATCACCGGCAGGGTCGGTTCGGTTTGGCCGGGCTGGGGGAAGAACATTTTGACGTGGTCGTCAAAACCGAGGCTCGTAAAGCCCTCCAGTTCCGGCCCGGTCAGCACGATGCGTACCATGGACCGGCTGAGTTTTTCGGTCCGCGCCACGTCCAGCGCGCGCAGCTTCACGGCGTGGCGGTGGCGTTTGGGAGTGCGGTCCGGAAGGGCGGAATCCATGGTTTCTGGCATGCTCATGCTGCTGTCTTTCCTGGGATGACGCCGACGGGTTCGGCGGTCTCGCTGTCCCGGGTCGGCGTGCCGGATGATCGCGCGTTGGGGTTCTCGTCCGGCGCGATATTCCGGCGTCGTTGCGTCAAGATGCGCGGACCATAACAGGCGGTTTCCGCCCCGGCAATATAAGTTTCTTCGAAAACTCAAGTTTATGCCCGGCACGTGATCGTGCCGGGATTTGTCGGGCAGAAAGGTGGTCAGCGGCGGCCCGCCCAGCTTTCCACTTCATCCAATGTATGGAGCGCGCTCGGAATTGAAGGCGTCGTCACCCTGGTGGAATCGAGGAAAACAATCCTTTTCTCGCGTGCCGGTTTTACGAAACGCTCCCAGCCGGGAATGATCTTTCCAAGCGCGGCGCGGGTTCCCGCCTCGCCGCGGGCTGGGCTGGTATAGCTGTTCATCACCACAAGCAGATCGGGATTGAGCTTGCCGAATGCTTCGGCGCTCAGCGGCATCATCAGGGTCGAGCCCATTCCGCCCGAAGAGGCGGTACTGTCGATCTTCAGCCTGACATAACCGAGATCCTCTATTGCCTGCACCGCGCCGGACATGTTCCCCACGGCGTTGATCTGGTCCGTCAGCAGGATCGCGAGATAAGTCTTGCCGTTGATATCTTCACCCAGCGTCTTTTTGACGGCGGCGAGCTTGGTGTCATAAATCTTCCGACGCTCAGCGAAGACATCGCTTCGCCCGACCAGACCTGCAAGGTCTTCCTCCACGCTGAAGCCATAGGCTTTGCCAGCGCTTGCCTTTTGCAGATAGACCGGTGCGACTGTGGAGAGCTGTTCGGCCTTGCCGCTGTCCATTTCCGTGGCGACGATGAGTTCCGGTTGCAGCGCCCGCAGCTTTTCGAGGTCGATTTGGCCGACAGCGCCGAAACCCTTCGGTTTCGCGTGGCCTTCGCCAAGAACGGTATCAACGAAATCGACGGCGGTTGCGAATTTGCCGTCGCTGTTGCGGCCATAGGCGCCGACCACATCAGCGCCAAGATCCATCAGCGGCACGCCCAGAAGCGGCTCGTGCATGACGACAATGCGCTGCGGCTTTTCCGGAACGGAGACGGTGCGGCCGGCGGCATCGGTCACGCTGCGCTCGGCGGCGAGACTCGTTCCGGCGGCCAGAAGTGCGGCGACGAGGATGGCAATTCGCATGGCATTCCCTTTATTCGATATATTAGTGAGCGTTGGTTCTGCGCAACGCCTGCAGGCGCAGCGTGAGGATGAAGAGCGGCACGCCGATCAGCGTCAGAGCAAGGCCAATCGGCATCGGCACATCCGCCACCAGCCCGCGCGAGAGCGTATCGGCGGCGACCACCAGAATGCCGCCGGTAAGCCCCGACAGGAAAAGCCTGGCGCGGCCGACGGCGGGCGAAACGAAGGTGGCGAGATGCGGGGCGATGACGCCGAGAAATGTCAGCGGGCCGACGGCGGTAACGGAGGAGGCGCTTAGAATTACCGCAAACACAATGACGAGCGGTCGCGAATGCCTGACGGTTTCTCCGAGTGCCATGGCCATCTCGCTGCCAAGATCGAAGACGGCAAGCGCCCGGCCAATGAGGAAAATGCCGGCAAGGCTTGCTGCAAAGAGGGGAGCAAAAACGATGATGGTCGGCCAGCTTGCCTGAAACAGCGAACCTGCCATCCAGTCCGCCAGCGAAAGCGAGGTCTCGGCTGGCGTATAGAGCAGAAGCACCGATGAGACAGTGGAAAGCGCCGACTCAATTGCGATGCCCATCAGCAATATGGCAAGGCCGCTCGAGCGTTCGCGCCCGACAAGCGCGATCAAAAGGAAGGCCACGGCCAGGCCTCCGCCGACAGCCGCAAGAGCCACCAGCGTCTTGGGGGCCGTCGGCACCAGCACCAGAAGCAGCATGATGGTGGTCATCGACCCCTGGCTCAGCCCGAACAGGCCGGGATCGGCGAGCGGATTGCGCGCGACGGATTGCAGCATCGCGCCTGCCAGCGCCACACTCCAGCCAGCCATGAAGCCGAGCAGGATGCGCGGCAGCCGTACCGTCCACAGCGCATAGGCCTGATCATCGCCGAGATGCCCGCCGGCAAACCCGTGCAGGAGATCAATAAGGCCCGTTTCGGTATTGCCGAGGCTGACGGACACGGCGGCGATCGTCAACGCCAGCGCAACCAGCGTCAGGCCGGCCGTCAGATTGCCGATGCCGATCTGCAGCCCGCCGGGCAACCTGAGAACGGCTTTCCCGTCTGTGGCGAAATCCCGTTTCACGATAGCCCCCTTGCCGAAGGCGACAGATAGAAGCGCTTGACGATGACGATGAAAACGAGGCCGCCAAGCAGGTCCATGAACAGCCCGGTATTGACCACGTAGGGCGCAAACAGGGTTTGCGCGCCAAGATCGGCCAGCACACAGATGCTCGCGCCGACAAGCGCGGAGGCCGGCAAAGCAAGCGTGAAATTCACGCCGACCAGCGGCCGGATCATATGTGGCACGATAAGGCCGACGAACCCGATCGGGCCGCAGATCGCTACCGCCGAGCCTGACGCCAGCATGGTGGCAAACAGTGCGAGCCGGGAAATACGCGTGACATTCACGCCTGCGGAAGCGGCTTTTTCCGCGCCCAGCAGAACGAGCGTCAGCGGCCGCGCGACCGATAGCAAAATCACCATTGCAATGGCGCCGATCCACCAGAAATCGGTGAGCCGTTCGATATAGACATGGTTGATATTGCCGCCAACCCAGCTCAGGAATTCGGCCCGACGCGTGGGGTTGGAAAGAAGCAGGGCGTTTGTCACGCCGATCAGCAGCATGGAAACCAGCGCTCCGGAAAGGATGAGCGACAGACCGCGCGGATCGTTCACCCGCCCGGCGAGACGCGCGACAACGAAGCAGGCGGCAAAACCGAAGCCGGCGCCCGCAAGCGCGGCAAGGCCCTGTGCCTCAGCAGAGAGATCGAACAGCAGCGCGCCGGCGATCACGAAAAGCGTCGCTCCGGCATTCAGCCCAAGGGTCGAGGGCGAGGCGAGGGGATTGCGGGCAAGCCCCTGCAGCACGCAGCCGCTGACGGCGGTTGTGGCGCCCACATAGATGGCAATCAGCGACCGTGGAATTTGCTGATAGAGGAGCACCGATTGTTCATAGCTATCGGCCTCCCCGCGCCAGAGCGTCGCCATGACTTCGGCAGGCGGCATGTCGCCGGACATGACGAACAGATTGACGGCGAGGATGGCGGCCAGCAACAGCGCCGCGGCAAGGATCAGCGTTATTTTCGCGATCATGCCGGAATGGCCTGTTCCTGTCGTTCCAGCCGGGGCACGCAGATGAGCCGCCCCAGTCTGGAAAATATATCGGCTTCGAGGTCGAAGATTTCGGCGACATTTTCGGGTGTGACCGTGTCTGCTACCGGCCCTGATGCCAGAACCTGCCCGGCCTTCAGCATGATGACGTCGTCGGCGAAAGTGGCGGCGAGGTTGAGATCGTGCAGCACGACGATAACGGTCTTGCCGTGCCTGTCGGTCAGCTCGCGCACAAGGCCAAGAACGGCATATTGATATTTCATGTCGAGATGGTTGACCGGCTCGTCCATCAGGATCACGTCCGTATCCTGCGCCAGCACCATGGCGATGAAGGCGCGCTGGCGCTGCCCGCCGGAAAGCATGTTGACCTGCGCTCTCGCCTTGTCCTCCAGCCCGACTGTCTTCAGCGCCCCGGCGAAAAGCGCCCGGTCACGCTCGCTCGGGCCGCCGGCAAGGCCGTAGCGTGCATAACCGGCAAGCTCGATCAACTCGCCGAGCGTCATATAGTCGGGGCAATGGCATTCCTGCGGCAGATAGGCGATGCGGCGCGCGAGATCCCTGCGTCTGATGTCGCCCAGCGAACGCTCGCCAAGCCTTATCGCGCCCGATGACAAAGGCACGAAACCCATGATGGTTTTCAACAGCGTCGACTTGCCACAGCCATTGGGGCCAACCAGCGCCGTGACGCGACCGCTGTGGAAGCGGCAAGAAAGCCCTCGCAGGACGGGAAAGTGGCCATAGCTGGCGTGAAGGTCCGTGGCGTCAAGCACCGGATACAACTCCTGTTAGTCATGCGCTCATGCGTCGAGACGCCACATGAGGATTATAAGTCTTTGAATCTTAATATCGAACCTTCGGGAGACGGGCTCGTCCCCGACGGGCGCGACACTCTGGTCTTGAAGCGACACTAAACTATAGTAAAACTCTCCACAAATCGAAATTTGCCGATTCAACGCGCGGTTTTCTTGCCGGATATTTCAGTCGAGGTGCATCATGTCAGTCGCAGCCAAACTTCATGTGGGCATGTCGCTGGCCCCAACCTGGCTCAGCGGCGAAGCATGGCGTCGAGCCGACAGCGATATAAACCGGGTATTTTCCAGCGATTATTTCGTCGATCTGGCACAGCGCGCGGAAGCTGCGCATGTGGATTTCGTGTTCCGGCCGGACACGCTTTTCCTCCGCACCGAGGGGCTGGAAACCGGCGGCGGATTTGCCAGCATGGACCCGACCATGCTTCTTTCGGCCATTGCGCGGGAAACGAGCCATGTCGGCCTGTTGTCCACCGTATCGACCACATTTCTGCCGCCCTATGTGGTAGCCCGCCAGCTTCAGTCGTTGAACTGGCTCAGCAATGGCAGGGCCGGGTGGAACATCGTCACGGCACTGGAGGGGCACGAAAATTTCGGCCTGAGAGAAATGCCGTCACCGCAGGAGCGTTATGGACGCGCCGCCGAATTCACGCAGGTCGTGCAGCAGCTCTGGGCGAGTTTTCCAAATGAAGCCCTTAAACTCGACAGGGAAAGCGGGCGATTTGCCGATTCCTCGCTGGTGCGCCCGGTAGCGCATGAGGGCAGGCATTTCAGTGTGAAAGGGCCGCTCAACCTGCCAGCCCACGCCAGCCGCATTCCGCTGGTGCAGGCCGGTGCGTCTCCCGAGGGGCGCGATTTTGCCTCTTCGGTGGCGGACGCAGTCTTTGCTTCCACGCCGGACATGCAGGCAGCCATCGAACTGAGGGCGGACTTACGGCGGCGCGCCGAAGGACATGGCCGTGAGCCTGACGGGGTGAAGCTGATGCCGGGCCTCAGCCTATATCTGGCGGATAGCGGCAAGGAGGCGCTTGAACTCTTTTCTGAGACCCATGCCCGCGCCAACCGCGCCCGAACCCTGGCGTCGGTTCTCGACATGACGGGCCTCGACCTCACCGACTGGCCGCTCACGCGGGTGGTCACCGCTTCCGACCTGCCGCCGCCGCCCGAAAGACCGCGAAGCCGCACCCATGCCGGACTGCTGCGCAGGCTGATAGAGCGGGAGACGCTAAGTGTTGCGGAATTACTGCGGCGGCCGGAGGTAATGGGATCCGGCCATTGGCAGATCGTCGGCACCGTTGAAGATGCCTTTAAGGGCATCCGTGAATGGGTGGCCGCAGGGGCAATCGACGGTTTTGTCGCGGTGCCCGGCGGCTCGGTGGCATCCATGCGGCTGGTGCTGGAGCGGCTGTTGCCGAAACTTGCCGATGCCGGGCTTTTCCGCACCGCCTATTCCGGCCGCACCCTTGCGGAGCATCTGGCCGAAGGTGTCTAGCCGCCGCCGGATTCGGCGGTTGCCTGCCGGGCGGCCTCGATCAGTCGCGAAAAATGCCGTTCCGCTTCGGCGGTAGCCACGAAAGAGACGGTGGTGACGACACAACAGAGTTCGCCCTGGGCATCGAAAACCGGCGCCGCCTTGCCCGTCAGGGCGGAGAACAGATGTTCATTGAGTTCGGCGCCGCCCGTCTCGCGGATGGTTTCGAGAATGCCGGCAGCAGGAGGAGAGCCGCGAAAGGCGGGTGGTTGCAGCCTGCGCACGGCAGCCACCCTGTCTGGTGGCAGATAAGCCTGAAAAACCAGACCGCAGGCGCTGTTGTCCAGCGGCAGAACATCGCCAAGAGCGACGGTGCTGATGGAAAAGCTGGCGCTTCGCGCCCACCGCACCACGGTCGGGCCGCGCTCGGTCCAGATCGCCACGCCGCAGCTGGCGCCGATTTGCGCGGCAAGCGCCTTCATCTCACGTCCGGCGGTTTCGACCGGGTTGATTCGTCGGAGGGCGCTGATGCCGATGCCCAGCGCTGCGGGGCCGAGATCGTAACTGCCGCTTGCGGGGTCCTGTATCACCAGTCCCTCCCGCACGAGGCTTTGCATGTAACGATGCGCGGTGGAGCGACCGGTGCCGGCGCGTTTAGCAAGTTCGCCAAGCGCCAGCCCCGTATCGGACCTGGAGAGAAGATTAAGAAACCGCGCCGCAATCGATACGGATTGAATAAGCGGCGAGCGCTTTTCACCTTCGTTTTCCGGGCGTTCTTCGGTTTCGTCATCCATGGCGTTCAAGGTCGTGCCCCACTCTTTCGAGAATGCCTAACGCATTGCGACGAAAATCGGAATGGCTGTCTTCAGCCTTTTCAATAGCTTCTCTGGCCGGGCTGCCATGGCGGAAAAGGCGGTCCCTTAAACTTTGTTGTAAATATGGCACATCCCGTTACGGAAGCCTGCTTATCCGCAATACGGAACGCATTCTCTATTGCGAAACGGATAACGCTTCCGTTACTTGAATATGACTTTAATACTCATGTTTAGTTGGGGTGTATGATGGGGTTTAGCTCTAACGGCCGTTTGATGAGCGGGGTCAGTGTTCTGACGTTGGCGACATTGTTCGTGACGCCGGTTGTCGGTCAGGATCAGCAGGCTGATACAGCAGGGACGACCGTGTTGAAGCCGATTGTCGTGACCGGTGAAAAAGTGGCGCGCGACATGAAGAACACGGCCTCGTCGGTGTCAGTCAAAACCGCCGAGGAGATCAAAAAGGAAAAGACCGGCGATCCGACCGTATCCGAAGCGCTCAAGGATATTCCGAACGTCGTCTACACCGACAATGTCAGTGCCCCCATCATTCGCGGACAGGACACGCAGGGCCCGAATACCGGCTCCATCGCCTTCTTCACCGGTACGGTGCCGCGCGCGACGATCAATGTGGACGGTCACTATCTCGGGTATAACGAGTTCATCTACGGGGCGACGTCCATATGGGATGTCGACACCATCGAGGTGTTCCGCGGGCCCCAGACGACCTCGCAGGGCGCCAACGCCATTGCCGGCGCCATCCTTGTCAACACCAAGGACCCGACCTTTACGCCGGAAGCCAGCTATCAGGCGGAAATCGGCAACTATCACCAGAAGCGCGGTTCCTTCGCCTTTTCCGGCCCGCTGATCGAAGACGAGCTGGCGGCGCGCATGGCGATCGATTATTCCGGCCGCGATACCTTCATCGATTACATCAATTCCGCCTTTGCGCATGAGGGAACGGACCAAAACTTCAAGGAATTCAACGGTCGCTTCAAGCTTCTTTGGGAACCGTCTGAAATTCCCGGTCTTTCCACAAAGCTGACCTATTCCTACAACGCCTCCAACCGGCCAAGCCAGGAAGCGGCGTCGCGTCCCTTCGAAGATCTCAACCACATCACCACGACGATGCCGAATTTCAGCCAGTATACCAATACGGGCATTCTCGACATCAATTACGATTTCGAGAACGGCGTGAAACTGTTCAACCAGACCCAGTTTTCCGACTCCACCGCCAAACGCCGGGTCGGCATCGCCAACAACGGCGACGCCGATGTCGATCTCAGGAACACGTCGCATGAAACGCGCGTCACCTTCGGCGATCAGGAGGATGTTCTGAGCGGTGTCGCCGGCATTTTTTATGCGCACACGAAAGCCGACGAGGTGCTTTATCTGCGCGGCACCTCTCGCTTCAGCGACACCAAGGACAATCTCGGCCTCTTCAGCGAGCTGAGCTATCGGCTGACCGACCAGTGGACCCTGACGGGTGGCCTGCGCTACCAGCAGGACCAGATTCAGCGCGCCGGTTACCGGACGCACAGCGCCACCAGCAGAAGTTCGGTCAATTATGACGAAACCTTCTCTGAAATCCTTCCCAAGGCGTCTCTCGCCTATGCCATCAATGATGATTGGACTGTCGGCGGTCTTGTCAGCCGCGGGTACAATCCCGGCGGCGTCGCATTTGACCTGACCACCAGCAAATGGCGGAGCTTCGACAAGGAAACCATCTGGAACTACGAAGTGTTCACCCGCGCCAGCCTGCTCGATGACACACTGACGGTAAACGGCAATCTGTTCTACATGGACATGAAGAACGCCCAGTTTAACGTACCGGTCGTCGTCTCCACCGGCATCAGCGAATCCTACACCGTTAACGCAGAAGAAGCCCATGCCTATGGTCTTGAAATTGGCGCGGATTATCGGGTGCTCGACAATCTCACGCTGAAAGCCAGCGCCGGTCTGCTGAAGACGAAGATCGACGAGATTTCCAGCAATGCCGCCTATGTCGGCAAGGAGTTCGCCAAGTCGCCGGGATACAGCTTCACCGTCGGCGCAAGCTGGGACGTGACGGACAAGTTCACCGTGTCCGGGCAGGTCCGCCATCTCGACGGCTATTATTCCGATACGGACAACAAGGCCGTCTATGCGATCGATCCCTACACGATCGCGGATGTGCGGGCGAGCTACAAGTTCCAGGACGAACTCGAGTTCTACGCTTACGTCAAGAACGTCTTCGACGAGCGCGCGCCGACCCTTATGAAGGAAAACCGCGGCATCGGCGGCATCGAGGCGAGCATGACCGAACCGCGCATGTTCGGCATCGGGGTGCGCGGCACATTCTGAGCCGTCACCTGAGCTCGAAAAGAAAAAGGCCTTCGAAGCGATCTTCGGAGGCCTCTTTCTTGACGGAACCGCTACGGTCCATAACCCTCAGAAAAACGCCTGAATGCCCGTCTGGGCCCGGCCGAGGATCAGCGCGTGCACGTCATGCGTACCTTCATACGTGTTGACCGTTTCGAGGTTCTGCGCGTGGCGCATGACGTGATATTCGATCTGGATGCCGTTGCCGCCATGCATGTCGCGGGCCTGGCGGGCGATATCCAGCGCCTTGCCGCAATTGTTGCGCTTGACGATGGAAATCATTTCCGGCGCCATCCTGTGCTCGTCCATCAGCTGGCCGACGCGCAGCGATGCCTGAAGGCCGAGCGCGATCTCGGTCTGCATGTCGGCGAGCTTCTTCTGGTAAAGCTGCATGCCGGCAAGCGGCTTGCCGAACTGCTTGCGGTCGAGACCATATTGCAGGGCACGGAACCAGCAATCTTCGGCAGCGCCCATGACGCCCCAGGAAATGCCGTAGCGGGCGCGGTTGAGGCAGCCGAAGGGGCCCTTCAGGCCGGACACGTTGGGCAGCAGCGCGTCTTCGCCGACTTCGACGCCATCCATGACGATTTCGCCTGTTATGGAGGCGCGCAGCGAAAGCTTGCCGCCGATTTTCGGTGCTGAGAGGCCTTTCATGCCCTTTTCGAGCACGAAACCGCGGATCTGGTTGTCATGGGCTTCGGATTTGGCCCAGACCACGAAGACATCGGCGATCGGTGCGTTGGAAATCCACATTTTCGAACCGCGCAGACGATAACCGCCCTCGATCTTTTCAGCACGGGTCTTCATGCCGCCCGGATCGGAGCCGGCATCCGGCTCGGTGAGGCCGAAACAGCCGATCAGTTCGCCCGAGACGAGGCCGGGCAGGTATTTCTTCTTCTGCTCATCCGAACCGTAAGCGAAGATCGGGTGAATGACGAGCGAGGACTGCACACTCATCATCGAGCGGTAACCGCTGTCGATCCGTTCCACCTCGCGGGCCACGAGACCATAGGCCACATAGCTCGCATTCGCCGCGCCATATTCTTCCGGCAGGGTAACGCCGAGAAGGCCTTGCCGGCCCATCAGGCGGAACAGTTCCGGCTCGGTGGTTTCAGAAAGATAGGCTTCGGAGACACGCGGCAGAAGCTCCGATTTGCCGAAGGCGGCCGCGGCGTCGCGTATCATCCGCTCGTCGTCAGTCAGTTGGTCTTCGAGCAGGAAAGGATCCTGCCAATTGAATGCTACGCGTTCGCTCACTTTATGCCTCCGGATTTGCTGGCAGGATTATTCGTATTCAGCCCGGATGGCACAAGCCATGTTTACTCATTTTTGCATTACATATAGTAATGGCTCATGACATCTCTCAGCCGCAAACTCCTGCCATCCACAAGTGCGCTTGCCGCTTTCGATTCCGTTGCCCGTCTCGGCAGCTTTTCCGCCGCCGCAGATGAGCTGGCGCTGACGCAGGGGGCAATCAGCCGGCAGGTTATGTCACTGGAAGAACAGCTTGGCGTGCGGCTCTTCGACCGCGGCGCACGCGGCGTGGCGCTGACGGCGGAGGGGCAGATCTACGCAAAATCGATTGCGGCAGCGCTCGGCGAGATACGCTCAGCTTCGCTGCAGATCATGACCAAAACGCATGGCAATACGCTCAACCTCGCCATGCTGCCCACCTTCGGCACCCGTTGGCTTCTGCCGCGTATACCGGATTTCGTGGCGAACCACCCGGAGATCACCATCAATTTTGCGACCCGCATCGGCCAGTTCGATTTCGAGCGTGAGCAGCTGGATATGGCAATCCATATCGGCCAGGCCGATTGGCCGGGCGCGGAAAGCACCTTTCTGATGCATGAAATGGTGGCGCCGGTGTGCAGCCCGCAGTTCCTCAGCGTTCATCCGGTGGAAAAGGGAGAAGACATCGCTGCCCTGCCATTGCTGCACATGGCCTCGCGGCCGGGCGCATGGGGCCACTGGTTCGAAAGCCTCGGCCTGTCACTCGTCTTGCCGCAGGGCATGCGCTTCGAACAGTTTTCCAGCGTTGCGCAGGCCTGCATCGCCGGCCTCGGCGTCGCGCTGATGCCGCTCTTCCTCATCGATAACGAGTTGAAATCGAAGCAGCTGGTCAAAGCCTTCGATCATCAGGCCAGAAGCCCGAGCTCGTATTACGCGGTGGCCCCGCTTTCACGCGCCAACCACGTCCCGGTCGTCCTGTTTCGAGATTGGCTGGTGCGTCAGGTGGAGGCTTATCGCGCAGCCAGTACCCAGAGCGCGTAAAAATAATCGCTCTTTTTTCGGGCATTTAACCTTTGTGCCCAGCTTTTCGCCCTATTTTGCCAGCGCAGGACTCGACAGCGGTTCGCGCCTCGATTATCGTGATTAAACGTTTAATCAGCCCTTCCGGACCATTATGGCGTCGTCACGACCTGCCACCAATCTGAGCGCGATAGCAGCGGCACTCGGCGTGTCGGTGGCAACCGTGTCCAATGCGCTGTCCGGCAAGGGCCGCGTTTCGCCCGAACTGGTGGAACGTATCCGCAAGACGGCGAGCGAGCTGGGCTATGTGCCGAGTTCGGCGGGCAGGGCGCTTCGCACCGGCAGGTCGGGCGTTCTCGGGCTCGTCCTGCCCGATATTGCCAATCCTCTCTTTCCACAAATTGCGCAGGCCATCGAGAAGGCGGCTGTCAACGCGGGTTATGGCGTGCTGATCGCCGATGCGCGCGGTGAGATCGCCATGCAGACGGATGCGATCGACCGGCTGATCGAGCGCGGGGTGGACGGCATGGTGGTCGTTCCCCGACGTGGCACACGCATTTCCGGCGTTGATTGCCCGGTGGCCGTCATCGACAGCCCGTCGACACCGGGAAATACCGTTGCTGCCGACCATTGGGATGGCGGCCGGCAGGTGGGTGAATATCTTGCGAGCCTCGGCCATCGCAAGGTGGTGCTGGTCGGCAAGAACAGGGATTCCAATGTTCAGAATGACCGTCTCGGCGGCATTCGCGATGGTCTCGGCAAAACATGCCTGGCCCAGACGCTCTGGATCGATGGCATTGAAAAGGCCGGTGGCGCGGGCTGCCGGCTGGGCCTTGCGGAGAAAGTTGCCGAAGGTTTCACGGCCTTTGCCGCCGTATCCGATCTGCACGCGCTGCGCGTGCTGACCGAATTGCAGCGCGCGGGAATCGAGGTGCCGGAAGAGGCGAGTGTCACCGGCTTCGACGATCTTATCTTTTCTGCCGTGGTCACCCCGCCCTTGACGACCATGCGCATGGATATGGGCCGCATCGCCGATCTCGCCGTTGGCGCGCTTTTGCGCGCGATCGATGGCGCCGGAGAAAACGGGGGCGCGGTCGACGTCACGGCGGATGTTTCGAAAGTACCGATGGCGCTGATCATGCGCGGCTCCACCGGCAAGACAAAGCATGATGCGATTGAAGCCAAGAACACGACAGCAGGAGAACTCACACCATGAAAAAGATCATTCTCGCATCGGGCGCCGCCCTGATGCTGACGATGGGAGCCGCTGAGGCCCAGGACAAGACGTTGACGATCTCGGTCTACGCCTTCGCGCAGGATGAATTCAAGGAACTGGTCTATACGCCCTTCGAGCAGAAATGCGGCTGCAAGCTCGTCGTCGAGACCGGCAACAGCGTCGAGCGTCTGGCCAAGATGGAGGCCAACAAGGCCAGCCCGGTCGTCGATCTCGCCATCGTCTCCATGGCCGATGCGCTGTCGGCCACCCGCAAGGACCTGATCCAGAAGATCGATGCTTCCAAGGTTCCAAATATTGAAAAGCTCTATGACATCGCCAAGGACCCGAATGGCGATGGCATGAGCGTCGGCGTCAATTTCTACGCCACGTCGATTGTCTACCGCACCGACAAGATGAAGATCGACAGCTGGGCCGATCTTTTGAAGGACGGTATCGTCGACCACGTCGCCTTCCCGAATGTCACCACCAACCAGGGCCCGCCGGCGCTTTACATGCTGGGCAAGGCCATCGGCAAGGACACGCCCGATCTTGCCGGCGCCATCGAGGCCGTGGGCGAAAAGAAGGACGATATCGTCACCTTCTACGTCAAGTCCTCGCAGCTGGTGCAGCTCATGCAGCAGGAGGAAATCTGGACAGCGCCGATCGGCCGCTTCTCCTGGGCGCCTTTCACCAAGCTCGACCTGCCGCTCGCCTGGGCAACGCCCAAGGAAGGCCAGACCGGCGGCATGAACGTGCTCGTTGTACCGAAGGGCACGAAGAACGAGGACCTTGCGCTGCAATTCATGGATTTCTGGCTCTCGACCGACGTCCAGAAGGCGCTGGCGGAAAAGCTGGTGGACAGCCCGACCAACAGGGAAGTCAAGGTTTCCGACGAGGTGGCGAACAACATCACCTATGGCGATGAAACCGCCCGCAGCCTGCAGCTCATTCCTTCCGACGTAACGCTCGATAACCGCGACAAGTGGCTGTCGGAGTGGAACGCCAAGGTGGGGCAGTAACAAGCTCGAAGGGGCGGGAATGGGTTACGTGCTGGCGCACGTCACCCCCCTCTGTCCTGCCGGACATCTCCCCCACAAGGGGGGAGATCGATATGCCGGCACCCACTGACGCCAAATGAACAAGTCCTCCGCCAAAAGTAGCCGGCGGAATTTCAAGACCGGAGAATGCCATATGTTTCAGAACCGGGCCGAAGCGCTGGCGCTTGCCTTGCCCGCCGCAATTTTCGCGGCGGCGGTCTTTCTCGTGCCGGTCTTCATGCTTTTGTCGGAAGGCTTTCGCACCGCTGACGGCTGGACATTGTCGGCCTATGGCGCTTTCTTTTCCGATCCGCTGAACCAGACGGTTTTCCTGCGCACGCTGAAGCTCGGCGCGCTCGTCACCGTCGTTTCGGCGGTGGTGGGCTACGCGGCGGCTTTCGCCATCGTCAACCTGTCGCCGGCCAGGAAGGGCCATGTGGTCAACCTCGTCGTGCTGCCGCTGATGATTTCGCCGGTCGCCCGCACCTATGCCTGGATCGTCATTCTCGGCAGAACCGGCATCGTCAACCAGGCGCTGCAGGCGGTGGGCCTCAGCGACGGGCCAATCCGCATCCTGTTTTCCGAAACGGCCGTCTTCATCGGCCTTCTGCAACTGTTCCTGCCATTGATGATCATCTCGCTCATCAGCGCGCTGGAGAACATGCCGAAGGATACGATCGCTGCTGCCCGCGTTCTCGGCGCCAACTGGTTTCAGGTGTTCTGGAAGGTCATCCTGCCGCTCACCCGGGAAGGGCTCGTCGTCGGCGGCACGCTGGTCTTCACCGGTTCGCTGACCGCCTATATCACGCCCGCCATTCTCGGCGGGTCCAAGGTGCTGATGCTGGAAACCCTGCTTTACCAGCAGGTCACGGTTTCCAATAATTTCGTCGCCGCCAGCGTCATCGCCTTCATCCTGATTGTCATGAGCTTTGCCGCCAATATCCTCTTGAAGCGCATCGCCACTGCGAGGAACAAGAAATGACCCGGCAGCTCTTCATTCCGCTCACGCTTCTGCTTGTCGTCGGCTTCCTCATCGGGCCGTTTCTCATCATCGTTGCGGCCTCGTTTTCGGCCGGGGATACGCTCGCCTTTCCGCCGCAGGGCTTTTCGCTGAAGTGGATCGCGAAGGTCTTTACGGTCGAAAGCTTCCGCGAGAGCTTTGCGATGTCGATGTTCCTTGCCATCGGCGGCACGTTTACGGCGCTCATTCTCGGCATTCCCGCTTCCTACGCCATGTCGCGCTACAAACTGCCCTTTAGCGAGACGGTGCGCACCATCGTGTCCGCGCCGATCATCGTGCCGGGCATTATCGTGGGTCTTGCGCTGCTGCGTTACTTCGTCGTGCCCTTCGGCATCGGCATCACGCTTGCTTTGTTTCTCGCCCACACCGCGCTCATCCTGCCCTATGCGGTGCGCGTGGTTTCGGCCAGCCTCAACAATCTGCGCTCCGATATCGAGGAGGCGGCGGTGCTGCTCGGCTCGTCGCGGCTTGGCGCATTTTTCCGCGTTGTGCTGCCGAATATCCGCGGCGGCATCCTGTCGGCCTTCATTCTCGGTTTCGTGACGAGTTTCAACCAGGTGCCTGTGTCGCTGTTCCTGTCCGGTCCCGGCGTGCGCACGCTGCCTATCGACATGCTGGGCTACATGGAAATCGTCTTTGATCCTTCCGTGGCCGCCCTTTCCTCGCTGCTCGCCTTCCTTTCCATCGGCATCGTTTTCATGGCCGAACGTTTCCTGGGGTTCTCCCGTTATGTCTGACGCAAATTATCTTTCACTGCAAAAAATCTCGCTCGCCTATGGCGGCAATGTCGCCGTCAAGGATCTCGATCTCGATATCCGCAAGGGCGAATTGCTCGCACTTCTCGGGCCCTCCGGCTGCGGCAAGACCACGACGATGCGCGCCATCGCCGGGCTGATGCCGGTGGCTGCCGGGCGGATCAATCTCGATGGCGCCGATATTACCCGCGTTGCGGCCAACAAACGCGCCGTCGGGCTGGTGTTCCAGTCCTATGCGCTCTTCCCACATCTGACGGTCTATGAAAACGTCGCCTTCGGCCTGAAACTCAAGGGAATGAGCGGCAAGGCGCTGGAGGACAAGGTCGCCTCCGGCCTGAAGTCGGTCGGCCTGTCCAATTTCGCCTCACGCAAGCCGGCGGAACTATCGGGCGGCCAGCAGCAACGCGTGGCATTGGCACGCTCCATGGTCATGGAGCCGAAAGTGCTGCTTCTCGATGAGCCGCTCTCCAATCTCGACGCCCGCCTGCGTCTTGAAATGCGGACCGAACTGCAGCGCGTGCAGAAGGAGACGGGTGTCACGATGATCTTCGTCACCCATGACCAGATCGAGGCGCTCGCGCTTGCCGACCGCATTGTCGTCATGAAGGGCGGCAAGATTGAGCAGATCGGCACGCCGGAAGAGATTTACAACGCGCCGGTTTCCGCCTTCGTGGCCGACTTCGTCGGCTTCGAAAACATCTTCGCCCTTCAAGGCGGGGCTTTGAAAACCGCCAACGGCACAACACCGCTTCCCGGACCAGTCCTTTCAGCATCCGGACTGGCCTGGCGGCCGCGCATGGTCACCCTCGGTTCAGGTCCTTTCCAGGGAACCGTGCGCGGCACATCCTTCGCCGGCAACAGCCGCGAATATCTGCTCGACACACCGCTCGGGCCCATCAAGGCTGAAACCGACGCGGCCCTGACCTCCCACGCAATCGGCGATACGCTTGCCTTCGACCTGCCGGTCGAAAAGGCGGCGAGCCTCAAGGTATTCAACTGATCATGGGTGTTTGGATCGATACCGATATGGGCTTTGACGATATCGCCGCCATCTTGGTGGTGCAATCGTCGGGTCTCGCCATAGACGGCATCTCGCTGGTCTTCGGCAATGCGACGCTTCAGGCCGTCTGCGACAATGCCGCGGGTGCGGTTGCCGCTTTTGGCTGGTCGATGCCGATCCATCAGGGCCGCGCCATGCCGGTGTTGGGTGCACTTGAAACGGCGCAGTGCATTCTGGGCGAAAACGGCATCCCGACCGTCGGCCAAAGCCTGCCGGATGCCGCGGCCTTGCCGAAAAGCGATGCCTTCGCCGCTCTCTGCGCCTGGCTGGAGGGGGAGGGCGAGAGGCGCATTCTCGCGCTTGGTCCGCTCACCAATATTGCCGCCCTGTGCCTCGCCCGGCCTGATCTTGCCGCGAGAATTTCCGACCTCACCTGGATGGGTGGCGGCGTGACGAGCGGCAATCACACGGCCTCGGCCGAATTCAACGCCTTTGCCGATCCGGAAGCGCTGGCCATCGTGCTCTCCCATGGCCTGCCGTTGCGTATGGTCGATCTGGACGCCTGCCGCAAGGTTACCGCTTCGCCCGCCGACGTGCTGCCGATCCGCAATGCGGGCGGCAGGAATGCCGGGCTGATCGCCGATCTGCTTGATGGTTTCATCGGCATCGCCACCCGTCGCGGCAGACCAGGCATGGCACTTTACGATCCCGTCGCTGCCGTTGCCTTCGCCTCTGGCCTAATCGGCTGGCGTCACGCACGGATAGATGTCGAGCTTCAGGCGACGCTGACGCGGGGCAGAACGGTGGTCGAGCCGCGTGCGGAGAAAGCGCAAACATTCAACGCGCATTTTGCTGACACGCTGGATGCCGACGGTGCGAGGACGGTTATTCTTGAGGCGCTGCGCCGGGAGGCCGCCCGATGAACGCGAACCTCACCGCATGCGAACCTGCCGATCTCGGCGATGATGCGCTCCGCGCCCGCGCCGTTGCCGCCGCGCGCGGCGATGCGCCTTTCGACATCCTCATCACCGGTGCAACATTGGTGGATGTGGTAACCGGTGAGCTGCGCCCTGCCGATATCGGAATTGTCGGTGCGCTGATCGCCAGCGTGCACGAACCGGCAAGCCGCAAAGATGCTGCAAAAATCATCGATGCGGCCGGCGGGTATGTCTCGCCGGGTCTGATCGACACACATATGCATATCGAGAGCTCGATGGTCACACCGGCTGCCTATGCGGCAGCGGTTGTCGCCCGCGGCGTTACCACCATCGTGTGGGATCCGCATGAGTTCGGCAATGTGCATGGCGTCGAAGGGGTGCGCTGGGCGGCGAAGGCAATCGAAAACCTGCCGCTGCGTGCCGTTCTCCTGGCGCCCTCATGCGTGCCTTCCGCGCCTGGGCTGGAACGCGGCGGAGCTGATTTCGACGCCGCCATTCTCGCCGATATCCTGTCATGGCCCCAGGTCGGCGGTGTCGCGGAAATCATGAACATGCGCGGCGTCATCGAGCGCGATCCGCGCATGAGCGGCATCGTACAGGCCGGGCTTGCCTCGGAGAAACTGGTCTGCGGCCATGCGCGCGGCCTCAAGGACGCCGATCTCAACGCCTTCATGGCGGCGGGCGTCTCGTCCGATCACGAGCTGGTCTCGGGCGAAGATCTCATGGCGAAACTGCGGGCCGGCATGACCATTGAGCTGCGCGGCTCGCATGACCACCTGCTGCCGGAATTCGTGGAAGCGCTGAACGCGCTGGGCCACCTGCCGCAGACCGTGACGCTGTGCACGGACGATGTCTTTCCGGATGACCTGTTTAATGGCGGCGGGCTGGATGATGTGGTGCGCCGCCTTGTCCGTTATGGCCTGAAAGCCGAATGGGCACTGCGCGCCGCAACGCTCAATGCCGCCCAAAGACTTGGGCGTCCTGACCTCGGGCTCATCGCCGCCGGCCGTCGTGCCGATATCGTTATCTTCGAGGACCTGAGCGGTTTCGCCGCCCGTTACGTCCTCGCCGGGGGCAGGACGGTTGCGGAAGGCGGACATATGCTTGTGGACGTGCCCGCCTGTGATACGACGGCGCTCGAAGGCTCGATGAAGCTGCCGCTGCGCGTGACCGAAGATTTTCGGGTTGCTGCCGAAGGCGCGAGGGTGCGCCTCGCCACCATCGACCGCCCGCGCTTCACGCAATGGGGCGAGGTGGAGGCCGAGGTGAGAGATGGTTTCGTCGTTCCGCCCGAAGGTGCGACGATGATCTCCGTCACCCACCGCCACGGCAAGTCCGAACCGGTCACCCGCACTGGCTTCCTCACCGGCTGGGGAGACTGGAACGGCGCCTTCGCCACAACGGTCTCGCATGACAGCCATAACCTCACCGTTTTCGGCGGCAATGAAGAAGACATGGCGCTCGCCGCCAATGCGGTGATAGCGGCAGGCGGTGGTATGGCCGTCGCCTCCGAAGGTAAGGTAACTGCACTTCTGCCGCTGCCGCTCTCCGGCCTCGTTTCCGATGCGGCACTTGAAGAAGTTGCAAAGGCTTTCGAGGAACTGCGCGAAGCCGTTGGCAGGGTGGTGGAATGGCAGCCGCCCTATCTCGTCTTCAAGGCCTGCTTCGGGGCCACGCTCGCCTGCAATATCGGCCCGCACCAGACGGATATGGGCATCGCCGACGTGCTGACGGGACAGGTGATGGAGAGCCCGGTGATGGCGGTTTTAAAGTACTAACGCCACGGCCTGCCGCGACGGCACCGTCGCAGCAGCCCGTGCGTCTCAGTTCACATTGTGAAGTTGCGCTTCGCCGTTATGCAGAAAGCAGGCTTTAGTGAAGAGGCCCAGATCAAGCAGGTTGGGAAGGCGGATATCGCGCATATCGGGAACTCGTTTGATTTGCGGATCAAATGAGCGGTCAATCTGCGATATGAACGCGAAAATAACGCCAGTCTTTTTTGCGAATTCTGCAAGAACGGTGACTTGTTGCGACAGGTCCGGCTTATGGCGCTGCTGGTCGAGTAACTGCAGATAATCGATTACGGCGAAGGTGCCGGATCTGGCTGGCGAGAGGTAACGGATCATGTAGTCCGCGCATATCTCGTCCGATGTCACGATCTCGACTTCTCTCTGAGCGCCTGCGTGTTGCCCGGTGCGTTTTCGTACCTGTTGCTCGGTCATTTCGAGCGTGAATAAAATGGACTGCCGTCCGTCTTCGGCTGCCGCCCGCAGAAGCTCAAAAGCAAGCGCTGTCTTGCCCTGGCCCGGGCGGCCGGCGAGCAGGAGCATGTCGCCATTCACGATGCGCGAGAACAGGTCTTTGGACAAAGAGCCAGCCGCAACGTGAGCGGAAAGCAGGCTCCAGGCTGCAAATCCTTCCTCGCACGCGATCTGGTCCAGCGCTTCGTGAAGGGGGATGGCATTATTCCGGACCATAAGTCTGGCCCGTCGCTTCAATTGGAAAATCGGAGTGGAAAGCTTCATCACAAAACCTCTATTGCGGGTTCAAAACGCAATCCCTCCTTATGCGAATGCCCGAACAGATGGTTCGATGATGAGATTACCCGGCATGTCGAATGCTTCCCCGAAAGGAGGGGGGAGGCGTGGGTCCAGCCTATGTCTGAAAGCTACCGCGCCCGATGATTCGCCACAAGTGTCTGAGATGTTGCCGGTCGAAAAACAGCAGGGAACAAGATGGATTTACTCCGCCGCCAGTTCCTGCTCCACCAGCGTCGCCCAGAAAGCTGCGCCCGGCACGATGGCCGCATCGTTGAAGTCGTAGGAGGTGTTGTGGTGCAGTGCGCCGTCCACCGCCGGGCCGTTGCCGAGCCAGACATAGCAGCCTGAGGCTTCGCCCGCGAAAAAGGCGAAATCGTCGCCGGCGGTCGAGGGCGGAAAGGCGGTGCGCGCTTTGTTGCCGAAGACGGTTTTGGCTGCCCGGAGCGCCCGTTTCGTCGCGTCCGTGTCGTTGATGACGGGCGGAATGCGGCGGATGAATTCGTAATTTGCCTCGATGCCGAACATTGCCGCCGTGCCCCTGGCCAGCCTGCCGATTTCCGCCTCCAGCTGGTCTCGCACTTGAGGTGCATAGGCGCGCGCGGTACCGCCGATTTCGACGAGATCTGGGATCACATTGAGTGCCTTGGGGTCGCCTGCCTGCACCGAACAGGCACTGACCACGGCCGGCTGCAATGGGTCGACCACGCGGCCGACGATAGTTTGCAGCGAGGCGAGGAAGGTGCCGGCCGCCGCTACAGGATCGCGACCAAGATGCGGCTTCGCGCCGTGGGTGCCGACGCCCTTGAAGGTGACGCGCCAGCTGTCCGACGAGGCAAGCTGCGGTCCTTCCACCACCGCCATTTCGTCGATGCCCAGCCCCGGCATATTGTGCAGGCCATAGACCGCATCGCAGGGGAACAGCTCGAAAAGCCCGTCCTCGACCATTTTTTTTGCGCCGCCACGGCCTTCTTCGGCCGGCTGGAAGATGAAATGCACGGTGCCGGAAAAATCGCGGGTCTTTGCGAGGTAACGCGCCGCACCCAGCAGCATGGCGGTGTGGCCGTCATGGCCGCAGGCATGCATCTTGCCGGGGAATTTCGATTTGTAGGGGCGGTCTGGGACCTCAGGCATGGCAAGGGCATCCATGTCTGCGCGAAGACCAATGCTGCGCGTGCCGTTGCCCACCTGCAGCGTGCCGACCACGCCGGTGCCGCCGAGACCGCGGTGCACCTTCAGCCCGGCGCGCTCAAGCAGATCGGCGACGATGGCGCTCGTTCTTTCCTCTTCGAAACCCAGTTCCGGATGCGCGTGCAGATCATGACGGAGTTCCGTCAGGAATGGCAGGTCCTCGCCGATCCGGTCCAGCAGTCTCATGGGAAGCTTGTCCTTGAATGTGGGAAAAACCCGCGTCATAGGTGGGTTTGTCCAAATGCCTGTTGCTTTTTTCTCTTCTAACGGAAAAAGCCAATGAAATGAACCCGCAGCGTCTCTGTGGTTGCTAAAATGATAAATCTGCCGAACGGGATTGGCGCGACCGAAAACCGTCTCCGCCATGCGCCATCTCCGTTCTGAAAGGAAAACAGATGCCGTCACCAGCATCGCCCGCCATCGCCCCGTCTCCCGCCGCGCCGCATGAGTTCTGGCAGCAGATCCATCCGCCCCGGAGCTTCGAAACAGCAGGCGCATATTCCACATTTTTTCCGGCGGAACTGGATGATGGAAGGCAGATCTGTCTGCCCATACGGCCGCTTGCGGACGGAGAGCACGCACTCGCATCACTCATCGTCAACCAGGCTTCCTTCGAGGTTCTGGAGGCGCTGGCCGCCGATCTTGCCGCAAAGCTTCTTCCCTTCAAGCCGGATGTCGTTATCGGCCTGCCGACGCTCGGCCTGACGCTTGCGGCCGCCGTTGCCCGCCATCTGGGCCATTCCCGTTACGTGCCGCTCGGCACCTCGCGCAAATTCTGGTATCTGGAGGAGCTGTCGGTGCCGATGTCCTCCATCACCACGAAGCAGGAAAAAAGGCTTTATGTCGATCCGCGCATGCTGCCGCTCATCGAGGCTAGACGGGTGGCGCTGGTGGATGACGTGATCTCCAGCGGCAGTTCCATCCTGTCGGGCCTTGCGCTACTCACCGCCTCCGGCATCAACCCCGCCGTCATCGGCGCAGCCATGTTGCAATCGGATCGCTGGCGGGAAAAAATCGCCGCTTTCGGGCCGGAATGGCCGGAGCGGGTGAGGGGTGTTTTCGGGACGCCGCTGCTGACCAAAGCGGAAGATGGCTGGCGCGCCTGACGAAACGCAAATTCCGTCAAAAGGCAAGTGGTGATAAATTCACCGCTGCCTAATTTGTATCTTGCGAAGCTCGAATAGATCGTCCTAAGATCGCGGCTGACAGACAATAGCGGTCGGCTGATAACGCGCCGGCTTGCTTTCGCGCGGTGTCATCCCGGCGTCTGCCTGCCCCGTTTATTGTTTCGATGACTGGAATTTCTTCCCATGCATGCAGTGTTTGACGGTCATAATGATGTGCTGCTTCGGTTGTGGCGCAACAGCAAGGCCGGTGCTGATCCCGTGGCCGAATTCAAGAACGGCACTCGGGAAGGTCATATCGATGGTCCGCGCGCACGGGCAGGCGGGCTCGGCGGCGGTATCTGCGCGATCTATATCCCGTCCGGCGATCTGATTCTGCAGGAACCGGACGAGAACGGCCATTACGATACGCCGCTCGCCACGCCGCTCGAGCGACTGCCTTCGCTCGATATCGCGATGGAAAAGGCGGCGATTGCGCTGAGGCTCGATCGCGCTGGAGCGTGGCGGCTCTGCCGCTCCACGGCGGATATCCGCAAGGCCTTTGCCGAGGATATCTTCGCCGCCGTGCTGCATATGGAAGGCTGCGAGGCGATCGGCGCCGATCTCGATGCGCTGGAGGTGTTTTACGCCGCCGGTCTGCGTTCGCTCGGCCCGGTGTGGAGCCGGCACAATATTTTCGGCCATGGCGTTCCTTTCTCCTATCCCATGTCGCCCGATACCGCGCCCGGTCTTACCGATGCCGGTTTTGCGCTGGTGAAGGAATGCAACCGCCTCGGCATTCTCATCGATCTCGCGCATATCACCGAAAAAGGCTTCTGGGATGTGGCCAAGACCACCAACCAGCCGCTGATCGCCAGCCATTCCAATGCGCATGCGCTCACTCCGGTCGCCCGCAATCTCACTGACAGACAGATGGATGCCATCAAGGAAAGCGGCGGGCTGGTTGGCCTCAACTACGCCGTGACCATGCTGCGTGCCGATGCGCGTGATATCGCGGATACGCCGCTCTCCGATATGGTGCGCCATATCGACTATATGGTGGAGCGTATGGGCATCGACTGTGTGGCGCTCGGATCGGATTTCGACGGTGCGACGGTACCTGTCGGAATTGCTGATGCCAGCGGCAACCACAATCTGGTTGCGGCGCTGAAATCGGCGGGCTACGGTGATGGAGAACTTGCTAAAATATGCCGGGAAAACTGGCTGCGCGTCTTGTCCCAGGCTTGGCACGAAGCGGCCTGATAAACAGTTTAAGCGAACCAAATCAATCTCATAACAAAAGGGGAGATCCTATGATCAAATCGCTCAACAAATCCATGCGTATCCTCAGCACCAGCGCTGCCCTGTCGCTGATGATGCTGTCTGCCCCGCATGCTTTTGCCGCCACGCCGGCCGATACGCTGGTGGAAGGTTTCGCCATCGACGACATCATCACGCTCGATCCGGGTGAGGCTTTCGAACTGTCTGCCGCTGAAGTCACCGGCAACACCTATAGCAAGCTCGTTTCCATCGATCTCAACGACACGTCCAAGGTTGTCGGTGATCTCGCCGAAAGCTGGGCGACCTCCGAGGATGGCCTGACCTATACGTTCAAGCTGAAATCCGGCCTGAAATTCGCCTCCGGCAATCCGGTCACCGCTGATGACGTTGCCTTCTCCTTCGAACGCGCCGTCAAGCTCGACAAGTCGCCGGCATTCCTGTTGACGCAGTTCGGCCTGAAGGGCGACAACGTTACCGAAAAGGCGAAGGCAACGGACGCGAACACCTTCGTGCTGACCGTCGACAAGCCCTATGCGCCGAGCTTCGTGCTGAACGTGCTCACCGCAACCGTCGCTTCGGTGGTGGACAAGAAGCTCATCACCGAAAAGGCGAAGTCGGTCACGCCGAGCGCCGATTACAAATACGACACGGATTTCGGCAACGAGTTCCTGAAGACCGGTTATGCCGGTTCCGGCCCTTACAAGATCCTTGGCTGGAAGGCCAACGAAGCCGTCATTCTGGAGGCCAACCCGAACTACTACGGTGAGAAGCCGAAGCTGAAGCGGGTCGTCTATCGTCACATGAAGGAAAGCTCCGGCCAGCGTCTGGCGCTTGAAAACGGCGATATCGATGTTGCCCGTAACCTTGAGCCCGGCGATATGGAAGCCGTTTCCAAGAAGGAAGGCCTTGCCGTTACCTCCGCGCCCAAGGGCACCGTTTATTATTTCAGCCTCAACCAGAAGAACGAGAACCTGAAGAAGCCTGAGGTCATCGAAGCGTTCAAATATCTCGTCGATTATGACGCGATCGGCGCGACGATCATCAAGGGCATTGGCGAAGTCCATCAGACCTTCCTGCCGAAGGGCCAGCTTGGCGCGCTTGATGAGAACCCCTACAAGCTTGACGTCGCCAAGGCCAAGGAACTTCTCGCCAAGGCCGGTCTGAAGGACGGCTTCACCGTCACCATGGATGTGCGCAACACCCAGCCGGTGACGGGCATTGCCGAAAGCGTGCAGCAGACGCTGGCACAGGCCGGCATCAAGCTCGAAATCATCCCCGGCGACGGTAAGCAGACGCTGACCAAATATCGCGCCCGCACGCACGATATCTACATCGGCCAGTGGGGTTCGGACTATTTCGACCCGAACTCGAATGCGGAAACCTTCACCATCAACTACGACAATTCGGATGAAGGCAAGAACAAGACGCTGGCCTGGCGTAATGCCTGGGATGTTCCTGATCTGACCAAGGAAACCCAGTCTGCTCTCTTGGAAAAGGACAGCGCCAAGCGCGCCGCCATCTATGAAAACCTGCAGAAGGAAGTTCTGGCGAAGGGTCCCTTCGTCATCATCTTCCAGCAGACGGAAGTGGCCGGTTATTCCGCCAAGCTCAAGGGCCTGAAGCTCGGACCGAGCTTCGACACCAACTATGTCTATCCGATCTCCAAGGAATGATCCGGAAGGATCGGTCTCTTGAGCATCGTTGAAGCAAACAGCCGGGCGAGGCAGGGCAAACGCCGTGCCAACGCCCGCGCGAAGGCCATTCTCGGCTTCGCCGTCACCGTCATCACCACCTTTCTGGGGCTGATGGCGGTCACATTTTTCATTGGCCGCGTGGTGCCGATCGATCCCGCACTGGCGATCGTCGGCGACCGCGCGCCTGCGCATGTGGTCGAGCGCGTCCGTGAGCAGCTCGGCCTCAACCTGCCGCTCTGGCAGCAGTTCTTTATCTATCTGAAGCAGGCGCTTTCGGGCGATTTCGGCACCTCCGTCCTCACCACCAATCCTGTGATGGAGGACATCAAGCGGGTGTTCCCGGCGACGATCGAACTTGCCACGATCGGCACGATCATCGGCGCCGTTTTCGGCATTCCGCTCGGCGTTCTCGCGGCCGTCAAGCGCGGCAGCTTCGCCGACCAGGTCGTGCGTGTCATCGGCCTTATCGGTTATTCCGTGCCGATCTTCTGGCTCGGCCTGCTGGCGCTGCTGGTGTTTTACGCCCGGCTGCAATGGGTGGCTTATCCCGGGCGCATGGACATCGTCTATGAATTCACCTTCACGCCGGTCACTGGCTTCTTCCTGATCGACGCCATCTGGCAGCGGCAATGGGACGTGTTGTGGGATCTTTTCCGCCACATCATCCTGCCGGCCTCGCTGCTCGGTTATTTCTCGCTGGCCTATATCAGTCGCATGACGCGCTCCTTCATGCTGAACGAGCTCGCCCAGGAATATGTCGTCGCGGCCCGCGCCAAGGGGCTTTCGGAAACGCGCATCATCTGGTTCCACGCACTGCGCAACGCCGCCGTGCCGCTGGTGACCGTGATTGCGCTCTCCTATGCCGGTCTGCTGGAAGGTTCGGTGCTGACCGAAACCATCTTCGCCTGGCCGGGGCTTGGCCTCTACATCACCAATTCCCTGCAGAATGCGGATATGAACGCCGTTCTCGGCGGCACGATCGTGATCGGCGCCATCTTCGTCGGCATCAATCTCTTCTCCGATCTGCTTTACCGGACGCTCGATCCAAGGACGCGCAGCCGATGACGATTTCGACCGATACACTCAAACCCTATAGCCGCGAATGGCTGCTCTCCGACCGGCCGGCCTCGCGCAGGCAGGCACGGCTTGGCCGCTCCTATGTGATCTGGCGGCGCTTTTCGGAAAACCGGCTGGCGCTGCTTGGCCTTGGCATCATCATCGCGCTGCTGTTCGTGGCGATTTTTGCCAATGTGCTGGCGCCACATAATCCGGTGCAGGGCGATCTGCGCAATGCCCGGCTTCTGCCGCCCGGCACTGCCGGTTATCTGCTCGGCACCGATGATCAGGGCCGTGATATTCTCTCGCGCCTCATCCACGGTTCGCGCCTGACCCTGTTCGTCGTGCTTTTGGTGGCCATCATCGCCGCACCCATCGGGCTCATCGTCGGCACAGTCTCGGGTTATGCCGGCGGCTGGGTGGATGCGGTTCTGATGCGCATCACCGATATTTTCCTCGCTTTTCCGAAGCTCGTTCTGGCGCTGGCGCTGGTTGCGGCGCTCGGGCCTGGCATTGAAAATGCGGTGCTCGCCATCGCGGTCACCTCATGGCCGCCCTATGCGCGCATCGCCCGCGCTGAAACCATGACCTTCCGCAATTCCGATTTTATCGCCGCGGTGAAGCTCATGGGCGCGTCACCCTTCCGCATCGTCTTGAAACACGTCATGCCGCTTTGCATGTCGTCGCTGATCGTGCGTGTCACGCTCGATATGGCCGGCATCATCCTCACTGCTGCGGGCCTCGGTTTCCTCGGCCTTGGCGCACAGCCGCCGCTGCCGGAGTGGGGTGCCATGATCGCGTCGGGACGGCGTTTCATTCTCGATCAATGGTGGGTGGCTGCCATGCCGGGTATTGCGATCCTGATCGTCAGCCTCGGTTTCAACCTTCTGGGAGATGGTCTGCGCGATGCGCTTGATCCCAAGGAGGCGGGCCAATGAGTGCGTCTCTTCTGACGGTTGAGAACCTGCGCGTTTCCTTCCCGACCCGCACCGGGTTGGTGGAGGCGGTGCGCGGCGTGTCCTTCACGCTGGGGCGCGAGCGCCTCGGCATCGTCGGCGAATCCGGCTCCGGAAAGTCGCAGACTGGCCGCGCCATCATGGGTCTGACGCCGAAAAATGCCCGGATCGAGGCCGATACGCTGCGGTTTGGCGATATCGACCTGCTCAAGGCGTCGGCAAAAGAGCGGCGGCTCATGCGCGGCAAGCGTATGGCCATGATCCTGCAGGATCCGAAATATTCGCTGAACCCGGTCATGACCATTGGCCGCCAGATCATGGAAACGCTGCGTACCCACGAAAAGATTGGCTCCAGCGAAGCGCGCCAGCGCACGCTTGCCATGCTGGAGGCGGTGCAGATCCGTGATCCCGAGCGCGTCTTCGATCTCTTTCCACACGAAGTTTCCGGCGGCATGGGCCAGCGCGTCATGATCGCCATGATGCTCGTCTGCGGCCCGGAATTGCTGATCGCCGACGAGCCGACCTCGGCGCTCGATGTGACCGTGCAGCTGGAAGTGCTCGACATTCTCGACAAGCTGGTGCGCGATCGCGGCATGGGGCTGATCTTCGTCAGCCATGATCTCAGGCTCGTTTCCTCTTTCTGCGACCGGGTTCTCGTCATGTATGCCGGCAAGGTGGTGGAAGAGCTTGCTTCCGCTAACCTCAAGGAAGCGAAACATCCCTATACGCAGGGCCTGTTGAACTGTCTGCCGCAAATTGGTGGCCACCGGCATCCGCTGCCCGTTCTGGAACGCAAGCCGGAGTGGCGCGCATGAGCACAGTTCTTTCCATCAGAGACATGGTGGTGGATTTCGACGGTTACATCGCGCTCGACAGCGTCAGCGTCGATGTGGCCGAGGGTGAATCCTTCGGTATCGTCGGTGAATCCGGTTCCGGTAAATCGACCCTGCTGCGTGCCATCGCCGGCCTCAACCATTTCGATGAAGGTTCGTTGATGGTGGCCGGGCGCTCCTATTCGGGCAAGCACCGCGACAAGAGCTTTTACCGCGATGTGCAGATGGTGTTTCAGGACCCGTACGGTTCACTGCACCCGCGCCAGACGGTGGATGCGCTGCTGCTCGAGCCGCTGGTCATCCATGGTCTCGACAATCGCGAACAGCGCATTGCCCGCGCTTTGGACGAAGTCGGCCTCGGTTCCGGTTTCCGCTTCCGTTATTCACACCAGCTGTCCGGCGGCCAGCGCCAGCGCATCGCCATTGCCCGCGCACTGATCGTCGAGCCGAAAATCCTGCTGCTCGATGAGCCGACCTCGGCGCTTGATGCGTCTATTCAGGCTGAAATCCTGAACCTCCTGGAACAGGCCCGCAAGGATCGTAACCTCACCTTCGTCATGGTCAGCCACGATCTCGGCGTAATCAGCCACATGTGCGACCGTCTGGCGGTGATGAAAAGCGGCAAGGTGGTGGAAATGCTGGAGGCCGAGGCGCTGGAAAGCCGCGAGTTCAGCGCGGATTACACGAGGCAGCTGCTGGTGGCGAGCGAGGGTTTCAAGCGGACGTAATGGGGTAGGGGTGCCTCCTTTTCTTCTCCCCGAGGGGGAGAAGATGCCCCGAACGGGGCAGATGAGGGGGTAAGCTCTCCGTAAATCTCCGACGTGGCCCCCTCATCCGGCGCTGCGCGCCACCTTCTCCCCGGCGGGAGAAACAAGCGGCGATCTTTCGTTACACAGGCGATCTTCTCCGGTGACGTATTCTCTCATCGCGCCACGGTGATATGCTGGCCCGCCAAACCCGCATATCCGAACAAGGTACCACCCATGCAATTGCGCGCCTTGATGTATTTCGATGAACTCGTCCGCACCAATTCCATGCGCGCCGCGGCGGAAAACCTGAATGTGGCGCCGACGGCGGTGAGCCGGCAGATCGAAAATCTCGAATATTATTTCGGCTCCCCCCTGGTGGAGCGTTCCAGCCGTGGCGTGAAGTTGACGGCGGCGGGCGAGCTGCTGGCCGCCCGCGCCGGCAAGACGCTGCGCGAACTCGACCATGTGCACCAGTTGATCGACGATCTGAAAGGCCTGCAGCGCGGCCGGGTGACGATTTACGCCAATGGCGCTACAGTGGCCAACCTTCTGGCGCCGGTGCTGGCGCAGTTCAGCCTCAAATATCCGAAGCTGCGTTTCGAGGTCCATATCACAAGTGCGCGCCAAGCCATGGAAGCGCTGGGAGCTGCGGAAGCAGACCTCGTCGTCAGCCTGTTTGCGCCAAAGGTTTCCGGGGTCAAGGTGCGCTCGCGCACGCGCATCAATTACGATGCGATCTTTCCCGCCGGTCATGCCCTTGCCGGTCAGCCGGAGGTGTCGCTGAAGGAACTGGCCGGGTTGCCACTTGCCTTGCCGGACAAGAGTTTTGCCGCGCGTCAGGCCTTCGATACGCTTTTTGCCGAGGCGGATATCGAACTTGACCCCGTTTTCATCACCAGTTCGCTGGAAATGCTGAAAGAGCTGGTGCTGGGCCACGCCGCGGCCACGCTGCTGCCGGCGCTTTCGGTGGCGCGCGAAATCCGTAGCGGCCAGATGGTCGCCGTTCCGCTCTCCGGCAAGAAGGATATCCACACCCAGATTGACCTCTGTGTAGCGCCCGACAGGCAATTGTCCTTCGCAGCTTCCAAGCTTGCCGATTTCATCGAGCGTTTCATGCGTGAGGCGACTGCGGGATAGTTTCTTCTCCTCGGCGGGGCGAGGAACCGGAGACGTTCCCGGAATTGCCCACCAAGGTTGATTTTCACCCGCATTCCCGTGTAGCCATTTTAGCTACACGGAGCACACAAAAATCATGATTGTGTGTGCGCCTGCAACATGACACTCTTTTTGCAACGGGTGGTCTTTTGAAGGGCAAAAATGCCCCGGCCGCCAGACAGGGGACTAAAGGATGCCACGTACCTATCTTTCGCAGGCGGCGAAGCTCTCGCGCCGTACCGCGCTGGCGCTTGCTCTCGGCACGGCGCTCTTTCTGCCGCTCTCGATTGCTGAGGCCGAAGCTGCGGCGAAAACCGCTTTGACGCTCGGCATGACGGTGGAGCCGACCGGTCTCGATCCGACCATTGCCGCTCCCGTCGCCATCGGTCAGGTCACCTGGCAGAATATTTTCGAAGGTCTCGTCACCATCGACAGCAAGGGCAAGGTGAAGCCGCAGCTCGCCGAAAGCTGGGAAATTTCCCCTGATGGCAAGACCTACACCTTCAAGCTGCGCAAGGGTGTCACCTTCCATGACGGCGAGGCGTTCGATTCCTCCGTCGCGAAGTTCTCGCTGGACCGGGCGCGTGGCGAAGCCTCCGTCAATCCGCAGAAACGCTTCTTTGCGGCGATCGACAGCATCGAGACCCCGGATGCCGACACGCTGGTGCTGAAGCTGAAGCAGCCCGCCGGCAGCCTCATCTACTGGCTCGGCTGGCCGGCCTCCGTCATGGTCGCGCCCAAGAGCGCAGAGACCAACCGCACCACGCCCGTCGGCACCGGCCCGTTCAAATTCGTGAACTGGGCCAAGGGCGACAAGGTGGAGTTGCAGAAGAACGCCGCCTATTGGGACAAGGCCGTGTCGGTAAAGCTGGAAAAGGCGACGTTCCGTTTCGTTTCCGATCCGCAGGCGCAGGCGGCGGCGCTGAAATCCGGCGATATCGACGCCTTCCCGGAATTCGGTGCGCCGGAATTGATGAGCTCGTTTGACGGCGATGCCCGCCTCGGCACCTTCGTCGGCAATACCGAGTTGAAGGTCGTGGCGGGCATGAACAGCGCCCGCAAGCCCTTCAGCGACAAGCGCGTGCGCCAGGCGCTGATGATGGCGGTGGATCGTGGCACCGTCATCGAGGGTGCATGGTCCGGTTTCGGAACGGCCATCGGCAGTCACTATACGCCGAATGATCGCGGATACATCGATACGACGGGCGTTCATCCCTATGATATCGATAAGGCCAAGGCGCTGCTTGCCGAAGCGGGGTATGCGGACGGTTTCAGCTTCACCATCAAGGCCCCGCAGATGGCCTATGCCCAGCGCACCTCGCAAATCCTGCAGGCGATGCTGGCTGAAATCGGCGTGACCATGACCATCGAGACCACGGAATTTCCGGCCAAATGGGTGGCGGACGTCCTGAAGGGTGCGGATTACGACATGACCATTGTCGCCCATGCCGAGCCGATGGATATCGATATCTACTCCCGTGATCCCTATTATTTCAACTACAAGAACCCGGCCTTCAACGAGGTCATCGCCAGTGTCGAAAAGACGGCGGATGCGGCAGAGCAGGAAAAGCTTTATGGCGACGCCCAGAAAATCCTCGCCGAAGATGTGCCGGCGCTGTTCCTGTTCGTGATGCCGAAGCTCGGGGTCTGGGACAAGAAGGTGAAAGGGCTGTGGGAAAACGAGCCCATTCCCTCGAATGTGCTGACGGATGTGCATTGGGAAGAGTGACGTTTGACGATACTCGTGTCTTCCGTAATGCCGGACTTGATCCGGCATCCTGCCAGCCCAAGTCCTTGGGCTGAAAAGGCTCCCTCCGCCGCGCAGACGCGCGTCGGCTGGATGCCGGATCAAGTCCGGCATGACGGGAGAGTGTGGAGCTTCCCAGCCGTCGCGCGTAAAGTATCGCAAGGAGCAGATGCCAGATGTTAGCCATCCTCATCCGGCGTCTCGTAAGCCTCGTCATCACGCTGTTTGCCGTCTCGCTCATCATCTATCTTGTCATGGGCCTGTTGCCGGGTGATCCGGCCGCCATCATGCTGGGAACCTCGGCCAGTCCGGATACGCTGGCCGCGCTGCAAAAGCAGATGGGTCTCGATCAGCCGCTGCTGCTGCGCTACATCCACTGGCTTGCTGGCGTCTTCCACGGCGATCTCGGACAATCCTATACCTATGGCGTGCCGGTGGCGGGCCTGATCGTCGAGCGGTTGGCCGTGACGCTGCCGCTTGCGCTGCTGGCCGTCTGCCTGTCCGTCACTATCGCCATCCCGCTCGGCGTAGCGGCGGCGAGGAACCGCAACGGGGCGCTGGATTTCGCGGCCGGGCTGTTTTCCCATGTGGGCATTGCCGTGCCGGGCTTCTGGGTCGGGTTGCTGCTCATCATCGTCTTTTCCACCACGCTCGGCTGGATGCCGGCTGGCGGTTTTCCCGGCTGGTCGCCAAGCTTTGCAGCGGGTCTCACGGCGCTTATCCTGCCGGCGGTCGCTCTTGCGCTGTCGCAGGCCGGCGTTCTCACCCGCGTCTGCCGTTCCGCCGTGCTTGAAGTGATGAACGAGGATTTCGTCCGCACCGCCCGGGCCAAGGGCCTGAGCGAGCGGGTGGCGCTGTGGCGGCATGCGGTGCCGAACGCGATGATCCCCGTCGTCACCATGATCGGCCTGCAGTTCACCTTCCTCATTGCGGGTGCGGTGCTGGTGGAAAACGTTTTCAACCTGCCGGGCCTTGGCCGGCTTGCCTATCAGGCGCTGACCCAGCGGGATATCGTCGTCATGCAGTCCGTCGTGCTGTTCTTCTCGGCGCTGGTCATCATCATGAATTTCGTGGTCGATATAGCCTATCTCTTCATCGACCCGAGACTGCGGGCAGGTGCGCGATGATGCGATTTACCCGCCGCCGCCCGGCCTTCGTTATCGGTATTGCCGTCACGGCCTTCCTCGTGGCCGTCGCGCTGTTGTCGCTGGTCTGGACACCGGTTTCGCCCACCAAGATGCAGATCGTGCAAAAGCTGAAATCGCCTTTTGTTTATGGCGGTCTTGGCACGGACCATTTCGGCCGCGATGTGCTCTCCATGCTGATGGCCGGTGCGTGGAACTCGCTTTCCACCGCCATTGCCGCCGTCGCCATTGGCGCCTTTATCGGCACGGCGATCGGCGTCACGGTCGCGGCGCTGCGCGGCTTTACCGAAACCGTCGTCATGCGCATCTGCGATATCATCTTCGCCGTGCCGCCCATCCTGTCGGCCATGATGCTCGGCGCTTTCATCGGCACGGGACGCTTTACCGCCATCATCGCCATCGCCACCTTCATGGTGCCGGTCTTTGCGCGACTGACGCTGGGGGCGGCCTTACAAATCTGGGCGCGGGAATACATCACCGCCGCCACAAGCATTGGCCAGAACCGCGCCAAGATCACGATGTTGCACGTCGTGCCGAATATTTCCAACCAGATCATCGTGCAGGTGACGATCCAGCTGGGTCTTGCAATACTGACGGAGGCAGGCCTTTCCTTCCTCGGTCTCGGCATGCCGCCGCCCGCCGCCACCTGGGGGCGGATGCTGGCCGACGCCCAGACCTATCTCGGTGCGGCGCCCTGGCTTGCCATCATGCCCGGCCTTGCCATTGCGCTCGCCGTCTTCGGCCTCAATCTTCTCGGCGATGGCCTGCGCGACCTGCTGGACCCGCGCGATACAAGCTGACCGCTTCACGCCGATATCGCCCCTATTTCCTGTTTTTCTGACGAGACGATGCCATGACCGATCTCATACACCTCAACACGCTCGAAATTCTGGCGCTTTACCGGGAAAAGAAACTCTCGCCATCGGAATATTGGCAGGCGGTGGAGGCGCGTATCGAGGCATTCGAGCCTGTCGTGAACGCCCTTTACGCTTATGATCCGGAGGATGCGCGCAGGCAGGCGCTGGCCTCGACGGAGCGCTGGCAAAAGGGTGAAACGCTGGGAGCCCTCGATGGAATTCCGGTCTCGCTGAAGGAACTCATCGCCACGAAAGGCCATCCTGTGCCGCTCGGCACCAGGGCGGTGGAGCTTTTGCCCGCGGTTGAAGACGCGCCGGTGGCCGCCCGTTGCCGTGAGGATGGTGCGATTATCTATGCCAAGACGACGTGCCCGGATTACGGCATGCTCTCTTCCGGCCTTTCCAGCTTCCATAAGCTCAGCCGCAACCCGTGGGACCCGAGCCAGAATCCCGGCGGCTCCAGCGCCGGTGCTGCTTCGGCCGGTGCTGCGGGTTACGGCACCTTGCATATCGGCACGGATATTGGCGGCTCGGTAAGATTGCCGGCGGGGTGGACGGGCCTCTTCGGCTTCAAGCCGAGCCAGGGTCGTATCCCGGTTGATCCCTATTATACCGGCCGCTGTGCCGGGCCGATGACGCGCACGGTCGTTGATGCGGCTTATGCCATGGCAACGCTTTCGCGGCCGGACTGGCGCGACGGCACATCGCTGCCGCCGAACAGCATCGACTGGATGGACCTCGATATTGATGTGAAAGGCCTGAAAATCGGACTGATGCTGGATGCGGGCTGCGGCCTGCCGCTGGACGAAGAGGTGCGCGACGCCGTTGTCGCGGCTGCAAAACTGTTCGAGGCGGCCGGCGCCATTGTCATCCCGGTCGAGCCGGTGCTGACGCGTGAGATGCTCGACGGGCTGGATGATTTCTGGCGGGCGAAGTTCTGGGGCGACATGGTGGCGTTGAGCGCGGATCGTCGTGCCGCGATCCTTCCCTATATTCACGAATGGGCGGAAAAGGGTGCTGATGTTTCCGGCGCGCGTGCCGTTTTCGGTTTCAACCAGACCATGGAAATGCGTAAAGTTTGCGGGCGGTTGATGCAGTCCGTTGATGTGGTGATTTCACCCGTTAACCCCATCGTCTCCTATCCTGCCGACTGGGCTTCTCCCACCAACGATCCTGCACGGCCCTTCGAACATATCGCCTTTACCGTGCCGTGGAACATGTCGGAGCAGCCCGCATCCTCGATCAATTGCGGCTTCTCCACATCCGGCATGCCCATCGGCCTGCAGATCGTCGGTCCGCGTTACCAGGATCTATTCGTGCTCAAACTGTCCAAGTCTTTCGAGGATTGGGGTGGTGGCGTCCGGCGCTGGCCGGAGCCGCCGGCCGGCTGATATCTCCTTTATCGGGCATGTAGTATTGCCATAATACCCGCACGTCGATCCCTCCTGTTAGGGTGCCAAAAGGCATTCGAAAACGGGAGGAGCAGACATGCCGAAGAAGATTTTGATGATCACCGGTGATTTCGCCGAGGATTACGAGACCATGGTGCCGTTCCAGACGCTGCTCGCTGTCGGCCACACGGTGCACGCCGTCTGCCCCGGCAAGAAGGCGGGCCAGACCATCGCCACGGCCATCCACGATTTCGAGGGCGACCAGACCTACTCGGAAAAACGCGGCCATAATTTTGCGCTCAATGCCACCTTCGCCGATATTAAACCGGCGGATTACGATGCGCTGGTCATTCCGGGTGGCCGTGCGCCGGAATATCTGCGGCTCAATTCGGACGTGCTGGCGGCGGTGAAACATTTCTTCGAGGCAGACAAGCCTGTCGCGGCCGTCTGCCATGGCGCGCAATTGCTGGCGGCTGCGGGTGTGCTCAAGGGCCGCACCTGCTCGGCCTATCCCGCCTGCCGCCCGGAGGTTGAGCTGGCAGGCGGCACCTATGCCGATATCGCCATCGATGCGGCGGTGACCGACGGGAAGCTGGTGACGGCACCCGCATGGCCCGCCCATCCCGCCTGGCTTTCGCAGTTCATGGCGGTGCTCGGTAAATAAGACCGGCGAACGGGGCTTTTTCCGGCCCTGTTTTCCGCCTATATCTCAGGCGTGGTGAGGGAGGAAACCATGTGCAAGCTCTTCATCAAGGCAGACCCGACGCTCTGGGAAAGCCATACGCGGTCGCTCCGCATCGATGGCATGGTCACCAGTGTCCGGCTTGAGAACTTTTTCTGGACGACGCTGGACGAGATCGCGCGGCGCGACGGCATGAACAGCGTGCAGCTCATCGCCAAGCTTTATAATGAATCGATCGATGCCGGGCACGATCTCGGCAATTTCACCTCATTCCTGCGGGTCTGCTGCGGGCGTTATCTCGCGCTTCAGCTTTCCGGAGATATTCCGGCGCGGACAGATATTCCGATTGCGGCGCTGGATGCGGACAGCATTCTGGATGCAGAAAAGGTGAATTATCACTAGGACGCGTCCCGCTTTTGTGCCGCGATACGCTCAACCTCATCCCTGTGACTAGCACAGGGATGAGGGAAGCGTTTAGCTCTTCAGCGCCCGCGGATCAAGCGCATCGCGCACGGCATCGCCGATGTAATTCACGCTCAGAACCGTCAGCGAAATCGCCAGCCCCGGCCACAACACGCGCGAGGGCGTCAGTTGCAGGAAGTTCGCGCCGTCGAACAGCAGCCGTCCCCAGGTCGGAAAGTCGGAGGGGAAGCCGAGACCGAGGAAGGAGAGGGCGGATTCCGTGATGATGGCGGCAGCGATGCCGAGCGTGGCGGAGACCATGATCGAGCTCAGCACATTCGGCAGAATATGCCTGAGGATGATGCGGTATTCGCGCATGCCGCTCGATTTCGCAGCCATGATGAATTCCTGGCTTTTGATCGTCAGCACATCACCGCGCACGATGCGGGCTGTATGCATAGAGCTGGCTCGGGAAATTTGAACAGCGGGGATAAGTGGAATTTCTGCCTGACTTCGGCTTAGATGCCGTGAACAGGAGATACCATGACGAGACGACCGCGCCGGAACCACAGCCCGGCTTTCAAGGCAAAGGTGGCGCTTGCCGCTATTCGAGGCGAACAGACGCTGGTGGAGTTGTCCCAGCAGTTTGACGTGCACGCCAACCAGATCAAACAGTGGAAAGACCAGCTCCTTGAGGGGGCGACAGGCGTTTTCGGTGATGAAGCGAAGGCGGAACCGGCGGGTCCAACCGTCGATGTCAAAACACTGCACGCCAAGATCGGCGAATTGACACTGGAGAACGATTTTTTATCCGGTGCGCTCGGCAAGGCGGGATTGCTGGGCGGAAAGAAATGATCGACCGCCAGCATAAGCTATCCGTCGTGCGCCAAGCGAAGCTTCTCGGCTTCAGCCGTGGCAGTGTCTATTATCTGCCTCGTCCGGTGTCTGAGGGCGATCTGGCTCTGATGCGCCGGATCGACGAACTGCATATTGACTACCCCTTTGCCGGAAGTCGGATGTTGCAAGGGCTACTGAGGGGAGAAGGGCTGGAGGCTGGGCGGCGGCACGTCGCCACGCTGATGAAGAAGATGGGCATCGAGGCGATCTACCGTCGCCCGAACACGTCGAAACCGGCACCTGGGCACAAAATCTATCCCTACCTCCTGCGCAAGCTGGCGGTTACAAGGCCCAACCAGGTCTGGGCGATGGACCTGACCTATGTTCCGATGGCTCGCGGATTCGTCTATCTCTGCGCCGTTGTGGACTGGTTCAGTCGGAGGGTTCTGTCG
This sequence comes from Agrobacterium sp. MS2, assembly GCF_003261015.1. Lineage (NCBI taxonomy): Bacteria > Pseudomonadati > Pseudomonadota > Alphaproteobacteria > Hyphomicrobiales > Rhizobiaceae > Agrobacterium > Agrobacterium sp. MS2. The sequence continues at coordinate 117,121 of NZ_QLNF01000086.1, read as the reverse complement.
TGGCGGCTGTCGATCACGATGGAGGCAGCCTTCTGCATCGAAGCAGTCGAGGAAGCGCTGGCCCGTTATGGCAGACCCGACATATTCAATACGGACCAGGGATCGCAGTTCACCTCGGTGGACTTCACGGCGGTGCTGAAGAAGGCGGAAATCGCCATCTCAATGGATGGCAAGGGTGCGTGGCGGGACAACGTGTTCGTCGAGCGGCTCTGGCGTTCGATCAAATACGAGGAAGTCTACCTCCATGCCTATAAAACAGTGTCCGAGGCCCGCGCTGGCATCGGCCGCTATCTGACCTTTTACAATAGCCGACGCCCACATTCATCCCTTGACCGGCAGACGCCGGATCAGGCCTACTTCAACGCGCTGGCACCAATGATGGTGGCAGCATAATCGAGGCGGAAATCCACTTAACAAAAAGCCCGAAACTGTTCAGACAAACCGAGCCACCTCTCATCCAGCTGGTTATCCCGATCACGAAGACGATCAGGATGAAGATGCCAGTCTCCGGTCCAAAGGCCGCACGCAGCGTGTCGCGAAACAGCATCAGGATGACGAGCAGCAGCGGCAAAAGCGGTAGCGCCAGGAACAGGTCGGTGAGGCGCATCAAGGGTCCGTCCAGTCTGCGGAAATAACCTGATAGAACACCCACCAGCGTGCCGAGGAACAGAGCCAGCAGCATCGCGGTGATGCCGACGGCAAGTGAAATGCGCCCGCCGGCCAGGACCTGCGCCAGCATGTCCTTGCCAAGATTATCGGTGCCGAAGGGATGCGCCAGCGACGGCCACTGGTTGCGCGCCTTCACATTGATGGCGTTCGGAGCAACGGTGTGGATATAAGGCCCGACATAGACCGCGAGCAGGATGAAGACAAAGACCAAGAGCCCCGCCACGCCGCCCTTGTGAACGCGAAACTGTTTCCAGATATCGGCAAGGGCGGATTGCGTGGGGGTGGCCGCAACCGTCGGCGCTGTAATGGTGGCGTCAGTCATAGCGGATCCTCGGGTCGAGAATGCCGTAAAGCACGTCGGCAATCAGGTTGAAGAGCACGATCAGCACCGCAAAGATGAAGGTCAGCGTCTGAACCAGCGGAATATCCGCCCCCTGAACGGCTGTTATCAGCAATTGGCCAAGCCCGTTCACGCGGAAAATCTGCTCGGTGATGATGGCGCCGGAGAAGATGGTCGGCACCCCAAGCGCAATAACCGTTACGACCGGGATGAGGCTGTTGCGCAGCACGTGGATGAGCAGCACGGATTTTTCCTTCACGCCCTTGGCGCGTGCGGTGCGCACGTAATCCTGATGCAGATTGTCGAGCATGGAGGCGCGCACGAAGCGGCTGATCTGCGAGACGTTATAGAGCGTCAGGACCAGCACCGGCAGGAACATCTGCTTCACCTGCGCCACGAAGCTCGCCCAGTCCGTGACCCTCAGATTGGTGTCGTAGACTGAAGGGAACCATTGCAGGTAAGAGCTGAAGATGACGACCAGCAGCACGCCGGTGAAGAAGGTCGGCACCGAATAACCGACCATGGAGACGAAAGTGCCGATCTGGTCGAAGATCGAATATTGCTTGTAGGCGGAGATCACTCCGATCGGGATCGCCAGCAGCGCACCGAAGAGATAGGCAAGGCCCACCACCCACAGTGTCTGCGGCATGCGCTGGATGACGAGATCGACCACCGGGCTGCGTGTCGCCCAGGAAAGCACCCGCATACGGCTGCCATCGCCGATCTGCCAGCCGGTCAGCTTTTCGAAGAGGTTCAGCGGCTCGTTGATGAAGAATTGCTGCAGCCACATCAGGTAACGGATGAAGAAGGGCTGGTCGAGGCCAAGCGAGGCGCGGATTTGCTCACGCACTTCAGGCGGGATGGTGAGGGGAAGGTCGCCGGTCGGATCGTTGGGCGCGAGATCAAGCAGCGCGAAGATGACGAAGCTGATGACGAGCAACGTCGGAACGGCAAAGGCTAGCCGCCGGAGCGTAAAGGTAAACATCTGAAACTCTCCAGACCCAGAGCGCGGCAGAGCGAAAATTGGGAGCTATTTCGCCTTAACGCGGCAAATGTGTCTTCAGAACATGGTCCAGGGGCATGCAGAAGGCCGGCCTCTCCGGGGGAGAAGCCGGCGCATCTGCGTGTTACTTCTCGCGGGACCAGTCCGCGACGTTCCAGAGTTCCGAGTCCCAGGCATTCATGCGCACGCCTTCCAGCGTCAGCGAATGCGAGGAAACGCTGCCGCGGTGGATGAGCGGAATATGCGCGCCTTCCTCCGTCAGCATGTCGTTGAGCTGCTTGGAAATCTCCGCACGCTTGGCAAGGTCGGCGGTCTTGGAGAGTTCACCCACAAGCTTGTCGAATTCCGGGTTGCAGTAACGCGGAATATTCTGCCCCTGCCAGCCGTTTTCAGGGGCCGGAATCTTGTCGCACAGCCATTCCGCCAGATATTTTTCCGGGTCCGTACCGTCGAAATTGTTGGTGTACATTTCGACGTCGGCATAAAATTTCTGGAAGGTATCCGGGCTCGCCGGGTCACCGCCGAAGAAGACCGAAGCGCTGACATTGCGCAGTTCGGAAGCGACGCCGATCTGCGACCACATGTCCTTCACCAGTTCCTGCGTGGCCTGGCGAACCGAGTTTGTGGACGTCTGGTAAAGGAAGGAAAGTTTCACGCCATTCTTGGCGCGAATGCCATCGGCACCCTTCACCCAGCCGGCATCGTCCAATAGCTTGTTTGCGCCTTCCACATCCTGCTTCAGGCACCAGCTGTCATTCTTGGTGGAAGCGACGGCTTCCGGAGCCGGTACGATGTTGCAGGTCGGCTTGCCCGCTTCTCCGTAACCTGCTTCATCGATGACCTCACGGTCGATGGCGAGCGAAAGCGCGCGTCGCACGGCGGGATCGGAAATGGCAGGATGGGGACCGGCCTGTTTGGTGGAGCGCTTGTCGCCCAGCGAAGGATCGGCATTGTACCAGTTGAGATTGATACGCTCGACCTGCGTGCCGAAGGCGGTTTCCAGCTTGCCCTTGCCGGCCGCCACCATGGTGGCGAGGATTTCCGGCTCGACCTGCATGTTCCAGGCATAGTCGAATTCCCCGGTTTCCAGCACGGCGCGCGCGGCGGAAGCGGCATCGCCGCCGCCCTTCAGGGTCGCCGTGGCGAAGGCGGGCTTGGCGGGGTCACGGTAATTGGGGTTGGCAACGAAGCTGATGACGTCGTTCGGCTTGAAATCCTTGACGACGAAGGGGCCGGTGCCGATGGGGCCGAAATTGGCGGAGGTGCAGCCGGGAGCTGCCGCGCCTACGCATTTTTCAAACTGCTTCTTCTGGATGACCGGCGACTGTGCGCCCACGAATGCCGAATAGGGGTAGGGTTTCGGCTCGGTGAAGCTGACCTTGACGGTGTGGTCGTCGATGGCCTCGACGTTCTTCACGCCCTCATATTGTGCCGCCTGCGCGCAGCCGCCATCGGGTGCGGTGCAATATTTCCAGGTGAAGATCACATCCTCTGCGGTGAAGGGCGTGCCGTCAGACCACTTCACGTCGGTCTTCAGCTTCCACGTCATGCTGAGCAGATCCTTCGCGACGCCGCCATTGTCGATCGTCGGAATCTCGGTCACCAGCATCGGCACCAGCTCGCCCTTTTCGTCATACCGCGCCAGCGGCTCGATAACCATGGACGAGCTGTAGACTTCCTTCGTGCCACCCGACAGATAGGGATTAAGCGTCGATACGGCCTGCCAGAACAGGATTTTCAGTTCGCCGTCACTGCCGCGCTCGGCGTGGGCGGCAGAGCCCGCGAGAGCCATGGCCGCCACCGTGCCGGCAAAGAGAACGCTGCGCTTCTTCATTGTGGTTTTCCCCTTTTTGGATTTTATCTGTTTGAATGTTTGACGCTTTTCCCGTCGTCATGTGCAAGGTCTGTTATTCTAACTATTTGACTTTGCTAAGGAATATTCCTCCATTCCAGATGATGCTATTGTCAGTTTTTTTGAAAAGCAAGTCCGAATGTTTCATTGATGAACAAATTTTGAGCCATTTAGTTTTGGGCCTATTTTTCGCTCATGCAGCAAATTTCATGCTTGCAAAAGAGGAAATTCCAAACTCAATATGGCGTCCGACAACCCGGCGGGGAACAAAAAAAGGGAAAAAGAGAATGCCGATATTGAACCGTGTGGCTGAAATGCAGGAAGAAGTTGCCGGCTGGAGGCGCCATCTGCATGAACACCCGGAACTGCTCTACGATGTCTACGAAACATCGAAATTCGTTGCCGAAAAACTGAAATCCTTCGGCTGCGACGTGGTCGAAACGGGCATTGGCAAAACAGGCGTGGTCGGCATCATCAAGGGCCGGCACGGGGATGGTCCGACCATCGGTTTCCGATCCGACATGGATGCGCTGCCGATCCTTGAGACGAGCGGCAAGCCATGGGCCTCGAAGACGCCGGGCAAGGCCCATTCCTGCGGTCATGACGGGCATACCGCCATGCTTTTGGGTGCGGCGCAATATCTGGCCGAGACGCGCAATTTCAAGGGGTCGGTGGCCGTGATCTTCCAGCCGGCGGAAGAAGGTGGCGCGGGAGCGCTTGCCATGTTGAATGACGGCATGATGGAGAAATTCGGCATCTCGCAGGTCTATGGCATGCATAACGAGCCGGGCATCCCCGTCGGGCAGTTCGCCATCCGCAAGGGTTCCACCATGGCGGCTGCGGACAGTTTCGAAATCACCATCACCGGCAAGGGCAGCCACGCGGCGGCACCGCATCTTTCCATCGATCCGGTGCTGACTTCGGCGCATATCATCATCGCCCTGCAATCCATCGTCTCGCGCGAGACGGATCCGTTGAAATCACTCGTCGTCACCGTGGCCACCACCCATGGCGGCACGGCGTCCAACGTCATTCCCGGTGCGGTGACGCTGACCGGCACCGTGCGCACGCTGCTGCCGGAGACCCGCGATTTCGCCGAAAAGCGCCTCAAGGAAGTGGCCGCCGCCACCGCCATGGCTCATGGCGCGACGGTGGAGGTGAAATACGATCGCGGTTATCCCGTCACGTTCAACCACAGTGACGAGACAGAATTCGCGACCGGCGTGGCAATGGGTGTGGCCGGCGCCAACGCCGTCAACACCAATCCCAATCCGCATATGGGCGCCGAGGATTTCTCCTACATGCTGGAGGCGCGCCCCGGCGCCTTCATCTTCATCGGCAATGGCGATACCGCCAGGCTGCACAATGCCGCCTATGATTTCAACGACGACGCGCTGCCTTACGGCATCAGCTACTGGGTTTCGATGGCCGAAACCGCACTTGCTGCATGAGACATCCGGCGGCCCCTCGTGGCCGCCTTCTGCTTTTCAGGAGATCGGCATGCTTTTGGCAGCGACATCAATGGAACAGACCGGCGGTTCGGTCAGCCCGGTTTTATCGGTTCAAAATCTCACCACCTCCTTCCGCGTCGATGGCGGCTGGAAATCCGTGGTGCGCAATATGAGTTTCGAGATCGCGCCGCGTGAGACGGTGGCGATCGTCGGCGAGAGCGGCTCGGGCAAGAGCGTCACCTCGCTCTCCATCATGCGGCTGCTCGATAAAAAGACGAGCCGCATCGAAGGCAAGGTCATGCTCGGCGGGCGCGATCTGCTGGCACTGCCGGAAGAAGAGATGCGCAAGGTCCGCGGCAAGGACATTTCGATGATCTTCCAGGAGCCGATGACCAGCCTCAACCCGATCTTTCCGATCGGCAAGCAGATCGCCGAAGCGCTGACCGTACATCAGGATATTTCCTCCTCTGCCGCAAAGGCCGAGGTCATCCGGCTTCTGGAAAAAGTCCGCATTCCCAATGCGAAGAACCGTTTCGACGATTATCCTCACCAGTTTTCCGGCGGCATGCGCCAGCGCGTGATGATCGCCATGGCGCTTGCCTCCAAACCGAAGCTGCTGATCGCCGACGAGCCGACGACGGCGCTCGACGTGACCATCCAGGGCCAGATTCTCGACCTCATCAAGACATTGCAGGAAGAGGAGGGCATGTCGGTTCTCTTCATCACCCACGATATGGGCGTGGTGGCGGAAGTCTCTGACCGCACCATCGTCATGTTCCGTGGCGATGTGGTGGAAACCGGCACCACCGACGACATTTTCCATCGTGGCCGCCACCCATATACGCGAGCCCTGCTTTCCGCGGTGCCGAAGCTGGGTTCGATGAAGGAAAGGCTGCTGCCGGCCCGTTTCCCGATCATCGATATCAAGACCGGCGAAAGTCAGCCTGTGGCGGACGTGAAGGATACTGTCTCCGGCGGCCGCACGCCCATCCTTTCGGTCAAGGATCTGACCACCCGTTTCGACATCCGCTCCGGCCTATTCGGCCGCAAATCCGGCGCCGTGCATGCGGTGGAAAAGGTTTCCTTCGATCTCGCCGAGGGCGAAACCCTCTCGCTGGTGGGTGAATCGGGCTGCGGCAAGTCCACCACGGGCCGCTCCATCACCCGGCTGATCGAGCCGACGTCAGGCGATGTCATGCTCGATGGCTACGAGGTGCTGAAGCTCGACAAGACGACGCTGCGAACCATGCGCCGCAGCGTGCAGATGATCTTCCAGGACCCCTTCGCCTCGCTCGACCCGCGCATGAGCGTCGGCACGGCGATCATGGAGCCCTTTATCGAACATCGCCTCGGAACCAAACAGCAGGCCCGGGAAAAGGCTGCCGATCTTCTGGAAAAAGTGGGCCTGAGCCCGGATATGATGCGGCGCTTCCCGCATGAATTTTCCGGCGGCCAGCGCCAGCGCATCGCCATTGCCCGCTCGCTGATGCTCGATCCCAAGGTCATTGTCGCCGATGAGGCGGTATCGGCGCTCGATGTCTCGATCAAGGCGCAGGTCTGCAACCTGCTGCTCGACCTGCAGCAAAACCTCAACCTCGCCTTCCTGTTCATCAGCCATGACATGGCGGTGGTGGAACGGGTCAGTCACCGGGTGGCGGTGATGTATCTTGGCGAGATCGTCGAGATCGGCCCGCGCGCGGCCGTTTTCGATAATCCCCAGCACCCCTATACGAAGAAGCTGATGTCCGCCGTTCCGGTGCCCGATCCCGCGCGACGGCAGATCAAGCGCAACATGGCGACCGACGAGATCAGAAGCCCGATCCGGCCGGTGGACTATGTGCCGCCGCAGCGGCTTTATCGTGAGGTTTCGGCGGGGCACCTGGTGCAGGAAGCGGCTTGATTGAGCAGTGCTGGCTTCGGGCTGACGCAGATAAAGGGACCGGGTGGTTCCCGCATATTTCTTCTCCCCGCCGGGGAAAAGTCCGCGGCAGCGGGATGAGGGGGCAAGGGTAGAGATAAACCGAGAGCTTGCCCCCTCATCCGACCCTTCGGGCCACCTCTCCCCCTCGAGGAGAAGAAACCTGCCGCACTGCCACGACAGATGATTTTACGCCCGTCGCACGCTCCCCTGCGCATCCCCCCGTTTGACAGCCGCTGCAAAAAAATGCCAGCAAATGCGCAGACGAAATTCTCAGGGGGCAGCGGCATGGCCAGACGAAACGACGCACATGGACGGCTGGATGATGCGGCCCGTGCTGGCTGGCTTTATTATGTCGCCGGTCGCACGCAGGACGAGATTGCCGGCGCCATGGGCATTTCCCGGCAGTCGGCGCAGCGGCTGGTGTCGCTGGCGGTTGCCGAGCGGCTGATCAAGGTCCGGCTCGACCACCCCATTGCCGCCTGTCTCGAAAAGGCCGAGCGGCTGAAAGAGAAATTCGACCTTAGATATATCGAGGTGGTGCCGAGCGATCCCGCCGGTGTGTCCTCGACCGTCGGCATTGCCGAGGCGGGCGCGGCGGAAATCGAGCGCTGGCTGAAGAATGCCGATCCCATCGTGCTCGCCATCGGTACCGGCCGCACCTTGAAGGCTGCCGTGGATCAATTGCCGCCGATGGAGTGCCCGCAGCACCGCATCGTGTCGCTGACCGGCAATATCGGCCCTGATGGATCGGCCGCCTATTACAACGTCATCTTCAGCATGGCCGATGCCATCAAGGCGCGGCATTTCCCGATGCCGTTACCGGTGCTCTGTTCATCGGCAGAGGAGCGGGAACTGTTACATGATCAGTCCATGGTGCGCTCCACGCTGGCGCTCGGCGCTGCCGCCAACGTCACTTTCGTTGGTGTCGGTGAACTCGGTGAGAACGCGCCGCTCTGCGTTGATGGTTTTCTAGGCGTCGATGAGATGAAGGCGCTGATGGCGAGCGGTGCTGTCGGTGAGATCTGCGGCTGGATATATGACGCGGGAGGTCGCATTCTCGAGCATTCCGTCAACGAGCGCGTCGCCTCCGTTCCCATTCCCTCACGAGACACCTGCACCGTCATCGGCATGGCGCAGGGTGCGCGCAAGAACGCATCGATTCTGGCGGCGCTGAAGGGTGGCCTGTTGAACGGGCTCATCACCGACGAAGCGACAAGTGAATATTTGCTCACACACTGAGCAAAAATTAATTTAGTAAAATCAAATACTTGATTTTTCTCTCTGCGTCGCAGCACAGGATGTCGCTTGACATTTTTGATCTGCGAGTGAGTAAATGCCCCAGAGCAAAGCGAATGCTCATCATTTTTCTTCTGGGAGGAAGATATGACATTGAAGACCATTTTGCTGGGCGCATGCTCGGCACTCGCCTTTTCGACCCTTGCATCCGCCGAGACGCTGACCATTGCCACCGTGAACAACGGCGACATGATCCGCATGCAGGGTCTCACCTCGGACTTCACCGCCAAGAACCCGGATATCAAGGTCGAATGGGTAACGCTTGAAGAAAACGTCCTGCGCGAGCGCGTGACGACCGATATCGCCACCAATGGCGGTCAATATGACATCATGACCATCGGCAACTACGAAGTGCCGATCTGGGCCAAGCAGGGCTGGCTGCTGCCGCTCGAAAAGCTCGGCGACAAATATGACGTCGACGACATTCTGCCGGCGATCCGTGGCGGCCTTTCCGCTGACGGCAAGCTTTACGCAGCCCCCTTCTACGGCGAATCCGCCATGATCATGTATCGCAAGGACCTGTTTGAAAAAGCCGGCCTGAAGATGCCTGATAACCCCACATGGGAATTCATCGGCGATGCGGCCCGCAAGATCACCGACCGCAAGGCCGATATCAACGGCATCTGCCTGCGCGGCAAGGCCGGCTGGGGCGAGAACATGGCCTTCATCAGCGCGCTCACCAACTCCTTCGGTGGCCGCTGGTTCGATGAAAACTGGAAGCCGCAGTTCGATCAGCCGGAATGGAAGAGCTCGCTGCAGTTCTACGTTGATCTGATGAAGGATGCCGGCCCGTCCGGTGCCTCCTCCAACGGTTTCAATGAAAACCTGACGCTGTTCCAGCAGGGCAAGTGCGGCATGTGGATTGACGCCACTGTGGCTGCCTCCTTCGTTTCCAATCCGAAGGATTCCACCGTTGCCGACAAGGTCGGTTACGCGCTCTTCCCGACCCATGGTGAGCTGAAGAACCACGGCAACTGGCTGTGGTCCTGGAACCTTGCTATCCCGAAGAGCTCGCAGAAGGCCGAAGCCGCTGAGAAGTTCATCTCCTGGGCAACCAGCAAGGACTACACCGCACTCGTCGCTTCCAAGGAAGGCTGGGCAAACGTGCCTCCGGGCACCCGCACCTCGCTTTACAAGAACGCCGACTATGAAAAGGCTGCCGCCTTCGCCAAGCCGACGCTTGCCGCCATGGATGCCGCCGACATCACCAAGCCGACTGTAAAGCCCGTGCCTTACACCGGCGGTCAGTTCGTGGCGATCCCTGAATTCCAGGCGCTCGGCACCACGGTTGGTCAGCTGTTCTCGGCGGTCGTTGCCGGCCAGTCCAGCGTCGATGATGCGCTTGCCAGCGCCCAGTCGACCGCGACGCGCGAAATGACCCGCGCCGGTTACATCAAGTAATCCTCCCGAAGATCGCTGTCCGGCGCCAATGCCGGGCAGCGAGACTGCGGGCTGAAGACCGCCATGCGGCTTCGATAGCTTTCAAATCAAAACAAGAATGAGCCGGTTCTTCCGGATATGCCGGGCGCATCTCTTGATGCCCGAGCCCAAGGGGAGGTGAGTGCAAATGGCAACGCGAAACACAAGCGGTCTTGCGCGGGTGATGCTTGCGCCTTCGGTTCTGCTGCTTCTGGTCTGGATGATCGTGCCTCTGGCAATGACCCTGTGGTTCTCGTTCCAGAACTACAACCTCCTGAACCCGGCCAATGTCAGCTTCGCTGGCCTGTTCAATTATCAGTATTTCTACACCGACCCCGCCTTTTTCCAGTCGATCTGGAACACGCTGCTGATCGTCGGCGGGGTGCTTTTGATCACCGTGATCGGCGGCATTGCCATTGCTCTGTTGCTTGACAACGATATTTTCGGCCAGGGCATCGTGCGCATCATGATCATTTCGCCCTTCTTCGTCATGCCGCCGGTTGCCGCGCTGGTGTGGAAGAATATGATCATGCATCCCGGTTATGGCGTGCTCGCCGATCTCTCCCGCTTCTTTGGTTTCCAGCCGGTGGACTGGTTTGCACAGTTTCCGCTGCTGTCCATCATCATCATCGTCGCCTGGCAATGGCTGCCCTTTGCGACGCTGATCCTGCTCACCGCGCTGCAATCCCTCGATGGTGAGCAGAAGGAAGCGGCCGAGATGGATGGCGCCAACTTCGCCAACCGCTTCATCTATCTGACGCTGCCGCATCTTTCCCGCGCCATCACGGTCGTCATCCTCATCCAGACGATCTTCCTGCTCGGTGTCTACGCGGAAATCCTCGTCACCACCAATGGCGGCCCGGGTTATGCGTCCACCAACCTTGCCTTCCTGATCTATCGCACCGCGCTTCTGGGTTACGACGTGGGTGGCGCTTCGGCCGGCGGTATCATCGCCGTTATCCTCGCCAATATCGTCGCCATCTTCCTGATGCGCGCGGTCGGCAAGAACCTCGACCGGTAAAGGGGAAACATCATGGCCCGCAAGACAACCACTCGCGCAAAGATCGGCTTCTCCATCGCCGCATGGATCGTCGCGCTCCTGCTGTTCTTTCCGATCCTTTACGCCTTCCTCACTTCGATCAAGACCGAGCCGGAGGCGATCGCCGGCTTCAGCCTCATTCCCTCGGGCACGCTTGAGAATTACGTGACGGTCCAGACCCAGCGCGATTACTTCAAGCCCTTCATGAACTCGGTGGTGCTGTCACTAGGTTCTACGATCATCGCGCTGATCATCGCCATTCCTGCCGCCTGGGCCATGGCGTTCTCGCCGACCAAGCGCACCAAGGACATTTTGATGTGGATGCTTTCCACCAAGATGATGCCGGCGGTGGCCGTGCTGGTGCCGATCTATCTGATCTTCCGCAATGCCGGGCTGCTCGATACCCGCATTGGCCTCACCATCATGCTGACTTTCATCAACCTGCCGATCGTCATCTGGATGCTCTACACCTATTTCCGGGAAATTCCCGGCGAGATCCTGGAAGCGGCGCGCATGGATGGTGCATCGCTGTGGAACGAGATCGTGCATGTGCTGACACCGATGGCGGTGCCCGGCATTGCCTCGACGCTGCTCTTAAACGTCATCCTCGCCTGGAATGAATCCTTCTGGACCATCCGGCTGACCACCACCAATGCGGCACCACTGACGGCCTTCATTGCCTCCTTCTCCTCGCCGCAGGGGCTGTTCTGGGCAAAACTTTCGGCCGCCTCGATGATGGCGATCGCCCCCATTCTCGTCATTGGCTGGTTCTCGCAGAAGCAACTCGTGCGCGGCCTGACCTTTGGCGCCGTGAAATAAGGAACGACAAACATGGGCAGCATTTCCCTTCAGAACGTGTCCAAGGTCTTCGGTGAGGCAAAGGTCATCCCGTCGATCGATCTCGATATCAACGATGGCGAATTCGTCGTCTTCGTCGGTCCCTCCGGTTGCGGCAAGTCCACGCTTCTGCGCCTGATCGCCGGGCTGGAGGATGTCTCCGGCGGCAAGATCGTCATCGACGGCAAGGATGTGACCGAGCGGGCGCCGGCCGAACGTGGCCTTGCCATGGTGTTCCAGTCCTATGCGCTTTATCCGCATATGAGCGTCAGGAACAACATCGCCTTTCCGTTGAAGATGGCCAAGCTCGACAAGGCGGTTATCGACAGGAAGGTGGAGGATGCGGCACGGGTGCTGAACCTCACCGATTATCTCGAACGCCGGCCCTCACAGCTCTCGGGCGGCCAGCGCCAGCGCGTGGCGATTGGCCGCGCCATCGTGCGCGAGCCTTCCGCCTTCCTGTTTGATGAGCCGCTCTCCAACCTCGATGCGGCGCTGCGCGGCACCATGCGGCTGGAAATCTCCGAGCTGCACAACACGCTGAAAACGACGATGATCTACGTTACCCACGACCAGGTGGAGGCCATGACCATGGCCGACAAGATCGTGGTGCTGAACCGTGGCAATATCGAGCAGGTCGGTTCGCCGATGGAGCTCTATCGCTCTCCCGCCAACCTCTTCGTCGCCGGCTTCATCGGCTCGCCGCGCATGAACCTCATCACCGGTGACTTCGCCCGCCAAAAGGGTGCCGCCACAGCCGGGGTTCGGCCGGAACATTTGGTGCTGTCGAAGGAAAGCGGTCTCTGGCAGGGCAAGGTCACCGTCGCCGAACATCTCGGCTCCGACACATTTCTGCATATCGATGTCCCAGGCATCGGCCCGATTACCGCCCGCGCGGACGGCGAATTCGCCTGCAAGCACGGCGACACTGTCTTCATCACGCCCGACGATACCAAAATCCACAGGTTCGATGACAAGGGCAAGGCAATCTAGGCGGGGCTGGCCCTAAAGACGCAGCGGCTCGCCATTCGGTGGCGGCCGTTTGCAGATAGTCCGAATGCCCGCGACAGGGCGATTGGCAAGACCACCGTTTTCCCTTCGAGGATCATGACATGACATGCAAACTTTCCCTCGCAACGCTTGACGAAGCAAAAAAGACCGCGGCCGTTCCGTCCTACAGCCGGGACGATCTTTCTGCCGGCATCGTGCATTTCGGCGTTGGCAATTTCCACCGCGCCCATCAGGCGGTTTATCTCGACGACCTGTTCAACACCGGAGCGGACCATGACTTCGCGATCATCGGCGCGGGTGTCCTGCCGTCGGATACGGTGATGCGCGAAAAACTCGCCGCACAGGATCTCCTGACGACCGTTGTGGAGCAGGACAATAACCGCACCGGTGCGCGTGTCACCGGGCCGATGATCGATATTCTGCCGGTCGGAGACAGCGCGGCGATCATCGAAAAACTGGCCGATCCGCAGATCCGCATCGTTTCCATGACGATCACGGAAGGCGGTTATTTCATTGACGCCTCCGGTTCGTTTAACCCGCAGCATCCGGCGATTGCCGAAGACGGCAGAAATCCGGCTTCGCCGAAAACCGTGTTCGGGCTGATCGTCGCCGGGCTGAAGGCGCGGCGCGACAGAGGCGTGCAGCCTTTCACCGTCATGTCCTGCGACAACATTCCGCATAATGGCAAGGTCACGAAAAATGCCGTGGTCGGGCTGGCGGCCCTGTCCGATCCTGCCTTTGCCAACTGGATTGGCGAAAACGTTGCCTTCCCCAATTCGATGGTCGACCGCATCACGCCAGCCACCGGCGATCGCGAACGCAACATCGCCCGGGATGACTTCAACATCGACGACAACTGGCCGGTGTTCTGCGAAGAATTCAAGCAATGGGTGATGGAGGATAATTTCCCGGCGGGCCGCCCGGCGCTCGAGAAAGCGGGCGTGCAGTTCGTATCCGATGTTGCGCCCTATGAGCATATGAAAATCCGCATCCTCAATGGCGGCCATGCGGCAATCGCCTATCCGGCGGCGCTGCTCGACATCCACTTTGTCCACGAGGCGATGGAGCATCCGCTGATCCGGGCGTTTCTGGCAAAGCTCGAAAAGGAAGAGATCATACCGGTCATTCCGCCGGTGCCGGATACGGACCTCAATGAGTATTTCTCGCTGATCGAGCGGCGCTTCCTCAATCCGAAGATTGGCGACACCATTCCGCGTCTGGCGCAGGACGGTTCCAACCGCCAGCCGAAATTCATCCTGCCTTCCACCGCCGACCGGCTGGAGCGCGGAGAGGATATCATCGGTCTATCCCTCGTCTCGGCCTTGTGGTGCCGTTATTTTCAGGGCACCTCGGACAGCGGCAAGGAAATCGTCTTCAACGATGCCAGCGCCGAGCGCCTGCAGGCGGCGGCCATCAAGGCCAAGGACGATCCCATGGCCTTCCTCGCGCTTAACGATATTTTCGGAGCAGTTGCCGAATCGGAACTTTTCCGTAAACGCTTCGCCCACGCGCTGAAGACGCTGTGGCAAGAGGGTACAGCGAAGACCTTGCAGCTTTATCTGGATGACAAGCTGGCTGAAAAGTGACGATGAGATGGAAGACGACACCGGCCCCCTTTTGATTTTCGACTGCGACGGCGTTCTTGTCGACAGCGAGCCGGTTTCCATCTCCGTCCTCCTCGACATGCTCTCCCATTTGGGTGTGACGATGGGGGAGGAGGAAGCCTATGAGCGCTTTCTCGGCCGAAGCGTCGCCAGCATGACAAGGACGTTGTTCGAGGATTACGGTGTCGAGACGGATATCGATTTTCTCGATCATATGCGGGCGACGCTGTTCGAGCGCTTCAAAAGCGAGTTGCAGCCGATCGACGGCATTGCGCAGACGCTCGACAGGCTTGTGCCATTCAGGCGCTGCGTCGCCTCTTCCAGCCAGCCGGAGCGTATCCGTTATTCACTTGGGCTGACGGGCCTGATCGACAAATTTGAGCCACATGTCTTCAGCGCCACCATGGTGAAGAACGGCAAGCCGGCGCCTGATCTCTTCCTGCACGCGGCGCGCCAGATGGGCGTCGATCCGCGTCACTGCATCGTGATCGAGGACAGCCCGGCCGGTATTGCCGCGGCAAAGGCCGCCGGCATGGGCGTTTTTGCTTTTACCGGTGGTTCGCATGCCCGTTTTCCCGCATTCCGTGAAAAGATCGCCGGGTTTGGCGCGGATGCCGTGTTTGACGCGATGCCGGATTTGGTCCAACTTGTCGGCAGCTATGTGGGGAAGGGCGGTTTGGGCGGCCAAGCGGAACGTGATGCAGGCTAAAACGGATTTCGCCTGCCGCCGCTGTCGCCGGGCCGTTGCGCAAGGGATGGAATTGCAGTCTTGAAGCGTCAAAATCTCGTCGCTGTCGATGTCGGCACCGCCAGCGCCCGGGCCGGCATTTTCGATGCGGCCGGCCGGCTGCTTGCCCGCGCCACCCATCCGATCCTGATGCAGAGACCGCAGGAAAACCACGCCGAACATGATTCCACCGACATATGGAAGGCAGTCTGCATCGTGGTAAGGGCAGCGCTTGCCGAGGCGGGTGTTGCGCCGCAAAGCATTGCTGCAATCGGTTTCGATGCCACCTGTTCGCTCGTCATCCGCGATGGGCGGGGTGAGCCGGTTTCGGTATCCGTGACCGGGGAAGACCGGTTCGACACCATCGTCTGGCTCGATCACCGGGCGATATCGGAGGCCGACCGGCTGACGGCATCGGGACACCGGGTGCTGGATTTCGCCGGCAACAGCGTCTCGCCGGAAATGCAGATGCCGAAGCTGATGTGGCTGAAGCAGCATATGCCCGGGAGCTGGTCGCGCATGTCCTTCGCCTTCGATCTGGCGGATTTCCTGACGTGGAAAGCGACCGGTTCAGCAAAACGTTCTAATTGCACGCAGACGGCGAAGTGGAATTTTCTTGCGCAGGAAAATCCCGGCTGGCAGGCGGATTATCTCGAACTGGCGGGGCTTGCCGACTTGAGAGAGCGGGCAGGGCTCCCCGAAACCACCGTGATGCCGGGAGAAAGCATCGGCCCGCTTTCGCCCGAAGCTGCAGCCGAGCTTGGTCTGGATACCGGTTGTCAGGTCGCTGCGGGCATGATCGACGCCTATGCCGGCGCGCTGGGGGCGCTGGGCGGATGCCTGTCTGCCGATGTTGGCCGCCATGTTGCGCTGATCGCCGGGACTTCGAGCTGCCTTGTCGCGGTGTCTGAGCGGCAAATGCCCGGCCATAGCCTCTGGGGCCCCTATTGGCAGGCGATCCTGCCCGGGCACTGGCTGGTGGAGGGCGGGCAATCGGCCACCGGCGCGCTGCTCGATCATATGGTACGCATGCATGCGGCGGGCGGGGAGCCGGATACGGCGCTGCATGCCCGCATCGTTGCGCGGGTAACGGAATTGCGGGCGCTTGAGGGCGAGGCCTTTGCCGAGCGGCTGCATGTGCTGCCGGATTTTCACGGCAACCGCTCGCCGCTTGCCGATCCGCACGCCGTCGGCGTCATCAGCGGGCTGACATTGGATACGTCTTTCGACAGTCTCTGCCGTCTCTATTGGCGCACCGCCGTTGCGATTGCGCTCGGCGCGCGCCATGTGCTCGATGCGATGGAGCGTTTCGGTTATGCCGTGGAGAGCCTGCATGTCACTGGCGGACATGTGAAAAACCCGCTGCTGATGGAGCTTTATGCCGATGTGACCGGCAAGCGCATCGTGGTTCCCGCCACCGCCGATGCGGTGTTACTGGGCACGGCAATGACAGCGGCAACCGCCGGCGGGGTGCATGCAAGCCTCGCGGCTGCTGGCGCCGCCATGTACCCCGGCAACGCGGAAATATCAGGCGATCCGGCGCGAGGACCACGTTATGAGCGGGATTATCGCCGTTTTCTCGCCATGTACCGGCATCGTCAGGAGCTGGAAAGCCTTTGACTTATCAGCGTGGAATTTTTGCTGACGGATGCCGCGCGATTCTTCTCCGGCGGGAGAAGAAACAGGTGGTGGCCACTCGATCCTGCCGCCCGCCAAGCGCAGATCAGCCGCGTAGCGAGCGCTTCAGCGCGGCAAAGTTTTTCGCCCGCGCTTTTGTTGCGTCATCTGCCCCGGCGCTTAGCGCGCAGAGGGTGAATTCCAGCAGGGAAACCAGTTGCAGCAAGCCTTGGCCGCCATTTTGCGCCTGCGGCATGGCGAGACAGAGGTCGGCACTTTCCGGACCCCATTCGTAAAAGCGCGTGGTGATCAGCAATGTGCGATAGCCGCTCTTGCGCGCCATTGCAGCCAAGCGCTGCAGCGGTGACAGGCTGCCGCCGCAATCCAT
This sequence comes from Agrobacterium sp. MS2, assembly GCF_003261015.1. NCBI lineage: Bacteria > Pseudomonadati > Pseudomonadota > Alphaproteobacteria > Hyphomicrobiales > Rhizobiaceae > Agrobacterium > Agrobacterium sp. MS2. The sequence continues at coordinate 99,947 of NZ_QLNF01000086.1, read as the reverse complement.
GATGACGAGCAGGGTCTTCACGGCGTCGAAATCCCACAGGGCAACATAGGCGGCGCTGTCGCTGCCGAGATAATGGATGTGCCCCCGGCTTTCGAGAAGACGCGCGTAGAAATGCCGCCCGGCATCGAGACCTTCCGGCGAGGTTGCCAGAAAGACATCGCCCGCCGTGGCGATCTCGTTCATGGCAAGCCGCCAGATTGACTGGGACGTCATGTCGAAGGCAGTCTGGACGGCCTGGATCTGCTGCGAAAGAAGCTGTGAAAACGGGTTGGACTGGCGTTCGCCGCCTTCCGCCGTTGCGGGCTGGTCCGCGCCGGCGGTTTCTTCGGCATGGCGCAGATCGGCGCGGATATCGCTGAACTGCCGGTATCCCAGCGAGCGCAGGAAACGTCCGACCGTCATCGGGCTGAGGCCGAGCTTCGCAGCCAGCGTCTGCGCCGTCTCGAACGGTAATTCGTCGAGATGTTCGATCAGATATTTGGCGATCTTGCGCTCGGAAGGGGTGCCTGCCTTCATGGCGCGCGTAAGGTTCAACAGCAGCTTTTCCACCAACGCCTCATTCTTATCTTTATTGAACGATGATGCATGCGCGCGCGCAGACAAGCGTGCGAACCGCAATTTGACGGTGGGGGATAGCTTTTCCGGCCTTGTCCTCCACCGGACCGGAATGCGAATTATGATAGGTATATTAATATATTTTAGAGATACCTTTTATTCAAGAGAAATTCCATCTCCGGTTTAGATCGCGCTAATCTACCTTTTGGGTCCCCGTCTTGCGCAGGATGGGGTCATTGCCTATCTCCTCCTGAGAGAGTGCCCCAACCCGAGAAACTTCAAGGAGTTCCGAATGATTTTTGTTGCGGCGCGGCTCGCCTTCCAAAATCTCTTTGCCGCCGAAACCCGGTCGGTGTTCTGGAAGGTACTGGGGCTCACCCTTCTCGTGCTCGCGGCCCTGTGGTTCGCCATCCGCTCGATCTTCATCTATTTCGCCCTGCCATGGATAGACGCGCTGATTCCCGGCGTGCCGGACTGGGCGGGCTGGCTGAGCTTCGTTTTCGCCATTTTCGCCGGAATAGGGCTGGCTCTGGCACTGGCGCTGCTCATCTCGCCGGTCACTGCCGTCATCGCCGGCCTGTTTCTCGACGATGTCGCCGAAGTGGTTGAAAAAAAGAGCTATCCGGACGATCCGCCCGGCAGGGCGATGCCGATGGGCGAGGCTGTGCTCTCCTCCATCAAGTTTTTCGGCGTTGTCATTGCCGGCAACCTCATTGCGCTTTTTCTGCTGCTTGTTCCCGGTATCAACCTCATCGCGTTTTTTCTGGTGAACGGTTACCTGCTCGGCCGGGAATTCTTCGAATTCGCGGCGATGCGCTTCCGCTCGCCCGCTGACGCCCGGCTGTTCCGGGTAAAACACCGCACCACCGTCTTCATGGCCGGGCTGGTCATTGCGGCCTTTCTGGCGGTTCCATTCCTCAACCTGCTGACGCCGCTTTTTGCGGCCTCCATGATGGTGCATCTGCACAAGGCTGTCAGCCGCCGCGACCCTTCATTCGCCGCCAGCCGAACCGAACAGCTGCGCGGGTAATTCCACCAGCGGCGCCGGAATATCGAAGGTTTTTTCCGGCGATTTGCAGATATCGGCAATCACGCAGCGCTCGCATTCCGGCTTGCGTGCCTTGCAGCAGTAACGCCCGTGCAGGATCAGCCAGTGATGCGCATGGAACAGATATTCTTCGGGAATGATGCGGATCAGCCGGTCTTCAACCTCGTCAGGGGTCTTGCCCGGCGCAAGACAGAGCCGGTTGGCGATGCGGAACACATGTGTGTCCACCGCAAGCGTGGGCACGCCGAAGGCCATCGACATCACCACATTGGCCGTCTTGCGGCCCACGCCGGGAAGCGTCACCAGTTCGTCGCGGGTCTTCGGCACCTCGCCGCCGAAATTGTCGATCAGCATCTGCGACAGGGCAATGACGTTCTTCGCCTTGTTACGGTAAAGCCCGATGGTCTTGATGTAACCGATCAGTTCTTCCTCGCCGAGCGCCAGCATCTTTTCCGGCGTATCGGCCACCCTGAACAGCGCGCGGGTGGCCCGGTTCACGCCCACATCGGTCGCCTGTGCGGACAGCGCCACAGCCACCAGCAGGGTGAAGGGATTGGTATGTTCCAGCTCGCCTTTCGGTTCCGGCCGCTGGATGGAAAAGCGGCGGAAGATTTCGCTGAGCTCCTCCCTGGAATAGGCCGTCTTCACCCGCGCCGGCCTGCGCGCGGCTGCCGGATTTGACTTTTTCAAGGTTTGGGTGCTGGATCGTTTCTTGGCGATTGTCATGGATTATCTATAGCCAGCCCGCCCAAAGGAAAGCAACGTGGATACGCTCAACGACCAGCCGATTTTCGCGGCGGAACTCGTTCCGCACCGTTCGCTTGGCCGCCGCGGTTTCCGGCTGCTTCTCATCCTGTCGGGATTTGCCTGCCTGATCTATGGCCGCTTTTTCTTCGCCACTGGAGCGTGGCCGATCGGCCTGTTTTTCGGACTGGATTTTCTGCTGCTTTATATCGCTTTCCGCGTCAATTACCGGGCGGCCAAGGCGCGGGAGGAGGTCAGCGTCTCGCGCACCAGCCTGTCGATCCGAAAATTCTCCCCTGCCGGACGAATGGTGGAGCATCGCTTCAATCCGTTCTGGGCGCGTTTCAGGGTGAGGCGGCATGACGAGATCGGCATCGTCTCGATGCATGTGACGGGCGAGGGCCGGGCGACCGACATCGGCTCGTTCCTCAATCCGGATGATCGGGAAAGCTTTGCCAAGGCGTTTGGCGGTGCGCTGGCGACGGTGCGGCGGATGTAAGAGGATAATCCAGCTCTCCCTCCGTCATTCCGGCCCTGAGCCGGAATCCAGCCGACGCGCGTCGGCCCGGCGGAAAAGACTCCTTTCAGCCCAAGGACTTTGGCTGGCTGGATACCGGCTCGAGGCCGGTATGACGGTAGAAATGGAGCAGGGCGCAAGAAACGGGTGGAGACGACCACGCTTTAATGGTTTTCTCTTACCCGTTAGGAGATTTGCGATGAACGCCAATATTGCGCTGAACGAAGACATCACCCCCATCGGATCCGATTACGACACGGTGCGCGGGGTCATCGAGCTTTTGACGCTGGATTATCGCGAGCAGCCCTCCCTCGAAGCCATTGCCGCAAGGCTCGGCCAGTCACCGACGCAATTGCAGAAGACTTTCACCCGCTGGGCCGGCCTTTCGCCCAAGGCATTCCTTCAGGCTGTAACGCTCGATCATGCCAAGCGGCTTTTGCGCGAGGAGGATCTGCCGCTGCTCGAAACCTCGATCGAGGTCGGCATGTCGGGGCCGGGACGCCTGCACGACCTCTTCGTCACGCATGAAGCCATGTCGCCCGGCGAATGGAAGGCGAAGGGCGGCGGGCTGACGATCCGTTACGGGTTCCACGCCTCGCCCTTCGGTCTTGCGCTGGTCATGGTGACCGATCGTGGACTTGCCGGCTGCGCTTTTGCCGATCCGGGTGAGGAGAGGGCCTGTTTTGAAGACATGGCCGGCCGCTGGCCGAATGCGGATTATGTCGAGGATCGCGAAGCGACCGCGCCTTATGCCGCCCGTATCTTCGATCCGTCCATGTGGTCGGCGGACAGGCCGCTGCGTGTTGTGCTGCTCGGTACGGATTTTCAGGTGCGGGTATGGGAAAGCCTCCTCAAAATCCCGATGGGCCGCGCGGTCACCTATTCGCACATCGCCTGTGATATCGGCCAGCCTACTGCCTCCCGTGCCGTGGGTGCCGCAGTGGGGGCAAACCCGGTGTCCTTCGTCGTTCCCTGCCATCGCGCTGTCGGCAAAAGCGGGGCTCTAACGGGTTACCATTGGGGCCTCACTCGCAAGCGGGCGATGCTGGGTTGGGAAACGGGAAAGGTGTGAGGCTGGTCTCCCTCATCCCTGTGCTTGTCACAGGAATGAGGGGTGTCTGAGTAGGCTGCCTGACAACGCCTAAACTAGCTCCATCAACGCTCGCGCCGCCGCCTCGTCCGTTATCAGCGTATTGCAGCCGATCCGCTTGATCGTGGCGCGGATGGCGATGGCGCGGTGGGCGCCGCCGGAGGCAAGCACGATGTGTTTGGCCTTGCGCAGCGTGTCGAGATCGATCGCCATGGCGCGCTGGTTGATTGGATGATCGACCGAGCGGCCCTCGGCATCGATGAAGTTGAACATGGTGTCGCAGACGCAGCCGGCGTCAATGAGTTCGCGCAGCGTCTCCCTGGAGATGAAACCTTCCGACAAAGATGTGGAGTGCGGGCCGATATCGCCGCAGGAGACGATGGCAAGATCGAGCGTTTCGGCGAGATCGTACAGCGTTGCAAGCCCGCATTTTTCGATCAGCGCCCGTTTGGTCTCGACCGAATCCACCAGCAGCGGTGCGAGGAACATGTAACATTCCGCGCCGAGCGCGCTCGCCAGCCGCCAGGTGTAATCGAGCGGGTTGGTCTGGTGCACGGCGACGATACCGCCGAGCAGCGAAACGACCTTGCAGTTCTCCCGGCGCGGCGGGCGGAAGCTGGAAAGCGAGGCGGTCATGGTGCGACCCCAGCCAACGCCGATGGTGGCGCCATTCGGCACCGCTTCGGAGAGAAATTGCCCGAGCGCCAGCCCGACGGCCTTGGCGGTGCCTTCCGCACTGGCTTTGTCTGGAGAGGGGATGATCACGGCCTCGTCCAGCCCGTAAGCCGCCTCAAGCTGGCCGGCCAGCGAGACGAAATCTTCGATACCCTCATTGATCCATATCTGCACTTCGGAGCGCTTCATCGCTTCGTCCAGCAGGCGTATGACGGTGGAGCGGCTGATACCCAGTTTTTCGGCGACGTCCTTCTGCGTCATGCCCTGATTATAATAGAGCCATGCCGCCCGCAGCCGCAGCGAAGCCGCTTCCGAATAGGCCGTATGGGTTTCTCTTCTCAGTTTTGCCACGGTTTCCGCCATTCATTGTGTTTGCCGAGTATCGCAGGCATGAAACTTATGTCAATTGCGATGCGCAAATGTCTTGACTTTCGACCGTGCCGCTTGCGATAGTCAGAGCCGACGAAACCGCGATTTCGGCCTTGGGCGCACCCATGGTGCGGGAACGAAATGACGGCTGAGCAAGTTTTCAAGAGATCATGAAGGATCATTCGATATGACATCCAAACTCGAACAACTTCGCGCCATCACCACGGTCGTTGCCGACACCGGCGATATCGAGGCGGTTGCGCGCCTGAAGCCGGTGGATTGCACCACCAACCCGACCATCGTTCTGAAGGCGCTTGGCACGCCGGCATTTGCCGATGCGGTCAAGGAAGCCGTCGCCTGGGGCAAAAAGCAGGGCGGCCAGTCCGACGCCGTTGTTGCTGCCGTTGCCGATCGTCTGGCCATCTCCGTGGGGGCAGCGCTTGCCGGCCTCGTGCCGGGCCGCGTATCGACCGAAGTCGATGCCGACCTTTCATTCGATACCGAAGCCTCCATCACGAAGGCCCGCCACATCATTGCCGCCTACAAGGAGCGCGGCATCGAGCGTGAACGCATCCTCATCAAGCTTGCTTCCACCTGGGAAGGCATCAAGGCTGCCGAAGTGCTGCAGTCCGAAGGCATCGACTGCAACCTGACGCTCCTTTTCTCGCAGGCTCAGGCGATTGCCTGCGCCGAAGCCAAGGTCTTCCTCATTTCGCCCTTCGTCGGCCGTATCCTTGACTGGTACAAGAAGTCGACCGGCGAAAACTACACCGCCGAGACCGATCCGGGCGTCGTTTCCGTGCGCAGCATCTACAACTACTACAAGGCCAATGGCATCAGCACCGTCGTCATGGGCGCGTCCTTCCGCAACGTCGGCGAAATCGAAGCGCTTGCCGGTTGCGACCGCCTGACGATCAGCCCGGCGCTGCTGGAAGAGCTGGACAAGGATACCGGCAAGCTGGAGCGCAAGCTTTCGGCAGACAACGTCAAGGCCGAGCCGCTGCAGTCGCTGGACGAGAAGGCATTCCGCTGGGCGCTGAACGAAGACGCAATGGCTACCGAGAAGCTCTCGGAAGGTATCCGCCTCTTCGCCAAGGATCTGGTGACGCTGCGCGAAATGGTGCGCAAGGAACTGACGGCCGCCGCCGCCTGACGAAAAAAGGGGGAACCATCCGCGTTCCCCCGACGTTTACGAGACATAAATCTCCAGTCAACTGAAACGCGATCGGATCCCTGCCGGTCGCGTTTTTTTGTGCTCAGATAGTGCCCGTCACGATCTCGGAGATACGTTTTGCTGCCTCGCGGATCAACACCTCGCAGGCTTCGCGTGTGGGCGCCTTGCCGCCAAGAGGGGTAATATAGGGGCAGGTGATCACGGCCAGCGCGGTGCCATCGAGCGTCAGCACCGGAGCGGAAATATTGCGGACACCGGCGGTCTGGAGGCTGTCCATGGATTCGAAGCCGTTCTTGCGCACCTCTGCCAGCCGATCGGCAAGACCCGGCGGTATGGTCTCGCCGCTGCCGCGCACCTGTTCGGTTATCATGATCTGGCGCTGCGCTTCTGTCTGGAAGGCCAGAAGCACGTGGCCCGAGCCGGTGTGGAACAGGCTCATCTGCGCGCCGACACGCACGGACATGGCCCAGTAGGTGGATGATTCCTGTTGGGCAATGACGACAACGCTGCCGCGATCATGGACCGCCAGATGGCAGGCCTGCTCCGCACTCGCCGAAAAATCGCGCATGACAGGGGCCGCGAAGGAAACCAGCCGGCGGATAGGCGCATGGAAATGCGCCAGCCCGAACATTTTCAGCGTCAAAGAGAATCGATCGCCGTCAAGCCGCTGCACATAACCCCGGCGCACCAGCCGGTCCAGCATGCGGTAAAGCTCGTTGGGGCTCTTTCCGATGGACTTGGCGATCTCGATCTGTGTCAGCCCGCCATCGGTGCGGGCCAGAAGTTCGAGAATGTCCAGGCCCTTGTCGAGGGCGGGAGCGCGATATCTTTCGCTGTCGTCGTCGGTCATCTGGCCTCGATGATGATGGTGTGTATGGTCGCCGGCGCCGGGCAGGGCCTGAAAATAGGCTTGCCCTATACCGTCCGTCCACGCAAGTTTGCTTGACGCCATATGAATACCGCGTTTACATATGAATTGTCGATCCATATTTGAGATCACTGAAATTCAACGGCTCGGCCCCGGCAGGCGGGCGTGCCTTAGCCGGAGGCTATTCATGGTGCAGGATTTTAACGGCCGGACAGTGGTGATCACCGCGGCCGGTCAGGGTATCGGGCGGGCGGCGGCAGAGCGGTTCGTGTCGCTCGGGGCGCGCGTCATCGCCACCGATATCAATGAGCAGGCGCTTTCTACGCTCAAGGGGGCAGAGACGCGGGTTCTGAACGTGCTCGACAGCGATGGCGTAAAAGATTTTGCCGCCGATATCGGCCATGCGGATGTGCTGTTCAACTGCGCCGGTTTTGTTCATTCCGGCACCATCCTCGAGTGTGAGGAGAAGGACTGGGATTTCTCCTTCGACCTCAACGCAAAAGCCATGTACCGTACCTGCCGCGCTTTCCTGCCCGGCATGCTGGAGAAGGGCAAGGGCGCAATCGTCAACATGTCCTCGGTTGCGTCCAGCGTAAAGGGAGTGCCAAACCGGTTTGCCTACACCGCTTCCAAGGCCGCCGTTGTGGGCCTGACCAAGGCGATTGCGGCGGACTTCGTGACAAAGGGCATTCGTTGCAACGCCATCTGCCCCGGAACGGTGGATAGCCCTTCGCTGCACGATCGTTTGCGCGCCACCGGCAATTACGAACAGGCTCTTGCAGATTTCATCGCGCGCCAGCCTATGGGCCGCATCGCCACGCCGGAAGAGATCGCAGCGCTCGTCACCTACCTCGCGTCAGACGAAGCAGGTTTCACCACCGGCCAGATCCATGTCATTGATGGCGGCTGGACGGGCTGACGGATTTCAAGGGAGAGGGGAGGGCGACCGGCGTGACAACCGGTCGCCGTTTCATTCAGACGACGGCGCTTCCGGCCATCAGCGCAAGCACGAGGAAGACCAGGAAGATCACCACGGCGATGAAGAACAGAATGCGGGCCACGCCGGCTGCGGCTGCCGAAATGCCGGTAAAGCCGAACACGCCCGCGATCAAAGAAATGACAAAGAAAATAAGAGCCCATTTAAGCATGGCGCTTCCCCTTTTGCGAAATTTTCCCGAGCCGCCGCCCCGCGACAGGCTCGATAAAATGACGCGCAAAAGGAGAAAATGTTCCACGCGCCCGTAAAAATCGTTCTTTTATATTGCCGTCTCACGGGCCGTGTCGGTACGGCGGGTTTTCCAGATGGTGCGGACGAATGTCGCGACGAAGGTGACGCTCATGAAGAGCACGATCGTGGGGGCGGGAGCGCTGTCGATCAGGAAACTCAGCCATATGCCCGCAAGCGACGAGGCGACCGCCACCGCAATGGCCACCAGCAGCATGGCGGAAAAACGCCGGGTCAGCAGGAAGGCGATTGCGCCCGGTGCGACGAGCATGGCGACGGAGAGAATGATGCCAACCGCCTTCAGCGCGCCGACTACGGTGAGCGACAGCACCATCAGCAGGCCATAATGCAGCACACGCACGGGCAGGCCGATGGCTCTTGCATGTTGCGCATCGAAGGCGTTGACCAGCAGATCCTTCCGCAGGATGCCGAGAAACAGGGTGGCGAAAAGCGCGATCACGCCCGTCTCCAGCATGTCCAAGGGCGCGATGCCGAGCATGTCGCCGAAGAGGATATGGTCGAGATGTACGTCGCTCTGCACCTTCACGTAAAGCACCAGTCCCAGCCCGAACATGCCGGAAAAGACGATGCCGAGCACCGTATCCTCCTTGATGCGGCTGTTTTCCTTGATGAAACCGGTGCCGAGGGCACATATCATGCCCGCGATGAAGGCCCCGATGGAAAGCGGGATGCCAACGATATAGGCCACCACCACGCCGGGCAGCACGGCATGGGAAACGGCGTCCCCCATCAGCGACCAGCCCTTCAGCACCAGAAAACAGGAGAGCATTGCCATGGGCATCGCGATCATCAGCGTGATCAGGAAGGCATATTGCATGAAAGGCAGTTGAAACGGCAGTATGGCCAGTTCGAGATATTCGCTCATGGCGTTTCCTCCAGCGCCCTGCGCGCCTTGGCGCGCGAGGCGAGCAGGCCGTGTTTGGGTGCAAAGACAAAGGCGGCAAGGAAGATCGCCGTCTGTAGCACCACGATGACGCCGCCGGTCGCGCCATCGAGAAAATAGCTGAGATAGGCGCCGATGAAGCTGGTGGCCGCGCCGATGATGAGGCTCATCAGGATCAGCCGCTCGAAACGGTCGGTCAGGAGATAGGCAGTAGCACCCGGCGTCACCACCATGGCGACGACGAGGAAAGCGCCGACAGTCTGTAGGGCGGCAACCGTGGAGGCGGCCAGCAGGGTGAAGAAGATCACCTTCAGCACTTCCGGTTTCAGCCCCACGGTGCGGGCGTGGTTCTCATCGAAGAACACCACCATGAAGTCGCGCCATTTCAGCGAAAGCACAAGGAGGCTGATACCGCCGATCAAAGCCAGCTGGATGGTGTCTTCAGCGGTGATGGCGAGGATATTGCCGAGCACGATGGTCTGGATATTCACCGAGGTCGGCGAGAGCGACACCATGAACAGGCCAAGCCCGAAAAACGAGGTGAAGATCAGGCCGATGATCGCATCTTCCTTGAGCCGTGTCTTCTGATTCAGAAACAGCATGGACCCGGCCGCCAACCCGCCGGAGAGAAACGCGCCGAGCGAAAAGGGCAGGCCCAGCATATAGGCTCCGGCAACCCCGGGAACGATGGCATGGGAAAGCGCATCGCCGATCAATGACCAGCCCTTCAGCATCAGATAGGCCGAGAGAAAGCCGCAGACACCGCCCACCAGTGCGCTGACCCAGATGGCGTTCAACATGTAACCATAGGTGAAAGGCTCAAAAAGGGTGTCAATCATCGGCTTTCTCTTTCGGAGCCTCAGAATCGCCCCTGTCCTGGCCATTTTTGCCGTAGATCACGAAGGGCCGCTCGTCATCGGTTATGACCTTCAGGCGGCGCGGATCGGCGTCGCTATGCAGGTCTGCCCCGCCGAGAACGAAGTGGCGCAGGCTGCCGCCGAAAGCCCTTTGCAGGTTTTCCTCTGTAAAGGTGTCGCTTGTTTTGCCCGACGCCAGAACCGTACCCTTGACGAAGACGGCGCGGTCGCAGAATTCCGGAACGCTGCCAAGATTGTGGGTGGAGACCAGCATGACGCGGCCCTCGTCGCGCAGCGCCTTCAAAAGCGCGACTATCTGCTCCTCCGTCGTCACGTCGACACCGGTGAAAGGTTCGTCCAGCAGGATCACCTGTCCTTCCTGCGCCAGCGCGCGAGCCAGAAACACGCGCTTCTTCTGCCCGCCGGAGAGTTCGCCGATCTGCCTTTTGCGATAGTCGAGCATGTTGACGCGTTTCAGCGCCTCTTCCACCATCTGGTGATCGCGCTTCGAGGGAATGCGCAGGAAATTCATGTGGCCATAACGGCCCATCATCACCACGTCTTCCACCAGCACCGGAAAGCTCCAGTCCACCTCTTCCGCCTGCGGCACGTAAGCGACGAGGTTTTTCTTCAGCGCCTCCTTTACCGTCAGGTCGAAGATCGAGACGGAACCGGCGGCCAAAGGAACGAAACCCATGATCGCCTTGAAAATCGTGGACTTGCCGGCGCCGTTGACGCCGACAAGTGCCGTGATCGTTCCGCGGGGAATGGAGAAGCTGGCATCTCTTAATGCGGTGTGGCCGTTGCGATAGGTCACTGTCGCATTTTGAACCGTCAGGCCGCCGCCTGATCTTTTACTCCCCATTCTCATGAAGACAGTCCCTTGGCGATGGTTTCGCTCGTCACACGCAGCAGGTCCAGGTAAGTCGGGACGGGACCATCAGCCTCGCTCAGCGAATCCACATAGAGAATGCCGCCATAGGCCGCACCGGTTTCCTTGGCCACCTGCTGGGCTGGATCGGCGGAAACGGTGCTTTCGCTGAAGATGACGTGGATATTATGCTCGCGCATGGCGTCGATCACACCCCGAACCTGCTGGGGCGTGCCCTGACTGTCGGCGTTGACCGGCCAGAGGAACAATTCCTTCAGGCCGAAATCGCGGGCGAGATAAGAAAAGGCGCCTTCACTTGTCACCAACCAGCGCTTGTTTTCCGGAAGGGCCGAAAGTTCATTGCGGATCGGCTGCACCGTGGCCCTGATCCTGTCCGAATAGGCCTTGGCATTGGCGGCGTAGACATCGGCGTGGGCGGGGTCGATCTCGCTCAGGCCCTTGCGAATATTTTCGACGTAGATCAAGGCGTTATCGGGAGACATCCAGGCGTGCGGATTGGGCTTGCCCTGATAGGCGCCGCCGCTGATCGCCATCGGCTTCACACCATCGCTCACCGTCACATCAGGCACGCCGGAGAGGTTAGTCAGGAATTTCTCGAACCACAATTCCAGATTGAGTCCGTTGCGCAGCACCAGATCGGCCTTGCGGGCCTTCAGAATGTCGCGGGGCGTCGGCTGGTAATTGTGGATTTCCGCGCCGGGCTTGGTGATGCTTTCCACCTCGGCCGCGTCACCCGCTACGTTGCGCGCCATATCGGCGATGATGGTAAAGGTGGTCACGACAACAGGTTTTTCCTGGGCAAAGCCGACGCCCGGAAGAAAAAGCGAGAAAGCGAAAATGGCGTGGCGGAATTTATGGACGTTCACGTGCTCACCAGATTTTGTTGCGACTAATTCGCAATACCATCTGTTATAAAATCACCTTTGTCAACGCTATTGCAAATCATTCGCAAATCTTGAGATTTCTGAAATGTGCGAAAATGATGCGCTTTTGCGGGTATCTTGCCTGCGGGATTAAACTTTTTTCAATGAGAAAGCGGCACTATCGGAAGGCTCGGACAGCGTGGTCCGAAGCTTATCCCGCGCGTGTTCCTCATCCTTCGAGCCACGTTTCCGGGGTGAGGGCGAGAGGCGGGGTACTTGATGTCAGGATGTTGCGGGTGAAAGCTGTATTCGGACGAATGCGGTTTTCGCGCAAGCTCGTTATGATTGGAGGCGGGATCCTGCTTTTGGCAGGCGCGACCGGTTCCGCTGCCGTGTTCATCGGCAGCGAGCGGCTGCTTGGCCCATCCTATGCCTCCACCAACGGGCTTTCCTGCGACGCAGTCCAGACAGTGAATATCCGCAAGAACGGCTCGCTATGGGTACGCAAGTTCATTCGCACCGAAGGCGGAGACGGCACGGAGCGGTTGAAAACCGCCCTGCGCGTCGCCAAAGCGGTTTACGACAAACAGAAGCCCGATCTGGTTCAGGTCTCCGTGCTTGACAGGAACGGCCCGCAGCTGCGCTCGGAAATGCGTGGCCGGGCCATTGCCGCACAGGTGGTCTTCATTCCGGATCCGGCGAAAATTCCCGAGGGCGCCGAGGCCCGCCGTTATTCAGCCTTCTATTATGACGGCGCAGCAAATGGCAGCGGCCAGTTTTACGGTCTGCGCATCGATCTGCCGCTTGAAGATACCGAAGCCATGGCTGCCAGCCTCAGCGACTTCGCCGATTGTGCGACGCCGGTTGCGGAGCCGGAAGCGGGCGGCCACGAGGGCAATTCCGCCAAAGGTCACGGCGAAAGCAAGGGCGGGGCCAGCGGCGAACATGACGCTGCGCCAACGGAGCCCGGCCATGGCGAAACTGCTCCGGAAGCACATGACGAAACTCCTTCTCCCGAAGCGCATGGTGAAACCGTCACCGACGAGCTTCTGACCTCGACACCGGAAGCCGAGGGCAGCAGCATATTCAGCCTGTCCTATCTGAAGTCACTGATCTTCGGAAAAGGCTCGACCACCGCGCAGGCGGCGGAGGAAAAACCGATGGACGGAGAGGCGGCGGTGGCAGAGGAAGCTGCTGGCGAAAAGGCCAAGGCGGGGCATTGAGAGGGATTCGGCTGTTGCCGATGCGTTCCTGTTTCATGCCGGCGGCAGGTTCCGCCGACGCTGCCTTGTCATGCTTGCGCGACGTCATCCTTGTGCTTGTCCCACGCCTCTAAGCACGTCAACAAAATCGCTACGTTAGCAAATCCTCGGGACAAGCCCGAGGATGAGGTTGAGTGAATATTCACCCTTCAGCGCCAACTTCAAGGGGATTGCAGCTTGCCCGGAAATTCGAACCGGGCAGCGCTCCTGGTGCCTCAATCCGCCTTGTTGCGGCGGGCCGGGAAGAGAATGACGTCGCGGATCGACGGGGCGTTGGTCAAAAGCATGATCAGGCGGTCGACGCCGATGCCGAGGCCGCCGGCGGGTGGCATGCCCTGGTCGATGGCGTCGAGGAACTCGTCGTCCAGCTGCTTGTCCTTTTCGCCACGCGCATGCGCCTGTTCCAGCTGCTCCACCATGCGGCGGCGCTGTTCTTCCGGATCGTTGAGTTCCGAGAAGGCGTTGCCCACTTCCCAGGCGTTGCAATAGCTTTCGAAACGCTCGACGAGGCGGGGTTCGCCCGGCACTTCCTTGGCGAAGGGCGAGATGTCTTTCGGAAAGTGCGTGACGTGGCTCGGCTGGATCAGCGTGCCTTCCACCTTCTCTTCGAAGATGAAGGCAAGGCATTCGCCCCAGGTCCAGTCCTTCTCGACAGCAAAACCGGCGGCCTTGGCGGCAGCTCGGGCTTCTTCGTCGGTCTTGATGGCGAGGAAGTCGATACCGGTTGCTTCCTTCACCGCATCAGGCATCGGCACGCGCTTGAACGGACCCTTGAACGAGATCGTCTGGCCCTGGAATTCCACCTCTGTGGTGCCGTGGAGCGAGATCGCCAGCGTCTCGAACAGCCGCTCAACGAGACCCATGATGTCCTCGTAGTCGGCATAGGCCCAATAGCACTCCATCATGGTGAATTCAGGATTGTGCCGTGTGGAGACGCCTTCGTTGCGGAAGTTGCGGTTGATTTCAAAAACCTTGTCGGAAAGGCCTGATACCAGCGTGCGCTTCAGGAAAAGTTCCGGCGCGATGCGCAGATACATGTCCATCTTCAGCGTGTTGTGGAAGGTCTTGAACGGATCGGCGGTCGCGCCGCCATAGACGGTCTGCAGCATCGGCGTCTCGACTTCGAGGAAGCCTTCGGCCTCCATGAAGCGGCGGATGCCGGAGAGAATCTTCGAACGCTGCAGGAATCGCAGCTTGGATTCCTCGTTGGAGAGAATGTCAAGGTGGCGCTTGCGGTAACGCAGCTCGATGTCGGAGACGCCGTGCCACTTCTCGGGCATTGGCAGCAGCGACTTCGTCAGCATGGTGATTTCTTCGGCGTTGATCGTCAGCTCACCGCGCTTGGTGCGGCGCACCTTGCCGGTCACGCCGATGATGTCGCCGATATCGATCATCGGCAGCAGGTTGCGCGCCGCTTCCGGCGTCGTATCCTTGTGGCTGAAGATCTGCACCTTGCCCGAGGCGTCATGAATATCCATGAACATGCCGGAATTGCGCGAGGAATAAACGCGCCCCGCCACCGTCACCGTATCACCGGTCTCGACGTCGGCTTCGATATCGGCATATTTCTCCGCCAGCTCGGCATTGCTCATCGTGCGGTGGAAATGCGTCGGATAGACGTCGCCGATCTGCTCGCGCAGCAGCGCAAGTTTCTGGCGGCGCACTTCTGTTGCGTCGGAGGAGAGGGCGGTGGTTTCGGTCTTGGTGTCGGTCATCGTGTTCGCCTTTAGCGGGCTTGTTCGTTGCGGTTACCCTTGGCGCTCTGGGTTACCCCCCTCTGTCCTGCCGGACATCTCCCCCACAAGGGGGGAGATCAGATGCCGCGCCCGCCCGTTCCATGGGCAAGGTGTCAGCCGCTTGTCGATCTCCCCCCTTGAGGGGGAGATGCCCGGCAGGGCAGAGGGGGGTGAGCCCCAGGCAAAGGGCGTATTCTAAAATGCTGCCGTCACCGCCAGCACGTCATCATCAGCTTCCGCTGCCAACCATCGTGGCCACAACGGCGATCGCAGCCTTCAGGCGCTGGCGCACCACGGAGCGGCCAAGCAGCGCCATCGAGTCAAACAGCGGCAGCGAGCGCGACGATCCGGACATGGCGACAAAAAGCGGCGGCGTGACGACACGCAGCTTCTTGCCGGTGCGTTCGGCCACATCGCGCAACTCCGCCTCGATGGCTTCCACGTTCCAGTCGGGCATCTTTTCGAGGTCTGCCGCAACCGTGGTGAGGATTTCGTGGATTTCTTCCGGCTTGCTCTTCAGCCCGGCAAAGGAGGCGGGCGTCAGGCCGGCATCGCTTGCGAGCAGGAAGCCGGCAAGGTTCGGCAGCTCGCCGAGTTTGGAAACGCGGCTCTGCGCAAGCTTCAGGCCCTCGGTCAGGCGGGAATTCTCCATCGCCCATTCCAGTGTGCGGGCAATGAACTCTTCCGGCGAAAGCTTTTCGCGCAGCCAGCGGCCGTTCAGCCAATCGAGCTTGTGAATGTCGAAAATGGCGCCGGCCTTGGACAGCGCTTCCGGGTCGAACTTCGCGGCGAGCTCGTCCATGGTCAGAAGTTCTTCACCCTCTGCGATCTGGATGAAGAACAGGCCGAGGAAGTTCATCAACGCTTCCGGCAGGTAGCCGAGCGCGGAATAATAGGAGATCGAGGTCGGGTTCTTGCGCTTGGAAAGCTTCGACTTGTCGGCGTTGCGCATCAAAGAAAGATGCATGAACACCGGCTCCTGCCAGCCGAAATAACGGTAAAGCAGGATGTGCTTGGGCACAGACGCCAGCCATTCTTCCCCGCGCGCCACATGGCTGATCTTCATCAGATGGTCGTCGATGACGTTGGCCATGTGATAGGTCGGCATGCCGTCGGCCTTGATCAGCACCTGCATGTCGACGGAATCCCACGGGATCGAGACATCGCCATAAACGCCGTCATGGAAATCGCACGAGCCTTCGGTCGGGATTTTCATGCGCACGACGTTGGCTTCACCGGCGGCAACGCGCGCGGTTACTTCCTCGGCCTTCAGGTTGAGGCAGTGTCCGTCATATTTCGGCGGCTTGCCGGCGGCGCGCTGGGCCTCGCGCATTTGCTCCAGCTGCTCGGGCGTGCAGAAACAGCGGAAGGCATGGCCCTTTTCCAGCAGCTCTTCGGCATAGGGCCAGTACATCGCCTTGCGCTCTGACTGGCGGTAGGGACCGTAAGGGCCGCCGACATCGGGGCCTTCCGACCAGGTAAGGCCGGTCCAGCGCAGGGCTTCCAGCACCTTCTGCTCATATTCGAGGGTCGAGCGGGTGGCGTCGGTATCCTCGATGCGCAGGATGAACTCGCCGCCGTGTTTCTTGGCGAAGAGATAGTTGAACAGCGCGATATAAGCGGTGCCGACATGCGGCTCGCCGGTGGGGGAAGGTGCGATGCGGACGCGAACGCCGGAAGTGGTCATGAATTTCACTCGTCGTGACGTGGCGGTGACATCGGGGCGGTTCCACCCTGATACCACGGAGTTTTCGTTTGGATGCGGCAGGACATCATGTCGAAAGGCGAAAGGAAAGTGCCTTTTTCATATTCCCGTTCGGCTTGGGCTTAGGCCATATTCTGCCGCAGGCGTCAAGGAAATATGGAGTCTCCAGAGGTCGGCCGGTCCTGCCGGCTGGCTTCAGTTGACCGGCCAGACGTAAAGCAGCATGGGAATGCTGGCAATGACGATCATGATCGACAGCGGCAGGCCAAGCCGCGGGTAGTCGCTGAAACGATAACCGCCGGGACCCATGACCAGCGTATTGCACTGGTGCCCGATGGGGGTGAGGAAATCGCAGCCCGCGCCGATCGCCACCGCCATCAGGAAGGCCTCCGGCCGGAAACCCAGCGTGGTGGCAAAACCCGCTGCAATCGGCGCCATGACCAGCACCGTTGCGGCATTGTTGAGAAAGGGCGTAACCGCCATGGCGGTGAGCAGGATCATGCCGAGCGCGGCAAAGGGCGGCAGGCCCTGAGCCGCGCTGCCGAGCCAGGCGGCGATCAACTCGCTGGCGCCGCTGGTGCGAAGCGAGTCGCTGACGGGAATGAGGGCGGCGAGCATGACGAGGATCGGGCCATCGACGGATTTGTAGACTTCGGTCAGCGGAATGGCGCCGACGACGATCATCATGAAGGCGGCTGCGAAAAAGGCGACCGAGACCGGGACCAGACCGCTGCCGGCCGCGATCATGGCGGCGGCGAGTACGATGACCGGCAAAAGCGCGCGGCGCTGTACGCCGAGCAGAATCTCCCGCTGCGCCAGCGGCAGCAGCGAAAATTCCTGCAGCACCTGCGGCAGGTTCTTGCGGCTGCCCTGTAAAAGGATGACGTCACCCGCCTGCAATGTCAGTTCCGAGAGCCGCTGGCTGACACGCTGGCCGCGCCGGCTCACCGCGATCAGGTTGACGCCACGCGTATAGGACAGCGCGAGTTCCCGCGCCGAAATGCCGTTCAGAACGGATTCGTTGCTGATGACGGCCTCCATGGAAATGAGATCGGCGGTTTTCTGGCCGTTCTCCATCAGGGGCTTGCCGGAAAGCAGCAACTTTGCCTGGGAGACGATGCGGTCGAGCCCTTCCGGGCTGCCTTCGAGCAGAACCGTGTCTCCGGCCTTCAGCGTCACGTCGGGAAAGGGGGAAATGCGCCGCGGTCCGCGCAGGATGGTGCTGGCGATGACATCGCCATCGGCCTGCTTGAGAAGTTCGCGCAGCGGCTTGTCCGCAAAGGTATTGTCTGCAGGCAGCGTCGCTTCGGCGGTATAGGCGGACTGGTCGAGAATATCCTCGACAGAGGCCTTTTCCCGGTTGCGCACCGGCAGCAACCGATAACCGAAGGTCAGGAAGATGATGCCGATGACGGTGAGGCCAGCCCCAACGGGCGTGAAATCGAACATCGAGAAGCTCTCACCGGTCATCTCCTCACGCAGGCGCGAGACGACGATGTTCGGCGACGTGCCAATCTGCGTCATCAGCCCGCCCAGCAAGGCGGCAAACGCCATTGGCATCAGGTAATAGGAAACCGGGCTTCCGGATTTGCGGGCGAACTGGAACGCGACAGGCATCATGATGGCGAGTGCGCCAATGTTCTTGATGAAGGCCGACATGACGGCGACGACGATCATCAGGAAGGCGAGCTGCAGGCCTTTTGAATGCATCTCGGGGAAATATTTCTTGATCGTCATGTCGACGATGCCTGAACGCGCCACCGCCGAACTGACAACCAGCGCGCTGCCGACGATGATGACGATATCATCCGAAAAGCCGGAAAATGCCTTGTCGAAAGGCACGACGCCGAGTGCTACAGCCACCAGCAGCGCGCTGCAGGCGACGACGTCATAACGAAACCTGTCCCAGATGAAGGCCACCATCATGCCGGCGATGACGGTGAAGGCGAGGATCTGGTCTGTCGTCATGCTGGCTTATGCTTTCGAAGGAGAGGCGGCGGAAGTCGCACCTATCGATGAGGATATCGAAGAACGCAAGCCGGGGTGAGGCGGTTCCTGGCGTGAACTGAGGATTCACGCCCCTCCGTCATGCCGGACTTGATCCGGCATCCAGCCAGCCCAAGTCTTTGGGCTGAAAGGACTCTCTCCAACGCGCAGACGCGCGTCGGCTGGATGCCGGATCAAGTCCGGCATGACGGAGGTGAGGTTTCGTTAGAGAAGATAATGAGCGATATCGTCCCATTCCGGATTGAGATCTTCAATCAACTTGATCTTCCAAGCGCGTGGCCAGTTTTTTATGTTCTTTTCTCTAGCAATCGCGTCGGTGGCGAGATCGTATGTCTCGAACCAAACGAGAGTCTTGACGCCATAACGGGTTGTGAAACCGGGTGTCAGATTGTTCTGATGCTCATATAGTCGCTGAGAAAGATTGCTGGTAACGCCAGTATAGAGCGTTCCGTTTCTTTTCGATGCAAGAATATAAACGTAACCTTGGCGCATGAGAAAAGCATGCGCAGCGCCAACTATTTTGGCAATAGGCAGAAATCATTTCCGTCATACCGGACTTGATCCGGTATCCAGCCAGCCCAAGTCCTTGGGCTGAAGGGACTCTTTACGATGCGCAGACGCGCATCGGCTGGATGCCGGATCAAGTCCGGCACGACGGAAGGAAGTGCGGTCAATGCACCTCTTCCGCACCCGCCTTCTTCCTGCGCCTTGCATTGCGCGCCAGCATGTTGAGCAGTTCCACCAGTGCCGAGAACGCCATGGCGGCATAGACGTAGCCCTTGGGAACATGGAAGCCCATGCCTTCGGCGATCAGTGTCGTGCCGATCATCATCAGGAAGGCGAGCGCCAGCATGACGATGGTGGGGTTGCGCTCGATGAAATTGGCGAGCGGCGTTGCGGCCAGCAGCATGACTGTCACGGCCACGATGACGGCGACGATCATGATCGGCAGGTGAGGGGTCATGCCGACGGCGGTGATGATGCTGTCCACCGAGAAGACGAGGTCGAGCAGCAGGATCTGGCCGATGGCGGCGCCGAAATTCATGCCCACAGGGCCGCCCACCAGGTCTTCCTTGTGGTCTTCCGGGTCGACATTGTGGTGAATTTCCTTGGTCGCCTTCCAGACGAGGAAGAGACCGCCGGCGATGAGGATCATGTCCTTCCACGAGAATGGGTGGCCGAAGGCTTCGAAGACCGGTGTGGTGAGCTGCACGATCCAGGCGACGGTACCAAGCAGGCCAAGGCGCATGACGAGCGCGAGGCCTATACCGATCTTGCGGGCTTTTTCGCGCTGTTCAGGCGGCAGCTTGTTGGTGAGAATGGAGATGAAGATCAGGTTGTCGATGCCAAGCACGACCTCCATGACGATCAGTGTGACGAGCGCCACCCAGGCGGCGGGGTCCGACAGAAGAGGGAGAATGGACTCCATCAGGTATGTTTTCCTTTCAGCAACAAGGCCAGCCGATATATTCGGTGGGTGGAATTTATAGCGCAATACGCGAGAAACAAGGAGATAGCTCCTGTGTTTGGCAAGATTTCATCGAAATTTCGCGCAAACCGCGTATCGGACGCCATTGCCTTGCCGGCCCGATGCCGGTCAGGCCGTCCCTTGCTGAATGGTCTCAGGCCTTGTCTGTTCCGTAAGCCGCCATGAATACGTTGATGGCGCTGCTGATAACCCGGTCCAGTTCCTCGTCGGGAACCGGGCCTTCCAGTTCGCCGAACAGCCGCAGCTTGAAGAAGGTGCCGGTGGAAAGCTCGATATATTGCCGGGCGGCCAGTTCAGGATCGTCCACTTTCAGATGGCCGATCTCGACCTGATGTTGGATGAAATCCAGGAGCACGGTGCGTACGTTGTTCGGAGCCGACATGAAAAAGCGCTGCGCCAGTTTTGGCATGCGATCGATGACGCCGAGCACCGAACGCATGGCGGGGATCATGTCCGAACAGATCATCTTGTTGGCAAAGGCCTTGCCGAACTGCTCCAGCCCCTCGCGCACCTCCTCGGTGCCCTCAAGGATATGGCGCATGGAGGTGGCGAATTCGTTGCGATGGTGGTCGACGAGCGCAACGAACAGATCCTCCTTGTTGGAGAAATAGACGTAGATCGTGCCCTTGGAAACGCCCGCTTCACGCGTGATGTCGTTCATGCTGGCCGCATCGAAGCCCTTGCGCTTGAACACACGCCAGGCACCTGCCAGAATCTGCTCGCGTTTGGCCGGGTCTTCGCCCGCCGCAAAACGCCCGGCGGCATTGCCCGGACAGCCCGTTTCCGTTTCCGTCTCCATATCCCTGTCTTCACCTGCCATCGCTACCGCCCTCATAGCATCACAACGGCGTAAAAAAAATTAACCGAACGTCGAACCAATCGGTTCGATAACACTTGATATGTGTCAGGAAAGAGATTATGTCAATCGAACCGAACGGTTCAGTTCGAAAAACTTTCTTCAATCTATCACGGTAAGCTCTCTCATGTCGGCCCAGAAGAATAATGCGGTTCGCGCCGTCAACGATGCGGAAGAGGCGGATATCTCCGCCAAGGCCGAGACCTCTCCCGCAAAGCCGGCGGAGGCGCCTTCCCAGCAGCCGCAGGCAGCGCCGGCACCAAAGCAGAAGAAGCGCTCGAAGCTTCTGCCTGTCATTGCCATTGCACTGCTGGCCGGTGCTGGCTGGTACGGTTACAACTGGTGGATCGATGGTCGCTTCCTGGTGTCGACGGACGACGCCTATATCGAAGGTGACATCGCGGTCATTGCGCCGAAGGTTTCCGGTTACGTCGCCAGGGTGAACGTGGTCGAGAACCAGGAAGTCAAGGCGGGCGACCCGCTGGTGACGCTTGACGACGGCGATTATCGTATCGCGCTTGACCAGGCCGAAGCGCAGATCCGCACCGAGGAACTGTCTCTGAAGCGTATCGATGCGCAGATCATCGGCGGCGAAGCGGCGCTCGAGCAGGCCGTTGCCCAGAAGGGCGCGCTGGATGCAGCCCTTCGTGGTGCGGAAATCACCCAGAAGCGCGCAAGCCAGCTGCAGGCAAAGGATGTCGGCACGGTTGCCGCGTCCGATAATGCGCAGGTCGCGCTCGATCAGGCCAAGGCGAATGTCGTCGCCGGCGATGCCGCCATCGCCTCGGCCAAGGCCAATGTGGAGCTCCTGCGCGCCCAGCGTCAGGAGGCGGAAAGCACCATCCGTTCGCTGCAGCTGTCCCGCGACAAGGCGGCCCGCGATCTGTCCTTCACGGTTCTGAAGGCGCCTTATGACGGCGTTATCGGCAATCTCGCGGTACAGAATGGCGATCTGGTGTCTGTCGGCAAGCGTCTGGCTTCGCTGGTGCCGATGAACGAGCTTTATATCGACGCCAATTTCAAGGAAACGCAGCTCGCCCGCGTCGTACCCGGTTCGAAGGTGCGCGTGCATGTCGACGCCTTTGACGACGCGACGATCGAAGGCACGGTCCAGTCGATCTCGCCGGGTTCCGGCTCGGTCTTCTCGATGCTGCCG
Source organism: Agrobacterium sp. MS2 (assembly GCF_003261015.1). Classification (NCBI taxonomy): domain Bacteria; kingdom Pseudomonadati; phylum Pseudomonadota; class Alphaproteobacteria; order Hyphomicrobiales; family Rhizobiaceae; genus Agrobacterium; species Agrobacterium sp. MS2. The sequence continues at coordinate 77,955 of NZ_QLNF01000086.1, read as the reverse complement.
CCGGAAAATGCGACGGGCAATTTCACCAAGGTCATCCAGCGCGTGCCGGTTCGGATCGTCTTCTCCAAGGAAGACCTCGAAAAGCATAATCTGCGCGCGGGCCTCAGCGTTGTTGTCGATGTCGATACCCGCACGGCGCCGGAAACCACCAGAACGGCGCAAGCTAATCCGCAGGCCAAGTAAGGCGCGTCTTTGACGCGCCGTTGAGGGCAAGATCATGGCGGCTACGGTTGTCGGTACGGGCGGGGCGTCCATCCCCGCCGATCCTCCGATGGACAGGCGCAGGCTCATCGCATTCTTCGCGATGGTCTTCGGCATGTTCATGTCCATTCTCGACATTCAGATCGTGTCCGCCTCGCTTGCGGAAATCCAGGCCGGCCTCGGCGCCGGCTCGGATGAGATCGCCTGGGTGCAGACGTCCTATCTGATCGCGGAAGTCATTATGATCCCGCTGTCGGGCACGCTGGCGCGCATCCTCTCCACGCGCGTGCTCTTCGCCACCTGTGCTGCGGGCTTCACCATCTCGAGCGCGCTCTGCGCCACTGCCACCAATATCGACCAGATGATCGTTTACCGCGCGATCCAGGGCTTTATCGGCGGCGGCATGATCCCGTCGGTCTTTGCGGCCGCCTTCACCATCTTCCCGCCGTCCAAACGCTCGGTCGTCTCACCGATCATCGGTCTCGTCGCCACGCTCGCGCCCACCATCGGCCCGACGGTCGGCGGTTATCTTTCCAACGCCTTTTCCTGGCACTGGCTGTTCCTCGTCAACATCATCCCCGGCATCATCGTCACCATCCTGACATGGAGCCTGATCGATTTCGACAAGCCGGAAAAGTCACTGTGGAAGAAGTTCGACTGGTGGGGGCTGATCTCCATGGCCGTCTTCCTCGGCTCGCTGGAATATGTGCTGGAAGAGGGTAACAACAAGGACTGGTTCAACGACGAGCACATCGTCATGGGAGCGGTCGCCATGGTTATCGGCGCGGTCGTCTTTTTCTGGCGCGCCTTTAAGGTGGAGTTCCCCGTGGTTGATATCCGCGCCTTTGCGGACCGCAACTTCTCCATCGGCTCGCTGTTCTCCTTCGTCATGGGCATCGGGCTTTACGGGTTGACCTATCTCTACCCGCTCTATCTCGGCCGGGTGAGGGGATATGACGCGCTGATGATTGGCGAGACCATGTTCGTGTCCGGCCTTGCGATGTTCTTCACCGCGCCGATTGCCGGCAAGGTCTCCACCAAGCTCGATCCGCGGGCGATGATGGCCATCGGCTTCATCAGCTTCGGCTGCGGCACCTGGATCATGACGCATGTGACGACCGACTGGGATTTCTACGAGCTGCTGATCCCGCAGATCCTGCGCGGTTTCGGCCTGATGATGTGCATGGTGCCGATCAACAACATCGCGCTCGGCACCCTGCCGCCCGCCCGCATCCGCAACGCCTCCGGCCTGTTCAACCTCACGCGTAACCTCGGCGGCGCCGTTGGTCTTGCCGTCATCAACACAATGCTGTCGCAGCGCACGGACGACCATTATGTGCGTCTGGCCGAACATATCAGCTATTCCAACCCCAAGGCGCTGGAATGGCTGAACAGTGTCGGCGCCAACTATGATTCCTACGGGCTGGACGGCGCATCCGTCGCGGTCAAGAAAATGGTTGGCATGGTCTCGCAGCAGGCATGGATTCTAGCCTTCGCCGATGTGTTCTTCGCGCTGACGCTGCTGTTTTCCAGCCTGATCTTCATGACGATCCTGATCCAGAAACCCAAGGCAGCGCCGCCACCAGACGCGGCGCACTGATAACAATCCCCTCCCATCCACCGCAGAGCTGGGGCCGTCGGAAATGACGGCCCCTTTTTTGTTTTGGATATGGAGCGAGCGTGGGCGGCAATTTTCTTCTCCCCGCCGGGGAGAAGTCCGCGGCAGCGGGATGAGGGGGCAAGCACTCGGTCTACCGCTGACGTTTCCCCTCATCCGACCCTTCGGACCACCTTCTCCCCCTCGGGGAGAAGAAACACGCGGCAACGCGGGCGAAAGAACACCGACGGATCGCCGTCTTTCATCGAAATATGAGGTACGTACATCATTTTTCGATTTACGGCGGCCGCAAAGCTGGATATGCAGGAGGCGGGAGGAGCCATGAAGCCGACAGTTCACGATATCGCCGAGCGGGCGGGCGTCAGCCTCGCCACCATAGACCGGGTGCTAAACATGCGTCCCGGCGTGCATGCCGCAACGCGGGCGCGGGTGGAAGCGGCCATTGCCGAACTGGGTTACGTGCGTGACATCGCCGCCGCCAATCTGGCCAAGGGGCGCAATTACTCGATGATCTTCATCCTGCCCGGCAACGACAATTCCTTCATGGCGACGCTGCGCGCCGAGGTACGGGCTGCGGCCAGCCGCTCGCATCTGGAGCGGACGGCGATCCGCGTCATCGAGGTGCCGCCGTTTAATGCTGCGGCTCTGACCGAGGCTCTGGAAGTTGCGCGCCGGGAAAAACCATCCGGGGTGGCCTTCGTCGCCACCGATTCCGAGGATGTGGCGGAGGCCGCCGACCGGCTGGCGGAAGACGGCATCGCCACGGTGACGCTGGTGTCGGACCTCTCGGGTTCGAGGCGTGATCATTATGCAGGTGTGGACAACGTCGCCGCCGGCCGAACGGCGGCGAGCCTGATGGGACGTTTTCTTTCCGGACGTAGCGGCGATGTCGCCGTTGTGGCCGGCTCCATGCTGGTGCGCGACCATCGCGAGCGTCTGGAAGGGTTTCGCGCCGTCATCGAGGCAGAGTTTCCCCAGGCGCGGCTGCTGCCGGTGCTGGAGGGCAGGGACGATCCGCTGACCGTCGAGGCGCTGGTGCGCGGGGCGCTCGGCAATGCAACCCTCGCCGGCATTTACAGTCTCGGTGCCGGTAATCGAGGTCTCATCCGCGCGCTTGGAGCGGTAGATGACGAAAGACCGCTTTCGGTCATCGCCCATGAGCTCACCGAAACCACCGCCAATGCGCTGCGGCAAGGGCTGCTGGATGCCGTGCTCAACCAGGACGCGGGTCATGAGGTGCGCAGCGCCATCCGCGTCCTGAAGGCGCGCGCCGATGGCCTTCCCGTCATCGCCGCGCAGGAACGTATTCGTATCGACATCTTCCTCAGGGACAATCTTCCCTGAAGAAACTCTTCCGAAGGAAAAGTGGCCGCCGGTTTTCCCTCTGGCGGCGGCTTTAAAAAACCGCATGAACTTTGGCGCATGGCGCGCCGGAATGGAGAAATACATGTATCTCGGTCTCGATCTTGGCACTTCAGGCGTCAAAGCCCTGCTGATGGACGGCGATCAGAAAATCATCGGCTCGGCCAACGGCTCGCTGGATGTCTCGCGCCCGCATCATGGCTGGTCTGAACAGGACCCGGCGGACTGGATTGCCGCGACGAAAACCGCAGTGGCCGGCCTGAAGCAGAAATTTCCGAAAGAGCTTGCCGCGGTGAAGGGCATCGGCCTTTCCGGCCAGATGCACGGCGCCACACTTGTCGATGCCGATGGCAAGGTGCTGCGCCCCTGCATTCTCTGGAATGACACCCGCTCCCATGCCGAAGCAGCCGCACTCGACGCTGATCCGCGCTTCCGCAAGATAACCGGCAATATCGTCTTCCCCGGCTTCACCGCGCCGAAGCTCGCCTGGGTGGCAAAGAACGAACCTGAAGTCTTCGCAAAAGTCGCCAAGGTATTGCTGCCGAAGGATTATCTGCGGCTGTGGCTGACCGGTGAATATATCTCGGAAATGTCCGATTCCGCCGGCACCTCCTGGCTCGATACCGGCGCGCGCAAATGGTCATCCGAACTTCTCGCCGTCACCGGGCTCAATGAAAAACACATGCCGTCTCTGGTGGAAGGCACGGATGAGGCGGGCGTTCTGCGCGCCGAGCTTGCCTCCGAATGGGGCATTTCCGGCCGGGCCGTGGTTGCCGGCGGAGCGGGCGACAATGCCGCCTCGGCCTGCGGCATGGGCACGGTGAAGGAAGGTCATGCCTTCGTGTCGCTCGGAACCTCTGGCGTGCTTTTTGCCGCCAATGCCTCTTATCTGCCGAAGCCGGAAAGCGCAGTTCATGCTTTCTGCCACGCGTTGCCCAATACCTGGCACCAGATGGGCGTCATTCTCTCCGCCACGGATGCACTGAACTGGTATTCGCGGCTGACAGGCCAATCTGCCGCCGATCTGACCGGCGAACTCGGCGACACGCTGCTTGCACCGACTGGCGTCACTTTCGCTCCCTACCTTTCCGGCGAGCGCACACCGCACAATGATGCTGCCATCCGCGGCTCCTTCATCGGCCTTTCGCATGAGAGCGACCGCAAGGCGCTGACGCAGGCCGTGCTTGAGGGCGTGACCTTCGCGATCAGAGACAATCTCGAAGCCCTGAAATCCGCCGGCACCTCGATCTCTCGTGTCACCGCCATCGGCGGCGGCTCGCGTTCGGCCTATTGGCTGGCGTCGATTGCTACGTCGCTTGTTGTGCCAGTGGATATTCCCGCCGAGGGCGATTTCGGTGCGGCCTTCGGTGCCGCGCGTCTCGGCCTGATTGCCGCGACCGGAGCTGATCCGGTGGCGGTGTGCTCGCAGCCGGAGACGGCGCGGACGATTGAGCCGGTGGCTGATCTGGCCGATGCCTATGAGGAGGCTTACCGGCGGTATCACGCGGTTTATCCGGCCATTCGGGCGCTATCGCATTGAGGTGTTGAGGGTGCGGCTTCACTCCCCTCTGCCCTGCCGGGCATCTCCCCCTCAAGGGGGGAGATCGGCAAGCGGCGGACACTTCGCTTCATCTTCAGCCTCGCAAGAGGTGGACACCTAACCACGAGTAGATCTCCCCCCTTGAGGGGGAGATGTCCGGCAGGACAGAGGGGGTGAGCGGCAAACGCCAACCCTGAAATTTCAGAACACCATCTAGACCCACCAAGGAGGAACCCACCCAATGAGCACAGGCTTCTTCGGCGATATCGCCAAGATCAAATATGAAGGCCCCGACAGCACCAACCCGCTGGCCTTCCGCCACTACAACCCTGATGAAATCGTCGCGGGCAAGCGCATGGAAGACCATCTGCGTTTTGCGGTGGCCTACTGGCACACCTTCACCTGGCCGGGCGGTGACCCCTTTGGCGGCCAGACGTTCGAGCGTCCATGGTTTGAAGACAGCATGCAGGCCGCGAAACTGAAGGCCGACGTGGCGTTCGAATTCTTTTCGCTGCTGGGTTCGCCGTTCTACTGCTTCCACGATGCCGACGTACGGCCGGAAGGCAAGAACTTCGCGGAAAACACCAAGAACCTCAACGAGATCGTCGATTATTTCGCGCAGAAGCAGGCCGATACCGGCGTGAAGCTCCTTTGGGGCACGGCCAACCTCTTCTCCAACCGCCGCTTCATGTCGGGTGCCGCGACCAATCCCGATCCTGACGTCTTCGCTTTCTCCGCCGCAACGGTGAAGACCTGCATGGACGCCACCAAGAAGCTCGGCGGCGCGAACTACGTTCTGTGGGGCGGCCGCGAAGGTTACGAAACCCTGCTCAACACCGATCTGTCGCGCGAGCTCGACCAGCTTGGCCGCTTCCTCAATCTGGTGGTGGAATACAAATACAAGATCGGTTTTGAAGGCACGATCCTGATCGAGCCGAAGCCGCAGGAGCCGACCAAGCACCAGTACGACTATGACGTCGCTACCGTTTATGCCTTCCTGCAGAAGAACGGTCTCGACAAGGAAGTGAAGGTCAATATCGAGCAGGGCCACGCCATTCTCGCCGGCCACTCCTTCGAGCACGAGCTTGCCATGGCCAACGCGTTCGGCATTTTCGGCTCCATCGACATGAACCGCAACGATTACCAGTCCGGCTGGGATACGGACCAGTTCCCCAACAACGTGCCGGAAATGGCGCTCGCCTATTACCATGTTCTCGCCGGCGGCGGCTTCAAGAATGGCGGTACCAACTTCGATTCCAAGCTGCGTCGCCAGTCGCTCGATCCGCAGGACCTGCTGATCGGCCATATCGGTGGCATGGATTGCTGCGCCCGTGGCCTCAAGGCGGCGGCGAAGATGATCGAGGACGGTGCACTTTCGAAGCCGCTCAAGGAGCGCTACGCCAAGTGGGATTCGCCGGAAGCCCAGAAGATGCTGCGCGGCGAGCTGAAGCTCGACGAGATCGCGGCATTGGTCGAGCGCGAGGATATCAACCCCGAGCCTAAGTCTGGCCGCCAGGAATATCTCGAAAACGTGGTCAATCGTTACGTTTGACGTGATGGAGGGGGTGACGGCAACGTTGCCCCCTCATCGCCTCGCTGCGCTCCGGCACTTCGCCCCGGCGGGGAGAAGAACAAGCTTCACGCTCCTTGCCAAACGCGGCGGGCTCGGCACATTTCTTCTCTCCGCCGGGGGAGCCCAAAGGGCCGGATGAGGGGCCCGCTCTCAGTTCTGCTCCAGAAGAAGCGGACAACTCTGCGCCACCCCTCCATCCTTTTCAGTCACTTCCGAAAAAATTCTTCCTCTCCCATCCCCATTGCCTCCGTTGGCTGCATCATTCCTCCCGCAACCGGAACGGAAGGGCGATACGCGCGGCGCCTTTTGCGAACCGGTTGCCGGCATCGACAAGCATGGTTCTGGTAGACCGTGTTTCGGAGAGGCGTCCCGCACGGCCAGAGGCGGGAAGGGCTGATCGGATAGATGTCGTGAAAAGGCTGTAAGCGAGAGGCCGTGATTATGGTCTCCATAATGCGGCCCGGTGCATGCAAATACTTCCACCACTACCCATTTCACACGCATTCACCGGGCCTGCCTCCCATGCCGCCGCTACGCGCTGCGGTGACGTTTGCGCATGTAAAGCGCTTTGGGCCTGTTCACCGCGCATCCTGAAACGTTGTAGATTCCGCCGAGCCCGACTGTACCTCGCAGGCGACATGGTCTAAACCGCTGCTGATCTTTTCACATCCGATGGACTCTCCGATGACCGATCCCAAAACGCTCGCAGCCCGTTTCCCCGGCGATTTCCTGTTTGGCGTCGCAACTGCCTCGTTCCAGATCGAAGGTTCCACCAAGGCGGATGGCCGCAAGCCCTCCATCTGGGATGCCTTCTGCAATATGCCGGGCCATGTCTTTGGGCGTCACAATGGCGATATCGCCTGCGATCATTACAATCGCTGGGAGGAAGACCTCGATCTCATCAAGGAGATGGGGGTGGAGGCCTATCGTTTCTCGATCGCCTGGCCGCGCATCATTCCCGATGGTTTCGGGCCGATCAATGAGAAGGGTCTGGATTTTTACGACCGCCTCGTTGATGGCTGCAAGGCACGCGGGATCAAGACCTATGCGACGCTGTACCATTGGGATCTGCCGCTGACCCTGATGGGGGATGGCGGCTGGGCTTCCCGCTCCACGGCACATGCCTTCCAGCGTTACGCCAAGACCGTCATGGCCCGCCTCGGCGACCGGCTGGATTCAGTCGCGACCTTCAACGAGCCTTGGTGCGCGGTGTGGCTCAGCCATCTCTATGGCATCCACGCGCCGGGCGAGCGCAACATGGAGGCCGCGCTTGCCGCCATGCACCATATCAACCTCGCCCATGGTTTCGGCGTGGAAGCTTCCCGCCATGTCGCGCCGAAAGTGCCGGTGGGGCTGGTATTGAACGCCCATTCCGTCATTCCCGCTTCCGATGGCGAGGCTGATCTGAAGGCGGCCGAGCGGGCCTTCCAGTTCCACAATGGCGCGTTCTTTGACCCGGTCTTCAAAGGCGAATATCCCGCCGAGATGATGGAGGCGCTGGGTGATCGTATGCCCGTCGTGGAGGCGGAAGACCTCGGCATCATCAGCCAGAAGCTCGACTGGTGGGGCCTGAATTATTACACGCCGATGCGCGTTGCCGACGACGCGACACCGGGCGCGGAATTCCCCGCGACTATGCCCGCACCGGCGGTCAGCGATGTGAAGACCGATATCGGCTGGGAGGTTTACGCTCCGGCGCTGAAGTCGTTGGTTGAGACGCTCTACAGGCGTTACGATCTGCCGGAGTGCTACATCACCGAAAACGGCGCCTGCTATAATATGGGCGTCGAAAACGGCGAGGTGAATGACCAGCCGCGTCTCGATTATTACGCCGAACACCTCGGCATCGTCGCCGATCTCATCCGTGACGGTTACCCGATGCGCGGTTATTTCGCCTGGAGCCTGATGGATAATTTCGAATGGGCCGAGGGTTACCGCATGCGTTTCGGGCTCGTGCATGTGGATTATGAGACCCAGGTGCGGACGGTGAAGAATAGCGGCAAGTGGTACAGCGCGCTGGCTTCGGGTTTCCCGAAGGGGAACCATGGGGTTGCCAAGGGGTGAGGTTTTTTCCCCTCATCCCTGTGCTTGTCACAGGGATCTAGCCAGCCCAAGTCCTTGGGCTGAGGGCAGTCTCTCCGCCACGCGGACGCGTGTGGGCTAAATTCCTGTGACAAGCACAGGAATGAGGGTGGGGAGGCCGGCTGATGCGTAAAATTCAACGTCGACTCCTGACGGGCGAGAGCACGAAGCCTGTCCGCAATAAAGTTCTCTCCCCTTATTATCAGTTTTCCAAACTTTTTTGTCGGTTACCCCACGGTGCCTGCTTGCGCCTGCCGTCCCGGCTCCTATGTGAGACGGGCTACGAAGCGTAGCGCCCATCCTGCCGTCAAGGGGCAGGGCGGGCTGGTCCTCCCAGGGAAAACGAACATGCTTATCGAAAAACTTAACTGGCGTTATGCCACCAAGAAAATGGACCCTTCCAAGACGGTGTCCGAAGACAAGGTTGAGCGCATTGTCGAGGCAGCGCGGCTGGCGCCCACCTCCAGCGGTCTTCAGCCCTTTGAAGTCATCGTCGTCACCGATCCGGAGGTGCGCGCCAAAATCCGCGAGATTGCCTGGAACCAGGCGCAGGTGACCGAAGGCTCGCATCTGCTGGTCTTTGCGGCGTGGGATAATTACACCGAAGAGCGGATCAACCATATGTTCGATCTGGTCAATGAAGAGCGCGGCATCAAGAATGAAGGCTGGGAAGCCTATCGCCAGATGCTGCTTAACACCTATCCGCAGCGCGATCAGCAGGTGAATTTCGAGCACGCCGCCCGTCAGGCCTATATCGGGTTCGGCATGGCTGTGGCGCAGGCCGCCTTTGAGGGTGTGGATTCCACTCCGATGGAAGGTTTCGATCCTGCCAAGCTCGATGAAATCCTTGGCCTGCGTGAGAAGGGCCTGCGCTCCGTCACCATCCTGCCGCTCGGTTATCGCCAGCCGGAAGGCGACTGGCTGGTGAACCTGAAGAAGGTGCGCCGTCCCGCTGAAGAATTCGTCAGCCGCGTCTGATTCAAGGTACTCGCAAAATCTTGACTGCCGCAGGGCTGCACACGCGGCTTTGCGGTAGATTTTTCCTCTCTTTTCAGATAATTGAAAAAACATCCCTGTTAAAAGGTGGCGTGTGCGGGCAAGTATGCGCCATCGAATTGCCGATCCCCGGCATTTCTGAGTGAAAGCCTGACGAAATGACCCGGAAAATCAGCTGTCATCGAATGTGCCCGAAGGCTGCATGAAGAGAGCGGTTCAGCACCGCAACAGGATTTTTTGAGACCCGATCCGTCACGCATTCCCAGAGTTCACAATGAGTTTTCCATCCAGTGCGGCCTCGCCCGCGCGCCAAGAACAGGCGGTCCCTGAAGGGGCGGCAAAGGAGCCGATGGTCACGTTCGAAGGCGTGACCAAGACCTTTGGCGGCACGGGCGGCAAGCCCGGCTTCGCAGCCCTAGCCGGTATCGATTACGCCGTGCCGAAAGGCTCAATCACCGGCATCATCGGTCGCTCCGGTGCCGGCAAGTCCACGCTCATCCGCCTCGCCAACGGCCTTGAAAAGCCTTCGACCGGTCGTGTGATCGTTGATGGTGTCGATGTTGCGGCGCTCGATGAAAAGAGCCTGCGCACGCTGCGTCGTTCCGTCGGCATGATCTTCCAGCACTTCAATCTCCTGTCGTCGCGCACAGCGTTCGACAATGTCGCGCTGCCGCTCGAAATATCAGGCATGGGCAAGAAGGATATCGAGACCCGGGTTGCGCCGCTGCTCGATCTTGTTGGCCTGTCCGATAAGGCAAAGCGTTATCCGGCGGAACTTTCCGGCGGCCAGAAGCAGCGTGTCGGCATTGCCCGTGCGCTCGCCACCCAGCCGAAGCTGCTGCTTTCCGACGAAGCAACGTCTGCGCTCGATCCGGAAACGACACAATCCATTCTCGAACTGCTGAAGCGCATCAATGCCGAGCTCGGTCTGACCGTGCTGCTCATCACCCACGAGATGGAGGTGGTAAAGACCATCGCGTCGCAGGTGGCCGTCATCGACAGGGGACTGATCGTTGAGCAAGGCACCACCTTCGATATCTTCACGGCGCCGAAACACGAGACCACCCGCAGCCTGCTGTCGTCCTCTGTCGGCGTGAAGCTGCCGCACTGGGTTACCTCTGGTCTCAAGCCGCAGGCAGCGGAAGGCGATCGTGTTCTGGTGCGTCTGGTGTTCTTCGGCGAAACGGCCTTCCAGCCGCTGACGGCCCGTCTCGTCGCCGAAATCGGCCCCGATGTGAACATCCTCGCCGGCACCATCGAGGAAATTTCCGGCGAGCCCTTCGGTTCGCTTGTCGTCTCCTATCCGGCCTCGGCTGAGGTTACGGCGCGCGCCGATCGCTTTTATGCTGAAACCGGTCTTCACACGGAGGTGCTCGGTTATGTCGCCTGATATGATCTTCAACCTTCTGCTGAAAGGGCTGTTGCAAACCCTTCACATGGTTGCTGTCTCCGGAATCGTTGGGTCCATCATCGGCGTGCCGATGGGCGTTTTCCTCGCCACCAGCGGCAAGGGCGAACTGTTTCCCGCACCCATGACCAACCGCATCCTCGGCCTCATCGTGAATGCGGCGCGCTCCACGCCCTTCATCATTCTTGTCGTGGCGATCATTCCCTTCACCCGTCTCGTGGCGGGCACGTCGATCGGCACCAGTGCCGCCATCGTGCCGCTGACGGTTGCGACCGTGCCCTTCATCGCCAGGCTGGTGGAGGCGGCGATCCGCGAGGTGGACAAGGGTCTGATCGAGGCTGCCCGCGCCATGGGTGCGACCCCGCTGCAGATCGTCACCAAGGTTCTGCTGGCTGAGGCCAAGCCCGGCATCACGCTGGCGCTCACGCTCACGCTGGTCAGCCTCATCGGTTATTCGGCCATGGTGGGCGCGGTTGGCGGCGGCGGGCTGGGCGATCTCGGCATCCGCTACGGTTACCAGCGCTTCATGCCAGACGTGATGCTGGCTGTGGTTCTGGTGCTGATCGTGCTGGTGCAGCTGGTGCAGAGCGCCGGCGACCGGCTGGCGCGCAGCTTCGACAAGCGTACACGGAAGAATTAACTGCGTTCATAATAACAACCCAAGGAGACACCCATGAAGAAACTCATCCTCGCGGCATCGCTCGCCGCTCTCTTCACCGCCGGTCAGGCGCTGGCCGAGACGATCAAGATCGGCGTCACCCCCGCCGAACACGCGCAGATCATGGAACAGGTGAAGAAGATCGCGGCCGCCAAGGGCCTCGATATCGATATCGTCGAGTTCTCCGATTATGTCGTGCCGAACCAGGCGCTGAACGACGGCGAGCTGCAGGCCAACTCCTTCCAGCACCAGCCTTACCTCGACAACCAGATCGCTGACCGCAAGTTCGATCTCGTCAGCGTCGGCACCACCATCACCACCCCGATGGGCGTTTATTCGAAGAAGGTGAAGAGCCTTGACGAGCTGAAGGATGGCGCGACGGTCGGTATTCCGAACGATCCCACCAATGGCGGCCGCGCCCTTCTGGTTCTTGCCTCCAAGGGCCTGATCAAGGTCAAGGAAGAAGCTGGCCTCAAGGTAACGCCTGCCGACATCACCGAAAACCCGAAGAACATCCAGATCGTCGAACTCGACGCCGCACAGCTGCCGCGCTCGCTTGACGATACCGACGCTTCGGTCATCAACACCAACTATGCCACGGCAGCCGGCCTGAACCCGAAGAAGGACTCCATCGCGATCGAAAGCGAAAAGTCCCCTTACGCGAACGTCATCGCCGTTCGCACGCAGGACAAGGACAAGCCCTGGGTGAAGACGCTGGTGGAATCCTACCACAGCCCGGAAGTGAAGGCCTTCATTCTGGAGAAGTATAACGGCACGGTTATCCCGTCCTGGTAATCGCTCCATCGATGAAAATGATGACCTCTCCCGCTCGCGGGGGAGGTTTTTTGTTTTACGGACGGGCGCAAATCCACTTTTCCTGAAAAACCTCCGTTCTTTCCAGAAAGGATTTTTCAGATTTTCGGTCGGACTGTCGTTTTGTACCCGTTGTTTTTTGGGTCGGTGTTACGGCGCGGCTTAACGGCTTTTGAATGTTTCCTTGGCAAGATGATGCTTTCGAAGGGGATTTTATGCGGATTGCGCCGCGCAACATTGGGGACTATTTGCCGGTCGGGCGCAGAACCGCCGTCGGCGTTGTGCTGTCCACCTTCGCGCTGGTGCTTCTCATCGTTACGGCGCTCGTCCTCTCCGCTCTCAGTCAGGTCCGGGAAAAGGCCAACCTGCTCGACAGTGCCCGTTCACGCGAGACGACGGCGGGAGCTCTCGTCACTTTTCGCGAACAGCTTGGTGCGACCCTCAACGATTACGCCGCCTGGGACGATGCCGCCGAATATGTCTATGCTCCTGATCGCTTCGACTGGGTGGCCAGCAATTACGGCGACATGACGGCCAATAACGATCTTTTCGATACTGCCGTTATCATCGACGAGGATGACAAGGTCCGTATGGCCTATCAGAATGGCAAGCCGGCGAAATGGGTGCCCGGCACCTATTTCGCCGCCGGCCTTCCGGAAATGATTGAACGGGTGCGGTCCATGCGTCCCGGCGTCACCTCGCAGGTCACGGGTTTCGTCAAAACCGGGGATGGCATCGCCGCTGCCGGTGTTGCGCTGGTGCGGCTCAAATCGGGAGCGCTGCCGCCGGTCGGTGCGGAGCGGCGCTATCTGGTTTTTGCCCGTCATCTCACCCAGGCGACGGTGCACAAACTCGCCCGCAACTACGTGATCGAGGGCCTGGAGCTGCAATATGGCGAGGGAACGGCCGCCAACCATGTGGATATCGTCAATCCGCTGGGGCAGGTGCTGGCACGGCTCGTCTGGCGCTCGCACCTGCCCGGAGATGTCAGTTTTCATGAGGCGCGGCCGGTCGTCTTTACCGCGCTCGGTATCGCCGGCACGTTCTTTCTGGTGCTGCTCATTATTGGTTCGGCCACGCTCGATCGTCTGAAGGCGGATGAGGCGGCGGCGCGGGAAGAGGCTCTGCGCGATCGGCTGAGCGACCTCAATAATCGCGCCGGTCTCTTCGCGAGGCTGGACCGCATGGTCGCCAAGGCAAGCCACGACAAGACGGATATCAAGCTGCTTTATCTCGATCTCGACGGCTTCAAGGAAATCAACGATTCCTACGGCCACGCGGCGGGTGACCGGCTCATCAAGGGCGTGGCGGCGGCGCTCAGGGTGCTGGTGCCGGAAGGCGCGGTTCTGGCGCGGCTCGGCGGCGACGAATTCGCCATCGCCATTCAGGGCGACGACGTGTGGGTGGAAGGCCGCAAGCTCTGCATGTCACTGCTGGAACTGTTCACCGAACCCTTCAGCATAGGCGAGCGTGTGGCAAGTATAGGCTGCAGCATCGGCACGTCGATCTCGCGGGCGGGGGACATCAATGGTGAGGAATTGCTGCGCCGCGCGGATATGGCCATGTATCAGGCCAAGGAAAACGGCCGCGGTCGTTACGTGTCCTACGAATTGAAAATGGATGCGCTGCGCGAGGAAAAACTGCAGCTCGAGGCCGATCTTCGCTCCGCCATTTTGAACGACGAGATACAGGTGGTTTATCAGCCGGTCGTCAGCGCCGCCACGCGCTGCATTACCGGGGTGGAAGCGCTGGCCCGCTGGCAGAGGCCGGGATATGGCTTCGTCCCGCCCGACATATTCATCGCCGCTGCCGAGACGAGCGGTCTCATCGACCGGCTCGGCCTGCTGGTGCTGCGCAAGGCCTGCGAGACAGCACAGCAATGGCCGTCCATCAAACTGTCGGTCAACATTTCACCCGTGCAGTTCCGCAATCCGGCCTTTTCCGGCCATGTCGCGGATATTCTGGATGCAACGAAGACGCCGCCGGAAAGGCTGCGGCTGGAAATGACGGAAGGTTATTTCATCCAGCACCCGGAGCGGGCAAGTGCGGCAATAGACAAGCTGAAACAGCTCGGCCTGCATATCGCGCTCGACGATTTCGGCGCCGGCTTTGCCAGCGTCGGCTATCTGCGTCGCTTCGGCTTCGACAGGATGAAGATCGACCGTTCGCTCATCATGGCGCTCGACAAGGGAGGCCGCTCGCTGGAAATGCTGCAGACGACCGTGGCGCTGGCGAAATCACTCGACATTCCGGTCACGGCCGAAGGCGTGGAAACGGAAGAGCAGGCGGCCATACTGCATCTGTGCGGCTGCGACGAATTGCAGGGTTACCTGTTCTCAAAACCGGTCGCGGCGGAAGAGATCACCGCCATGCTGGACGGACAGGATGCGCCGCTTTTTGCGCTGCGGGCGGGGGCGTGAGGTTCTCGACGTGTCGCTTCTCGTTTCTTCTCCCCGGCGGGGAGAAGAAACACGCGGCGCCGCTCTATCCAAATTTAGATACAGTCCTATAGCTACCTGGGCTTACCGCCCCAGATGCCGCTCGCCGCGCTTCTTTGCCAGGTCGATCTGCTGTTGCCGGTCGCGGAAGCGCTGGCGGTCTTCTTCGCTGCGCCCATCGTAGCAGCTCGGGCAGGAGACGCCTTCCTCGAACTTGGGTGACAGGCGCACTTCCGGGGTGATCGGGTTGCGGCAGGCGTGGCACAGCTGGTGGTCGCCTTCGGCCAGGCCATGCACCACCGACACACGCTCGTCGAAAACGAAGCAGGCGCCCTCCCACAGGCTTTCTTCTTCCGGCACTTCTTCCAGATATTTCAGGATGCCGCCCTTGAGGTGATAGACCTCGTCGAAGCCCTGCTCCTTCATGAAGGCCGTGGCCTTTTCGCAGCGGATGCCGCCGGTGCAATACATGGCGATCTTCGGCTTGTTGTGCAGGCCGGGATTGTTCTTCACCCAGTCCGGAAACTCGCGGAAGGTTTTCGTCTTCGGATCAACTGCACCCTTGAAGACGCCGATGGCGGTTTCGTAATCGTTGCGGGTATCGATGACGATCGTGTCCGGGTCGGAGATCAATTCGTTCCAATCGCGCGGGTCGACATAGGTGCCGACGATCCGGTTCGGATCGATATCAGGCACGCCCATCGTGACGATCTCTTTCTTGAGCTTCACCTTCAGCCGCACGAAAGGCATGTGCGAGGCGCGGCTTTCCTTGTGCTCCAATGCCGAAAATTCCGGCTGTGCGCGCAGGAAGGAAAGCACGGCGTGAACGCCTGCATCCGGGCCGGCGATCGTGCCGTTGATGCCCTCGGCGGCCAGCAGCAGCGTGCCCTTGACGCCGTTCTTCTGGCAGAGCTCGAACAATGGCTCACGCAGGCTCTCGAACCGCGGCAGGCGGGCGAAATGATAAAGCGCGGCCACAAGGAAATCGCCAGAGACTTCCGGGCGGGGGAGAATGGTCGTGTCGGTCATGGCCGGTGAAATACAGCGACGGCGGCCGCAAAGCAATATTTATCGGTGGGTTCGGGTATTTTGAAAATCGTCAATCGGGAGGATTTGTGGGCTTCCTGTCATTCCTGCTGCCGTGTGCAGGCAACGGGATGTCGCAATGCCGCCTCCGTCATTCCGGCCTTGAGCCGGAATCCAGCCGACGCGCGTCTGCGCGGCGGGACAAGTCTTTTCAGCCCAAGTCCTTGGGCTGGCTGGATTCCGGCTCAAGGCCGGAATGACGGAGGTGAGCGAGCGCCGAAAGTGGCGTTTGGCCTACTTCGCCGCCTGCCGCCACAGTAGGCCGACGATGCGGCTTTCCGTGCGGGCAGATTCGGAAAAGACCTCATCTGCCAGTTCAAGGCCTTCGGCACGCAGCGCCTGCTGCCTTTCGATGATGGCGTCGAGCAGCAGCGCCAGCCGTTCGCCGTTGCCAAAGCGGTCGGGCTCGCGGTCGGCCACGGCGGCGAGAACCGAGAGATCGTGTTCGTGGCCGAGAATGTCGACCAGTCGCTTGGTATCGGCGCGCTTGGCGCGCATGGCGGACGGCCAGATACGCCTCATCAGACCAAGATGCATCCAGTAGGTCTGGCCGGCCTTGCGCAACTCATGGAAATGCTCGACATCGGCCTGCTCGTGGCAATCGGCCAGCGCCTGTCGCGCCCGTTTCCTCTGCCGCGCCCAGCTTGTCCTCAGCAGCCGGGCGCTGTCCTTGAGCTCATCCGGCAGCGATAGCGTCTTCAGCCGTTCACGTCCCGCCTCGCAGCCGGTGATGGCCGCAGAAATCGCCTCGTCGAGAGCGGCCTCGTATTTCACCGCATGATCCCGACGCGCGCGCAGCATCGCCGTGATGGACCGCAGCGCCTCACCCTGTGTATCGGAGAGCGCGAAAGCCTCCAGATATTCCGCCGTTTCCACCAATGCCGTCGCATCACGGGCGAAGGCGAGCGAACGGGCAATATCCCGGAAGCGGGCATTTTCCTCTCGGCTAAAATCCGGCGCCGCCTTTCGGATGAGGCGGTAGAGGGCCCGCAGCCGCTTGAAGCGCTTGCGCACATCGTGCACGGCCTCGTGCGGGCCGGACGGACGGTCACGCAGGATGGTGACCGTGTCTTCGATCAATTCCAGGCCGGCGCGGCGGATTTCATCGTCAAAGGGCTTTTTCGGATCAATTCTGAAAGGCATCCGACAGGTCTCCGCTCTGGTCGTCCGTGGCGAGGGACTGGTTGGAAAAGCGCCTGTCGCCCGTTACCTCCCTGCCGAGCCAGGGAGGAAGATCCGGATCGGCATTTTCGTCATCCATCTCCACTTCCGCCACGATAAGCCCCTTATATCGGCCTTCGAAAACATCGATCTCCCAGGTGAAGCCGCCGTGATCAACCGTGTGCCGCGTCTTCTCGATCACCACGCCGGGCGCGCTGGCCATCAGTTCCTCGGCATCTTCCAGCGGGATGGGATATTCATATTCGTCGCGGACGAGGGCGCTTGCGCCGATCTTGATTGTGAGTGTCGCGTCACGCCCGTCGACGATCCTCACCCTGACCGAACGATTTTCCATGGAGGCGACATAGGCCTGCCGGAAAGCCATGCTATGCGTTACCTCATCGCGCCATTCACCGCCTGCAACAAGAAACTTCCGTTCGATTTCCTTGGCCATGCTGTCTCCGCAAACTGGTGCGCCAGACTATCGCAAGACGGCTTGATGAAGAAGCGAATTGATTGAAGTATCAGGGCAAAAAATGGCCTTGCCATGCCTCGACATCAAAGCCGGGGCAGGCTAATCGGTAAACGGGATTTCAATCGTTTCAATCGCGCAAGGAGGCTCATCTTGGCCCAGGACTCCGAAAAACTTCTCTCCATCCTGAAACTTCAGCCGGTCGTGCCGGTGCTGATCGTGGATGACGCCGCCTCCGCCGTGCCGCTTGCGCGTGCTTTGGTCGCGGGCGGTCTGAAGGCAATCGAGATCACCATGCGCACGCCGGCCGCGCTGGACGCCATCCGTGCTGTTGCGGCGGAAGTGGAAGGCGCCAATGTCGGCGCCGGCACCATTCTCAATGCGAAGGATTTCGAGGCGGCTGCCGAAGCCGGTTCCACCTTCATCGTCAGCCCAGGCATCAACAAGAGCGTGCTGGAAGCTGCGCGCAGCTCCAGGGTGCCGCTGCTTCCGGGCGCCGCCACTGCCAGCGAAGTCATGGCGCTGCGCGACGAGGGTTACAAGGTGCTGAAGTTCTTCCCGGCCGAACAGGCTGGCGGCGCACCTTATCTCAAGGCGCTGTCTTCGCCGCTCGCCGGCACCGTCTTCTGCCCGACCGGCAGCGTATCGCTCAAGAACGCCAACGACTATCTCTCCCTGCCGAACGTCGTCTGCGTCGGCGGCTCCTGGGTTGCCCCACGCGAACTGGTGGCGACGGGTGACTGGGCGGGCATCACCAAGCTTGCCGCCGAAGCTGCTGCGCTGCGCGGCTGATTTGTCTCCTGTCAGACCCGTTCACGAAGGCGTGAGCGGGTTTGACATTTATAATCGGCCCACGGCTTCCTATCTCCCCCTGTAGATTTGACCTCTACAGGAGATTTTGATGTTCGACGCCAAGAAGCTTCTTGAACAATTCCTCGGCTCGCAGGTGCCGGGCCTTTCGGGAAGCGTCCGTGACAGAGCCGGGCAGGCCGCCGATATCGCCAAGAACAATCCCCTCAAGGCCGGTGCTCTCGCCGCCGCAATCCTGGGCACCAAAACCGGCCGCAAGCTCGCCGGCAACGTCGCCACCATCGGCGGTGTCGCCGCCATCGCTGGCCTCGGTTACCTCGCCTACAAGAATTACAAGTCAGGACAGGCGCCGGAAGCCGCGCCGAAACCAGAGGCGGAACTTCTCGCTCCGCCCGCCGATTCCGCTTTCCATCCGCAGTCGCCGGCGCTTTCCAATGATTTCGCGCTGAAGCTCATCCAGGCCATGATCGCGGCTGCCAAGGCCGACGGGCATATCGATGAGAAAGAGCGCGCCAATATCATGGACAAGGTGCAGGTTTCCGGCCTCGATAGCGAAGCCGAGCGTTTCCTCGAAAAGGAACTGGCCGATCCGCTCGACATAGACGCGCTGGTGGCCGCTGCCCGCACGGAAGAGCAGAAGGTGGAGCTTTATACCGCCTCGCGGCTTGCCATCGAGGCCGATACGCGGGCGGAGCGGGGGTATCTCGATCTTCTTGCCGGGCGGCTTGGGTTGCCGGATGCGCTGGTGGATCACATCGAGGCGACGGTGGTGGCGGCGAAGGTGTAGGTTGGCGTTTGGACTTGGGCATGAAGGTTTGAGCGTGTGGCTCACCCCCTCTGCCCTGCCTGGCATCTCCCCCTCAAGGGGGGAGATCGACACGCGGCTACATCTCGCCTCTTTCGACGTTAGCGATTGAAGCGGCGGTAGGGCCTCCCGCTGATCTCCCCCCCTGAGGGGGAGATGCCAGGCAGGGCAGAGGGGGATGAGCCACGCCCACCGAGGACGATAAGCGCCCCGCCGAGATCACCGCATCCCACCCCCACATGCACTGTTGTCATCCCGCCCGGCTTGCCCTAATCCTTCTCCCAGCAAATGGGGAAGAGAATGCGCGATCTGAGAGAATTCAAGGGATGTCCGGCGCCGCAGCCGGTGGTGCTGAAGGGCCGTTATGTAACGGCGGAACCGTTCGATCGCGACAAACATCTGGAAAAACTCTGGGCTGCGCTTGGCGGCGAGGGCACCAATGCGCTGCTCAGATATTTCCCGCAAAGCGCCTTTCCCGATGCGGATGCCTTTGGCGACTGGCTTGTTGGCGCTGGCGAAAAGCTTAACTGGGTGACGCTCGTCTTTGTCGAAAACACAACGGGCGAAATCGTCGGCATGGCGAGTTACATGCGGCCCGATCCCGCCAATGGCGTGGTAGAAGTCGGCTCCGTCGCCCATGGGGCGAAAATGAAACGTTCCCCGCTTGCCACCGAGGCGCATTACCTTATGGCGAAGCATGTGTTCGAGGATCTGGGGTATCGCCGTTACGAGTGGAAATGCCACAACGAAAATGAGCCCTCCAAGACGACGGCGAAGCGTTATGGCTTCACCTTCGAAGGCGTCTTCCGCCAGCATATGATCTCGAAGGGGCAAAATCGCGATACGGCGTGGTTTTCCATGATCGACGCCGAATGGCCACTGATCGGCAGGGCCTTCGAGGCCTGGCTTTCACCGGACAATTTTACAGCTGACGGCACGCAGAAGCGCAAGCTTGAGGATATTCGCGCGGAGCTTGCCCATGCCAACGCCTGAAAAGCCAAAGCCCGAGACGCCAACCGCCAGAAAGGATTGGTCGCCTGCCATTGCCGCGGTGCTCATCATCCTCGGCTTCGGGCTGATATTCTTCATTATGCCTAAAATCATGTTGTGGCTCGGCGATTATTCGCCCTGGCTGGCGGCCGCCTTCGGCACGGTGGCGGTGCTCTGTTTTTTCCTGCTGTTCTGGCTGCGGGCGCGTTACCAGCGCCGCCATAACGATCAGAACTGAAGCGACGCGCCGAGCAGCATCAGGCCCATCAGCAAGACGAAGAGCGCACCGGCGATTTCGATCGCGTGGCTGATGCCGGCCGCCCTGCGGCTGCCGGGGCCGGCGAAACGCACGGCCAGACCCTTGGCGGAGACGGCCATGATGGCGAGGACCGAGACCGTGATGGCGGTGCCGAGCGACATGGCAAGGACGGAGAGCACACCGCCAAGATAAAGCCCGTTCAAAAGCGCGAAGCTCATGACGATGATAGCCCCCGAGCAGGGCCTGAGCCCTACAGCGATGATGGCTGACCATGCCTCGTGAAGACTGAAGTTCTTTGCCCTCAGCAGCATCGGATCGGGCGCATGGGATTTGCCGCAGGCGGTGCAGAGGTCGCCCGGGCCGTCATGGGCGTGATCGGCAAAAACCGGTTTGCCCTGAAACCGCAGCCCCGTGCCCATGCCGGTGGTTCTTGCTGCCGGTGCCTCACCCGCCACAGCGAAAACGGTGGCCTGCTCGCGCCGGATGCGCAGCGACCAGAGTTTTCGCACCAGCAGCCATGCGCCAAACAGGGCGACCATGGCGAAACTGGCGATTTCCATCGCCTGTGTCGCTTTCGTCATGGTGATTGAGGTGCCGCGCAGCACCAGCCAGGCCGCGCCGACAAGGCCGATCGCGACAGCGCCCTGAATGAGCGCCGAGACGAAGGAGATGACGATGCCACGTCTCAGCTGCGTTTCATTGGCGATCATGTAGGAGGAGATGACCGCCTTGCCGTGGCCGGGACCGGCCGCATGGAACACGCCATAAGTAAAGGAGAGGCCGATCAGCGAACCGAGCGCCCAGCTGTCCTCGCGCATCGCCTTCAGCGCGCCGGTCAGCGCCCGGTAGAACATCTGCTGGTGCACGTTGATCCACTGCATCAACGGGGCAAAAGGCCCGCCGACGGAAAAGGACGGTTCGGCCGAGCCTATGCCGAGCGGCGATTGCGCATGGGCCGCGCCGGCCACGGCAATGAAGCCGATGACGACGGCAAGCAGGCCGACCCGGCGGCTCAGCATGTGACCTCCAGCCGCGTGGCAAAGAGCTTGGTCATGTCTGTACCGGTGGGATCGTTGAAAAAGGCATCGGTGAGCGTATTCTGGTTCTGGGAGATCACCTCGTCCGGATCAGGGCGCACCACATGCTGCTTGCAGGCCTTCAAATCCTTGCCCTCGGTGGCGATATCGCCGTCCTTGGCGAAATCGATCGCCGTATACATCGTCGGATCCCACGCGCCAAAGCTGAGCCTGCCCTTCACCGCCAGAGGTTTGAGCGGTTTCACGGAAAAGAACATCAGAATCTGCTGGTCCTTGTAATCCACATGAATGGCGTCGGGTTTACCGAACTCCACCGGTTTCCCGTCAGCGGTGATGAAGGTGTAGTAGGAATATTCGGCCAGCGATTCCAGCACGGTATTGCCGATTTCGGCCAGCTCGTCCTTGTCGAGTTTCAGATCGCTGTTCTTGTCGTAATCCATCACAACGCTTGCTGAGAACATCTCGTCGAAACGCCAGATGTTGCGCACTTCCTGGATGGTCCGGTTCGGTCCCTCGACGATTTCCATCCGGGCTTCGGCAAAGATATGCGGATGGGCGGAGGCGGCGACGGGGATGCAGGCGAGGCCGGCCGCGATAAGCAAAAATCGTCTGTACATTATCCGGTCTGTCCTGCCGTCGAATCTGGAAGGTCTGACTCTAGCAGAAATTGGGACCGAATTTCGACCCGATGCGTCCGAACCTTCGCGCAGGTTGAGACGGAGTTCAGAAGGTGCCGCTGAAACGCGAGGTGACGCTCGAGCCATCATAGGCAAGGTCGGTATCGCGCTCGTCATGCAGCAGGCGGTTGAACTCCACCTCCAGCTTGCTGTTCTTGCCGGTATCGAAAGAGAGGGTGGCGACCAGCCGGCGCTCGCTGGTATCGTAATTGTAATAGATCCAGTCCTTGTGGACCTGCTGCAGCGCGAGGTCCAGGCCGACCTTCTCGGCCAGCCTGCTTTTCACGACGAACTGCCAGCGACGGTGAAATTCGGCGATCGGGTCGTCGGGATCGAACAGGGCGTAATCCTGCGAGAAGCCCACGCCGAAGGCGATGCGGTCCGTGGCCTTCAGCTCGGCTTCCGCCCGGAGATAAGGCCGGGTGCGTTTCACCTTGTCGCTGATCTCGTCTCCGAAAATGGAGGTCAGCCCAGCTTCGGCAAGCACTGCGAGACGGTTCGAGAACCTGTAGCCGTAAGCAAGCGAGCCGCGCAGCGTATGGGCCGGAAACCGCTCATATTTTTCCTGCTGCCCTTCCGGCACGAGAATGCGGTCATAGGCGATCGTGATGCCAGCCTCACCGCCGGCGAGTGGCCGTTCATGTTCCGCCTTCAGCGACAGGAGCGCCTCATTGGCCTCCAGACGCGTGGGGATGAAATAGGCCGGGCGGAATCGAGCCTCGCCTTTCATCAGGCTGGCAAGGCTGGCCGTCAGCTTGTTCTTGCCGCCAAGGGCGAGGATGCCAAGCTGGGAGGAGGCTTCAAGCTTGTGATCCAGCTGCCTGTATCCGATATTTTCTTCCGGCAGGTGCAGGAAAATATCGCCGGCATCGCTGCGGGTGCCGCGCAACTCAAGAGCCCATTCCAGCTTTTCGGAAAAGCGTCTGGTCACACCCAGCGACGCGATGGTGTTATGCTCATTGGCAAAACGGTAACGGGGAAGGCGAACCTCTTCCTGCTCAAGCGAGTAACGCAGTTCCGCCCCTTCAAGCGCGATCTTGCCCGTGAGCCCGAAGCCGGCGCGCAGCGAAATGGCGCTCAAGCGATTGGTGTCGGCGAAATAATTGCTGTCATAGGAGATGCCGGATTTGTAGGTGATGGTGTGCTCATCGGCCTTTTCTCCCGCCCACCCGCGGCAGGCGCAGGCAAGCCCGAGAACAAGCGCGATATATCCCCCCAGCCGCATTTGCATCTCCGGTCGCTAATTAAGCAATATCTTATATTTGGATGGTTAATAAAGTTTCCTGCCCGGGTTTACTGTCTTCGCCAAAGGTGCCTGCCGATACTGTTAGGAAAAGGAGCGAAAGGGCGGAGGCGAGATATGTAGTATTTGATTAAAATCGCCAGTATTAGTGTTAATCGTTTATTTTAATATTAGCCTTTGCTTGAATTAGAATCCTCTAAATATACAGTTAAGTTACGCCAGATGGCGTGATCAAACAAAAGAGGAGAGAGAAATGATTGCAAAGTTCGCTTGTGTAGCCGCTATTCTTACTGTCGCTTCCGTTGGTCAGGCCAATGCGGGCGGTCTTCTGGGTGGCATCCTGTCCGGCAACAGCAACAAGGGCGGCGCCCTTGTCGTGGTTTCGCCAAGCATCGATCTCGGTGTCAGTGGCATCCTATCCAATAACGGGATTTTGAATGGCAACAAGACCGGCATCCTGAACGGCGTGCTGAATGGCAACAAGACGTCCGTCGATGTCATCGACAACAAGAATGACGGCGGCAAGAAGCGCCGGCACTAAGGAATGAAGAAAGGGATGGCGAAACCATTGTCTTTCGCCATCCCGCTCTGACGGGACAGCTCGAAGATCATCAGGGATTTTCGACGCAGACGATGCGCGAAGCGCATAAGCCGGTAACGAACCCAGAGTTGCGTGTGTGTGACGCATGGTATTTCCGGCAAGAACAAACGGCGCATCGCATGACTGAAGGGGGCCCTCGGGCTCCCTTTTTTTGGAGGATGATCCAGCTGCGTCGTCGCGCTCGCCGATCCTTGACGTGCCTTAGAAAGATGCGTGCATCCGGTGTATTTATGTTTATATATTCTAATTTTACTTCAAATGAAATAAGAATTTATAATGTAGAAATATACAATATAATTTGCTATTCTCTGGCTTTGGCGTCATTGTTGCTTGTTTTTAACGTTTGGATGCTTCAATTAGAACGTGTCCCCGACTCGTCGTTTGTGACCGTGATTTCGGCGGCGGGTATATTCGAGGCCCGCTTCGTGGCGGGTAGGGCAGTTTTGAAGGAGCAATTTATGTTGAAACAATCATTTCTCGTCTTCGCCGCACTTGGCGTTCTTTCCGGCGCAGCCATTGCTGCTGATGCCGTTAGCGACATTCCGGCGGCGCCTGCTGTCAGCGACGTTGCGCCTGCCTTTTCCTGGGATGGTTTTTACGCCGGTGTTTCCGGTGGCTATGGCTGGAACCGTTTGAAAGCCACGGAAGACGGTGACACCGAAAAGCATAGTTTTGATGGCGGTCGCTTCGCGGGCTTTGCCGGTTATAATGCGGAAGTGGCGCCGTCAGTCGTTCTCGGTGTCGAGGGCGACCTCGGTTACGCCTGGGGCAAAAAGACGATCGAGCTCAGCAAGGTTTCCTCGGGCTTGAACGGTTCGGCACGTCTGCGCGCCGGCTATGCCATCGACCGCGCCCTGATCTACACCGCCGGCGGTTACACCGCCACAAACAGCAAGATCAAGACGCCTTTCGGCAACACGAGCGAGACGCTGAATGGCTGGACGATTGGTGCGGGTATCGATTACGCCTTCACCGACAACATATTCGGCCGTCTCGAATATCGCTACAACGATTTCGGCAAGAAGACCTACACTGTCCAGAACCTCTCTGCCGATGGAAAGCTCAGCGACCACGTCGTTAACGTCGGTCTCGGCGTGAAGTTCTGATTGGCGGTTATTCGTACCGGCGGAACGCATCGGGCGACAGTCAAGCAGTATCAATCCATAACCTGCCCGGTGGCGAGAACATCTCCGGGCAGGTGCCCTTAATCGAACGACGCTTGCTTTCCGCTGAAGCAGGTCCAGCCGTGGGCGATAGACATCCTGAGTGGCGAGAAGAGGTTTCGTCTACTTTCAGCGACGAAACGGCATCCAGTGTTGCGTGCAGGCTTGAACAGCGGAGCGTTTTGATGTGATGGTGGGTGCCACCCCCGCTTGCCAGCCTTCAGACGATTCCCATGCAACAAAAAAGCACTTTGCCGGGCGCTTTGGATCGCCAGGCCTATATGATCGCGTTGCTGGTCTTCATTGCCGGCAGCACCAATGCCGCCGTTGTGCCATTTATCGGCTTCTACATCATTCAGGTGCTTGGTCATCCGCCGGCCACCGTCGGATTTTACAGTGTGACGGCGGCGCTGGCTTCGATTGTCGCAAGCCGCGTTTATGGTGAGCGCGTTGATGCCGGGATGCGGGTGAGGCCGCTTTTGTTGCTTTCGGTGTGCGGCGCTCTTGTCGCGGCTGCGGCGGCAAGCTTTGGGCATATGGCGCTGCTGGTGGCCGTAACGGCGACCGGCATGGGGCTTTCCAACGCCGCAAGCACGCTCATTTTCAGTTACGGTCGGTATCATGGCCGGGTGAAGGGGCTGGACACGGTCGCCTATAATGCCTTCCTGCGGACGATGGTGTCGCTGGCATGGATGCTGGTCCCCGCCGCCGCCTATCTGATCTTCGACGTTGCGGGTGCGAAGGCGGTATTCGTGAATGCCATGCTGATGGCCGTCATCTGGGGCGGTCTTGCGCTCGTCGTCGTGCCGTTGAACCAGACAAGCCCCATGGAACGGCGGCCGCAGGCCGAGGGCGACACACGGCGCAATATGCCGCTGCTTCTCGCCGCCGCGGCCAGTTTCTGCATGTCTTTCGCCCATGCGCTCTGCGCTTCGGCATTGCCGGTGTTTCTGGTGCGTGAAGTGGGGTTGCCGGACTATGCGCCGGGCCTGTCGCTCAGCGTCAAATGCGCCATGGAAGTTCTGCTTATTCTTCTTGCGCCGCGCATCATGCGCCGGATCAGCGCACGGCTGCTTCTGAGCGGCGCGGCGATAACGGCGATAATCGCCTTCAACATCATCGCTTCGGTCACGACCCTGCCCGCAATGCTGGTGGGGGCTGCGATGGAGGGTGCCTATTACGGCCTTTTCGCCGGCACCTGTCTGACCTTCGTGCAGGGCTTTGCCCGTGGACGCACGGCGCGGGCGACGGCGCTTTATATGAATTCGATTTTTCTCGCTGCGCTGTTTGCGGTGCCGCTAATGGGGTTCGTATCGCAATATGCCAGCTTCGGGGCCTCGATCCGGCTCGCCTCGGTCGGTGCGGGCGCGGCTTTGCTGCTCTTGTTCCTCACGCGGCGGCAGGTGGGAGAGTAGGGTATTGCAGGGGGCAGCAATCTTGCACAAAGGCTTGGCGGCGAGATAGCGGACGACCCTCGTTCCTGTGCCTGTCACAGGATTCCGGTCGACGCGCGTCTGCGCGACGGGAGGCTCCTTTCAGCCCAGGGACTTGGGCCGGCTGGATTCCTGTGACAAGCACAGGATGAGGGAGCGAGATTGGCCGTGGGATAAGCGGCCGCCTCGCGGGCGGCCAGCCCTCAAGCCGAAATGTCGATAATCCCGCAATCACCCGCTTCTGAAGCGAAGGCGAGCAGCTTGCCGGTGGCGCTCCAGTCCATGGATGTGATCGCACCCTTGCCGGGACGACGCAGTAGGGCTTCCTTGCCATCTGCGAGGCGCACGCCGAGGATCATGCCGTCGATGAACCCGATGGCGAGCACATCTTCCACGGGGTGGAAGGCGACATTGGTGACCATGATGTTGGCGCGGGTGCCGAGTTCCTCCGGGGCCTTGCCCATTGGACCATCCTTGCCGGAGAAGGGCCAGACGATGGCGGCCGGTGCGCCCGATGAGGCGAGCCATTTGCCCTTTGCCGACCAGGAAACGGATTTGACCTTGGCGGGATAACCCGTCATGCGCATATGGCGGGCCTCCATGCCGCCCTTGGTGGCTTCCATCTTCCAGCCGTGCAGGGCATTTTCCTGCATGGTGGTGACGAGGAACTTGCCGTCGGGCGAGAAGGTGACGCCGGTATGCGCGCCCTTCCATTCGAGATCCACCGGGTCGCCTGCTGTGGCGACCCAATGCAATGTCACGCCGTTATACCGGGCAACGGCAATGCGCAGGCCCTTGGGCGCAAACGCGATCGCCTCCACCGTGCGCTCTTCCTTGAATTCCTTGACCGTACCGTCCGGCAGCCGCACGAAGCTGGATTTGCCGACACCATAAGCAACCGCCTTCTGTGGCCCGCCGGCAACGACGCCCACCCATTTGCGCGGCACGTTGGCAATTTCGCTGAGGCTGCCATCATGGCCGATGCGCAGCACACGCCCGTCTTCGCCGCCGGAAAGCAGCGTGGCGCTGTAGGGGTCGCGAATGCAGGTCAAGAGCCCGTCATGCGCCTCAGTCACCTTCTCGCCGCCATCGAGCCGGTGAATGGTGCCGGCGGCGGTGGCAAACAGGGGAATGTCGCCGAGAAAATGGGTCGAGACCACGTGGCCTTCGATATCAAGCGGGGCAACAGTCGGCATGGGGTATTGGTCTTTCGTATCTGTGTCTGATTGGCGGGGCGTCATTCCCGCCGGCTGGCATGGTTCTAGAGCATTTCCGGCAAAAGCGGAACCGCTTTTACGTTCGGACGATTCGCGAAATCAAGGAGATAGAATTCTTTGCGGTAGGGGAATCATCCCTGCACAGCGGTTGAAAATTATTGAGATTCCGGCGCTCCGGGCTCACCCCCCTCTGTCCTGCCGGACATCTCCCCCTCAAGGGGGGAGATCGACCTGCGGCGAGATCCCGCCCCTCTCAATGTTTGAGAATGAAGTGGCGAGATAGCGTCTTGCCGATCTCCCCCCTTGAGGGGGAGATGTCCGGCAGGACAGAGGGGGCCCGGAGCACCGGAGCGTCAATGATTTCAACTGCCGTGTACGGTATCAAAGAACGCGCGTCGGCGGATGACGAACGCAGCCGTACCCCGGCTCAGGACCGGGGTGACGGAGGGATAAGGATCAAGCCGTGGCGAGGCAGGCGTTAAAACTCTTTTCCAGCTTCTCGCGGTCCAGCTCGCGGCCGATGAAGACGAGGCGGCTTTCGCGTTTTTCATCTTCCTTCCACGGGCGCTGGTGATCGCCCTCGATGATCATGTGCACGCCCTGCACCACGTAACGCTCGGCATCGCCCTTGAAGGCGATGATACCCTTGAGGCGAAGGATGTTCGGGCCGTCGGTCTGGGTGACCTTCTGGATCCACGGGAAGAACCGTTCGGGGTTCATCTCGCCGCCGCGCAGCGAAACTGACTGGACCGTCACGTCATGGATCGGCGAGACCGCGCCATGGTGGTGATGATCGTGGCCATGGTCATGATCGTGGTGATGATGCCCGTGGTCATGGTCATGATGATGATGGTCGTGATCGTGATGATGATGATCGCAATCAGGGCCGCAGACGTGGTCGTCATGGCCGTGCTCTAGGAAATGCGGGTCGTTTTCCAGCGCGCGTTCCAGATTGAAGGCGCCCTGATCGAGAACCCGGGCGAGATCGACGCCGGAACGGGTGGTCTTGTAGATGCGGGCGGAAGGATTAATGGCGCGCACGATATCCTCGATGCGGGCAACTTCCTCCGGCGAAACGAGATCGGTCTTGTTGACGACAACGACATCGGCAAAGGCGATCTGGTCTTCGGCCTCGCGGCTGTCCTTCAGGCGCAGCGGCAGATGCTTGGCGTCAACCAGGGCAACGACAGCATCAAGCTCGGTCTTGGCGCGCACGTCGTCATCCATGAAGAAAGTCTGGGCGACGGGCACCGGATCGGCGAGGCCCGTCGTCTCGACGATGATACCGTCGAAGCGGCCGGGGCGGCGCATCAGGCCTTCCACGACGCGGATCAGGTCGCCGCGCACCGTACAGCACACGCAGCCATTGTTCATTTCGTAGATTTCCTCGTCGGATTCGACGATCAGATCGTTGTCGATGCCAATCTCGCCGAATTCATTGACGATGACAGCGTATTTCTTGCCGTGGTTCTCGGATAGAATGCGGTTGAGAAGCGTCGTCTTGCCGGCGCCGAGATAACCCGTCAGGACGGTGACTGGAATGGGCTTGGCTGTTGCTGTTTCGGTCATGGAAAACCCCGCGTGGAGAGAGGCCCGATGGCCTCAGGAAAATGTGTCGTCGTCCATATAGGCGCGACGCTCCGGCAGTTCAAAGAGATTTTGGCCGAATCCGGCCATCTCACTCAAATTTTGTTATGAAATAACGTTATGTCAAAAGCGTGGACATCTTCAAGCAGTTCGACAAGGCCTTTTACGGCGTGGGAAATCAGCCTTTCGCCCTTTTCCGCTGTCGCGGCGGCGGCGTTTCCGGCAACGCCATCGGGGTTGAGGTCGCTCATCAGCCAGCCGAATGCGTGCGGACCATAGGCGCGCAGGTGTTTGAAGCGGCTGGCGAAATCGCTCTGGCGGGAGGGGAAATTCGCGGCCTTTTCCATTGCCACGCATTCGGGGTGAAGTGCCAGCATGACGGATGTCTCGATATCGCCGCCGTGAATATCGACCGCCTTGTCCTCCGGCTTCACGATATCGGCCGGTACGCCAAAACGGGTCCAGCTTGTGGCGACCGCCAGCATGCCGAAACGGGCGCGGGCCTCGGTGGCTACGATGGTCATCAGCGGTGAATTGCCGCCATGGGCGTTCAGCATCACGAATTTGCGCACACCTCTTTTATGTTCCAACTCGGCGATGCCGAGCCAGCGCTCGATGGCCTCATCGTATCGCAGCGTCTTCGTGCCCGGCACATTCATGTGTTCGATGGAATATCCGACCGGCTCCGCTGGCAGGAAGGAGACGGGCAGATGACTGGGCAAGGCGGCGGCAAGGCGGGCGACGATGCCTTCAGCAATCAGAGTATCGGTCTCGAAGGGCAGGTGGGGGCCATGCTGTTCATGCGCGCCGAGCGGCAGCACGGAAATTGCGCCTGTTGCGTGAAGATGAGGGTCTGTTACGTTTTCGTCGTGATAATGCGTGTATGAGTTTGGCATCTGGCAGTCCGCGCGAGCATTCGGTAAGGATTTCCAGCAACATATATCGGTTCCGCCACAGGGTAAAAGGCACTCGCGTATGAGCAAGGACAAATCCGGGAACAAGGACAAAAGCGCCAAGAAGGATAAGGGCGGCAAGAAGGTCAAGGACGCCAAAAAGAGGGATGAAAACTTCAACCCGGAGGAGTTGGCGCAATCGATAACCCAGGCCGCCCGCTCCATGCGTACCGCGCTCAGCCACAGCCTCGCCGAAAGCGGGCTTTATGCCGGACAGGACGGCGTCATCCTGGCGCTGGCGCAGGAAGGCAGCCTGACGCCGGGGCAAATCGCCCAGAAGCTGGGTGTCAAGGCGCCAACCATGACGCGCACCATTGGCCGCATGGAAGCCCAGGGTTTCGTGGAACGCAGCGGTGACGACGGGGACGGTCGTGTGACGCTGGTGAAGCTGACCGAAGCGGGCCTGAAAAGCGTCGAGCACATCAACGTTTCCATCGCCAATTGTGGCGCGAGAGCTATCGAAGGCCTTTCGGCCAAGGATGTTCGCAACATTGTTAAACTCTTGAAAGCCATAGACGCCAATCTTCAATAATTTTTGCTGAAATTTTTAAAAGAACCATCTGTTTTGCGGTTATTCCTTAAACGGGTTGCGGATTTTGTTTAAATTGTTTAATTGCGATTTAAACGGAGCCATCCGTCACTGACACGCGTTTGGGGAGGAATGCCGTGGCCCAAAAGGTCAAACTGTCTACCATCGCCGAAAGTCTCGGCCTTTCAACCGCCACCATTTCCCTTGCATTGCGCGACAGTCCGCTGGTCGCCGCAGATACGCGGGACAAGATCAAGGAACAGGCGCGGGCGCTGGGCTACATTTACAACCGCCGCGCCGCCAGCCTGCGCACCTCGCGCTCCGGCATTGTTGGTGTCGTGTTCCATGACGTGATGAACCCCTTCTATGGCGAAATCCTGAAAGCCATTGAAAGCGAGCTGGACCGCAGCCGCCAGACCTTCATCCTGTCCAACCATTATGATTCGGTTGAAAAGCAGCGCACCTTCATCGAGACGCTGCTGCAGCTCGGCTCCGACGGCATCATCATGTCGCCGGCCATCGGCACGCCGATCGAGGACATGACGCTCGCCGAAGAAAACGGCATGCCTGCCATTCTGGTGGCCCGTTCCATGGATGGCGTTGATATGCCGACCTATCGCGGCGACGACAGCTACGGCATTTCGCTCGCCACCAACCATCTGATCAGCCTCGGCCACCGCACCATCGCCATGGTCGGCGGCACGGACCAGACTTCCACGGGCCGTGACCGTTACCAGGGTTACGTCAATGCGCTGCGCAAGGCCGGCATCGAGGTCGACCCGAACCTGCGCATTCCCGGCCCGCGCTCCAAGCAGGGCGGTTTCGAGGCGGCGGTGCATTTCCTGTCGCTGCCGCAGAAGCCGACCGCCGCCGTGTGCTGGAACGATCTCGTCGCCATCGGTCTCATGAACGGTATTTCCCGCGCCGGTCTGGTGCCGGGTGTCGATATCTCCGTGACCGGCTACGACGACCTGGAGGAAGCTGCCATCGCCACCCCGGCGCTGACCACGGTTTCCAACGGCCAGGCCGAGGTCGGGCGCCTGGCGGCCCGCGCACTGCTGGACAGGCTGGCGGGCAGCCATGAACCTGACGGCATTCACCTCATCAAGCCGGAAATGCGTATCCGGCAATCGACCGGGCCGGTGCGGCCGCGGGTGTGAGGCTTCAGACGATGGGAAATGGTGCGCGTTCTGTGCATTGCAGCTTTCCGTCATTCCGGCCTTGAGCCGGAATCCAGCCACCGCGTGTCTACGCGGTGAAAAGCCTCTCTCAGCCCAAGGACTTGGGCTGGCTGGATGCCGGATCAAGTCCGGCATGACGGTGAGGGGCGCTTAAAAAAATCGGCATGAAACTTCCGTCTGCCCCCATAGCATCCCCTTATTGCCCTTTTCACGGCCGTCTTTGTTTGAAAAGATCGCGGTCCGATGGAGCAGGATGGCGGGTAGTTTGCCCGCAACCCTCTCCTGCTATTGGAATGTTATCAGGAGGAATATCCGCTTATGTCTGACAAAAAGGCCGTCGTTCTCGTTCCCGGCAAGATCAATCCGCGCGTTCTCGAACGCCTCGAAGGCAAGGTCGAGATTGTCACGGCACCCGCCGGCGCAGAGCCGGTTCTGCCTGACGGCGCGGCGGAGCGCATCAATGCCATTGCCGTTTCGGGCGCCGTCAACGCCAAATGGATCGACGCGCTGCCGAAGCTCGAGATCATCGCCAATTTCGGCGTGGGTTACGATGGCGTTGATGCCAAACACGCCGCCACGCGTGGCATCGTGGTGACGAACACGCCTGATGTGCTCAATGACGAAGTGGCCGATACAACGATTGCTCTGTTGATCAATACCGTGCGACGTCTCTATCAGGCCGAAACCTGGCTACGGGCTGGCAAGTGGGTCGGCGAAGGACCGTTCGCGCTGTCGCCGTTTTCGCTGCGCGGCCGCAAGGTTGGCCTGTTCGGAATGGGCCGCATCGGCCAGGAAATCGCCAAGCGGCTGGAGCCTTTCAAGGTGGAGATCGGCTATCACACCCGCAGCAAGCGCGACGAACTCTCCTACACCTATTACGCTTCGCTGAAGGAGATGGCTGAGGCCGTCGATACGCTGATCTGCATCGTGCCGGGCACGCCGGAGACGCACAAGGCGATCAATGCCGACATCCTGACCGCGCTCGGGCCTGAGGGCGTTTTCATCAATGTCGGTCGTGGCTCCAGCGTCGATGAGGACGCGCTTCTTGAGGCGCTCAAAAGCGGTGCGCTGGGTGCTGCCGGTCTCGACGTGTTTTATGCCGAGCCGAAGGTGCCGGAGGCCTTCCTGTCGCTACCAAACGTTTCCCTGTTGCCGCATGTCGCTTCTGCGTCCATCCCGACGCGCAATGCGATGGCCGATCTGGTAGCCGACAATATTCTCGGCTGGTTCCGGGACGGCAAGGTGCTGACGCCGGTGCCGGAGACGCCGGTCAAGGGGTAAGGCCTGTTGGCAAGCCTTGACCAATATCCTCTGGTAAGGCGAATGGCTTTGCCCGCTCGCAAATCCCGCGCACCGTCACCCCGGACTTGATCCGGGGTCTAGCGCGATAAAGTCTTTGATCGCAAAAGACTTGTTTCTCACGGCGCAGACGCGCCGTGGCTGGATGCCGGATCTAGTCCGGCATGACGGAAGAGAAGTTTGTGACGACGGCGGTCGGCCTCGTGCGTGCACGCCGTCCTACTCCGTAGTTTCCTCCGCCGTCACCCATCGCCCTTCGGCAAAAGACCGTGCCATGGCGTGAATGCTGCGCTCGATCTTCAACCCTTCCTCGAAGTCGATGATATGCGCCTTTTTCCCTTCGATCGCCGCGATCAGCTCCCGGCATTCGATCACCTTCAGGTCATTGAAGCCGAGACCGTGGCCGGGGGCGGGGATGAAGCGGTCGTAGGGCTTGTGGTGCGGGGCGGTGAGGATGGTTCGGAAACCCTGCTCTTCCGGGCGTCCATCCGTGGTGTAAAGCTGGAACTCGTTCATCCGTTCCTGATCGAACAGGATCGAGCCGGTAGAGCCATAAATCTGGATGGCGATGCGCCCCTTGCGGCCCCAGGCGGAACGGTTGGCGATGAGCACGGCGGAAATGCCGCTTTCAAGTTTCAGGAGAACGCTAGCGAGATCATGTGTCTCAACCGCGCGTTCGCCGCCGCCGGCAAGCGGACGGGTCTCGTAAGGTTTGACCATGTCGGTAATGGCGCTTTGTGCGTGGCCGAACAGGGCGTAAAGCAGCGATAGCGGGTGCACGGCGAAATCATCCAGCGCGCCGTAACCGGAAGACGCCTCACTCTTCCAGTAGAAGGGCTGGGTGGCATCGGCCATGAAGTCCTCGTCCATTTCGGCACGCACATGGTAGACCCTGCCGATCGCACCTTCGTCGATCAGGCGGCGGATGTGGCGGATGACGGGGTTCTGGATGTAGTTGTAACCCATCGCCGCCGCCTTGCCGGACCGGCGGGCCGCATCACGCATCTTCACCGCGTCAGCAAAGGCGGGCGCCATCGGCTTTTCACACCAGACATGCTTGCCGGCCTCAAGCGCGGCAATCGCCATTTCCGGGTGGAA
Source organism: Agrobacterium sp. MS2 (assembly GCF_003261015.1). Classification (NCBI taxonomy): domain Bacteria; kingdom Pseudomonadati; phylum Pseudomonadota; class Alphaproteobacteria; order Hyphomicrobiales; family Rhizobiaceae; genus Agrobacterium; species Agrobacterium sp. MS2. The sequence goes on along the minus strand of NZ_QLNF01000086.1, from coordinate 43,665 downwards.
GGCGTTGGGCGTGGTGACGGAGATGACATCTATCTCGGGATCGGAAAGCAGGTCGCGCCAGTTGCCTGTCGAGCGGGCAAAACCGAACTCTGCGGCTTTCTTCGCGGCAAGCTCGGGGTTGACTTCCGCCAGCGTCACGAGGCGGGGGCGTTCCACATCGCCGAAGACGCTCGTGACGTTGTTCCACGCCAGCGCGTGGCATTTGCCCATGTAACCGGTGCCGATAAGGCCCACGCCAAGAGCGGTCATGGTGTTCTCCTCCCGAAATTATTTGAATTAATACAATTCGTTAATTGCGTTTGTTGTGTGCCAAGACAGTCTCAAGACGTGTCTTCGCGCACTCCCTCATCCCTGTGACAGGCACAGGGATGGGGAGGCGGCGATGTTTGTCTGAAATGCCTTACGGATTATCGCGCTTGAAAATCCAGTCATGATCCGGGTGGTTCTTGAAGCGCCATTTGCGCATCGGCCCCGCCATCACGTTCAGATAATACATCTCGTAACCATAGGGCGCGCCGCAGGGGTGGTGGCCCTTTGGCACCAGCACGACATCCCCGTCCGATACCGCCATGGTCTCATCAAGCGAACCGTCTTCGGTGAAGACGCGCTGGAAACCGAAACCCTGCGCCGGGTTGAGGCGATGATAATAGGTCTCTTCGAGATAGGTCATGTCGGGGTAGTTATCCTCGTCATGCCGGTGCGGCGGATAGGAAGACCAGTTGCCCGAGGGTGTGAAGACTTCCGTTACCAGCAGGCTGTCGGCGACGTCGCGTTCTTCCATGGCGATGGGGAAGATGTATCGCGTGTTGGCGCCCTTGCCGCGTTCCGTCAGCTGCACGCCGTCAGGCCCGATCTGCTGCGCCTCGCGGCTGCCTTTTTCGCCGGGAGCAGTGCAGACGCCGACGGTGCAATCCGTTGTGGCCGTCAGCGACCATTCGGAACCGGCCGGAACATAAACGCAATGCGGCGGCTTGCGCTCGAACACATTCATGCGGTCCCCGAGTTCACCGAAATCCTTGCCGCCAGCGGAAATCGTTGCCTTGCCTTCGACAAGGACGAGGATGACTTCCGTGTCGCCGGTGCTTTCGGCTGCCGTCTCGCCCGGCTTCAGTCGGTAAAGACCGAAACCGACATAACCCCAATCCGCGCTTTGGGGCGTGATATCGTGCACCTTGCCGCTTGTCGCGACCGGCTTGCGCAGAAGTGAGGTCATGGTGTCGTTCCTTTTTCGTGTGTAGCACAAACATGTCGTTCGGTAGTTTCGCGCCCTACCGTCATTCCGGCCTTGAGCCGGAATCCAGCTGACGCGCGTCTGCGCGGCGCGAAGACTTTTTCAGCCCAATGACTTGGGCTGGCTGGATACCGGCTCGAGGCCGGTATGACGGGTGGGATAGGTCTCCTTGGCTCAGCTCAAGCAGCCTCAGCCTTATCCAGCCCCACTTCCCGCGCAAACGCCTTCAGCGATTTCAGCCCAAGGCTCTGATATTCGAACGGGTTGCGAACGTCAGGGTCCTGCTCGGCCTCAATCACCAGCCAGCCGCTGTAACCATGCTCGGCCGCCACCTTCAGCACCGGCGGAAAATTCACGCCGCCTTCGCTATCACCGGGTACGGTGAATACGCCGCGGCGAACGCCTTCGAGGAAGGAAAGCCGTTCATTGCGGACCTGATCGGCAATGACCGGGCGCACGTTCTTGGCATGGATATGGCCAACGCGGCCCATATATTTCTGCGCGACGCGAACAGGGTCGCCGCCGCCGAACAGGCAATGGCCGGTATCGAGCAGCAGATGGGTCTTCGGGCCGGTGTGCTTCATCAGAAGGTCGATCTCGTCTTCGCTCTCGACTACCGTGCCCATGTGGTGGTGATAAACGAGGGTGACGCCCTGTTCTGCGGCAAAAGCCGCAAGCGCTTCCACGCCCGCGCCGAATTTAGCCCAGTCCTCGGCCGCAAGGCGCGGACGGTCTACCAGCGCCGTGTCGTCTGCGCCGTGGATGGCGTTGGAGGTCTCGCAGACGATGATGACCTTCGAGCCCATGGCCTTCAGGAGGTCAAGCGCCGGCTGCATCGCCTTCTTTTCAGATTCGATGCTGTCCGTCAGAAGGTTCAGCGAATGCCAGCCTGAGACAAAGGAGAGGCCGCGCGGCGAAAGCACGCCCTTCAGGCCTTCCGGGTCGGTCGGGAATTTGTGACCCTTTTCGATGCCGTCGAAACCGATCTTGGCGGTTTCATCAAGGCATTGTTCCAGGCTGATATGGGCGCCCAGCGTGCGGTCGTCGTCGTTGGACCAGGCGATGGGGTTGGTGCCGTAACGGATCATCTTACTGTCTTTCCTTGACATGGTTTTCATAACGGGCGCGCGCAGGGCCGATTTCGGCGCGGTCTGAGACTTCAGGCACCGCGACATCCCACCAGTGGCCACCGGCTCGAGGGGTCGGGTAGGGGTCGGTATCGATGACGATGACGGTCGTGCGGGTGGAGGCGCGGGCGGCGGCGAGGGCCTCTTCCAGTTCGGTTATGGTCGAAACCTTGCGTGCATCCGCGCCCATCGAGCCGGCATGGGCGACGAAGTCGATGGCGATGGGATTGACGTTGGTATGGGCGTAGAGGTTGTTGAACTCCGCGCCGCCGGTTTCCATCTGCAGACGGTTGATGCAGCCGTAACCCCTGTTGTCGGTAATGACGAGCGTGATCTTCACGCCCATGGCGACCGATGTGGCAAGCTCGGAATTCATCATCATGTAAGAGCCATCGCCGACCATGACGATCACGTCCCGGTCCGGTTCCGCCATCTTGATGCCGAGACCGCCGGCGACCTCGTAACCCATGCAGGAGAAGCCGTATTCCATGTGATAGGAAAGCGGCAGCTTGGATTTCCAGAGCTGGTGCAACTCGCCCGGCATGGTGCCGGCCGCGCACATGACGACGGTATTGTCGCGCGACTGGCGCTGGACAGCACCGATGACCTGCATGTCGGTCGGCAGGCTGTTTGCGTGCTCTTCGCCCGGCGCCGCCGTATCGGCATCGGCCTTTTCGAACCATGCTGCCTTCAGGCCGGCATCCGGCGCTGCAAAACGGTGAGCGCCGAGGGCTGCGGAGAGTTTTTCAAGCCCGATTTTGGCATCCGCCGTCAGGCTGATCGCATCATGCTTGGCGCTGTCATAGGGCTGGACGTTGAGCGCCAGGATCTTGCGGTTCGGGTTCTTGAACAGCGCCCAGGAGCCGGTGGTGAAATCCTGAAAGCGGGTGCCGACACCGAAGACCAGATCAGCCTTTTCGCTGATGATGTTGGCGCTTTCGGCACCGGTAACGCCAACGGGGCCGAAATTGAGATCGTGATCCCAAGCCAATGCTGATTTACCGGCCTGCGTTTCGACGACGGGGATGGAGTGGGTTTCGGCAAAGCGCTTCAGCGTCTCCGTTGCGCCGGCGAAATGAACGCCGCCGCCAGCAACGATGATGGGGTTCTTCGCGGCCTTCAGCGCCGCGACGGCCTCTTCGAATTCCACCACGTCGGGCTCGGGGCGGCGCTGGCGCCAGACCCGCTTTTCGAAGAAGCTTTCGGGATAATCATAGGCTTCCGCCTGTACATCCTGGCAGAAGGCGAGCGTGACGGGGCCGCAATCGGCAGGGTCCGTCATGGTGCGCATGGCGCGGGGGAGGGCGGTGAGCAACTGTTCCGGGCGCATGATGCGGTCGAAATAGCGGCTGACAGGACGGAAGCAGTCATTCACCGTCATGGTGCCATCGCCGAAATCTTCGAGCTGTTGCAGCACGGGGTCCGGGCCACGATTGGCGAAGACATCGCCGGGGATGAGCAGGACGGGCAGGCGGTTGACATGCGCCAGCGCTGCCGCCGTCACCATATTGGCGGCACCCGGGCCGATGGACGAGGTGACCGCCATGGCGCGGCGGCGGCGCAGCTGCTTGGAATAGGCGATGGCCGCGTGGGCCATGGACTGCTCGTTCTGGCCGCGATAGGTCGGCAGCTCGTCCCTGATGCCGTAAAGCGCTTCGCCGATCCCGGCGACATTGCCATGGCCGAAAATCGCCCACATGCCGGCGATATAGGTTTCGCCATGTTCATTCATCTGCGCTGCCAGGTAACGAACCATGGCCTGCGCAGCCGTCAATCTTACTGTCTTCACGCTGCCTCTCCCTTTTTGGCGCGCGCCTCATCCCAAATACGGCACAGGCTGGTATAGCGCTGCGCCATATCCTTGACCGCTTCCTCGTCGGTCATCTTGCCGGAAAGCCAGCCGCGGGCGGCGTCGGCAAAAATCGTGCGGCCAACGGCGAAACCCTTGACCAGATCGAAACCAGCCGCAAGGCGGAAGCTTTCTTCCAGCTCACTCTGCGGTGCGTCGAGACCGAGAACGACGATGCCCCTCACGTAAGGGTCGTTGCGGTTAACGGCGTCGCAGGCATTCTTCCATGCCGCGGTGGTTTTCATCGGCTCCAGCTTCCACCAGTCCGGGTAAACGCCGATCTCGTAGAAACGCTCGATGATGCGGGCGGCGGTAAGATCGTCGGTCGGGCCGACCTTGGAGGGGATGATCTCCAGCAGCATTTCCAAGCGGTTGCGCCGTGCGGCCTCGAACAGCCGTATCACGGTCTCTTCCTGTGCAGCGCGCATCTCATCCGTGTCATCGGGGTGATAGAAACAAAGTACCTTGACGACATTTTCGAGCGGCCATTCGGCGAGCCCGCCAAAGTCCTTGCCGAGATCGGGTTCCAGTGTCAGCGGACGGGAACCCGGCCATTCCACCGGACGGCCGATCCAGAGGCCGGAGCCGCTGGCGGCAAACAGCGCGTCACGTCCAAGGCGTCCGTCGCAGAGAATGCCATAGCCCGGCTCACCACCGGAAACTTTTTGCGCGGCCTGGAGGCAAAGCTTCTTGAAGGCGCCGATCTGCTCATGCTTGACGCCAAGCTCGTCGGCGATCGCTTCCAGCTGCATGCGATGGTCGAAAGCGAAGACGCGCATGGTCTCCCAGTCGCCCTTGCGGTTGGTGGACCAGTGCACCTGCTCCAGCGCCTCGTCCTTGCGTAGCGCCCTATTGCGAATGCCGGCCTTGAAGAAATATTGCAGTTCTTCCCAGCTTGGATAAGCGGGCGTGCAGCCATGGCGGGAGACGGCGAAGGCGCCGCAGGCATTGGCGTATTTCAGCGTCGTCGGCCAGTCTTCGCCGCGCAGCCAGCCGCGGAACAGTCCGGCCATGAAGCCGTCACCAGCGCCCAGAACATTGAAGACCTCGATCGGGAAACCTTCGCCCGTCTGCCCGTCATCGAGGCTTGCGGGAATATCGCCGGTGAAGACCGAAGCACCCATCGGGCCGCGCTTGCACACCAGCGTGGCATTCGAAACCTTGCGCACGGCATTCAGTGCGGCCAGCGTATCTGTCGAGCCGCCGGCAATGTGGAATTCTTCTTCCGTGCCGACGATCAGATCGAAGAGATGCAGGGTGGATTGCAGCTTGGCGGTCACCTTCTGCGATTCCACGAAACGGCTCTCGCCATCGCCATGGCCGGCCACACCCCAGAGATTGGGGCGGTAATCGATATCGAGCGCGGTTTTTGCACCATTTTCGCGGGCAAGTTTCAGGGCCTTCAGCACGGCCGCTTCCGTCTTCGGATGCGACAGATGCGTGCCGGTGGCGCAGACGCAGGCCGCCTCGGCAATGAAGGCGGGATCGATATCGTCTTCGCTCAGCGCCATGTCGGCACAGTTTTCGCGGTAGAAAATCAGCGGAAACTGGTTCTGATCACGAATGCCGAGCAGCACCAGCGCGGTCAGGCGCTCCGGGTCGGTTTTCACGCCACGCACGTCAACGCCTTCGCGCACCAGCTGTTCGCGGATGAAGCGGCCCATGTGCTCGACGCCGACACGGGTGATGACGGCGCTGTTAAGGCCAAGCCGCGCAGCACCGGCTGCAATGTTCGTGGGAGAGCCGCCAATATATTTGGCAAAGGAGGCCATGTCCTCCAGACGGCCACCGACCTGCGACCCATAAAGGTCAACAGACGAGCGCCCGATCGTGATGAGATCAAGTTTTTTCAAAAGGTTCCTCCTTAGCACCGCACGCTGGCGCGGTCTGCCTCATGTGTGTCGAGCGGATCAGGCAACCATGCCGCCAGCTATCGCCATCCCCGCTCCGGTGAGCCTCCTCCGCTCACTTGTCCGTCACGAGAAGGACCGTCGTGGAATGTCCGTTTCATGAATTTGGATCATAAATTCTATTTTTTCCGTTTTCAATAAAAATATTCAGGCCGTCTTGCGTGTTCCCACAGCCACGGCCAGCGTGATGGCGAGACAGAGCGTGGCCGAAAGGGAGCGGAAAGCGCCGAAATCGATCTCTGTAACCGTCAGCAGCGTTGCGCCGGATTTCCTTAGCGGATTGACGGCGGAATCGGACATGGCGACAACCGGAACGCCCTTGGCGCGGGCCGTTTCCGCCAGTTCCAGCGTCTCGGTAGAGTAGGGGGAAAAGGTGATTGCGATCAGCGCGTCGTCGCGGGAAATCGCACTGATATTGCCGAGCCCGCCCACGGCGCTATGCAGAACCGCCGGCACCTTCATCTTCTCGAAGGCATAGGCCAGATAGCTGGCAATGGGGAAGGACCGCCGCAGGCCGACGATATGCACGGTGCGCGCCTTGGCCAGCACGGAAACCGCCTCATCGAGCTGTCGGGTGTCGACCGATTTCAGCAGCATTTCAAGCGACGAGCGGCCGGCTTCCACGAATTCGGCAAGCAGGCCGGACGCGCTTTCATCGCCCTTTTCGCGCAGATGATCGAGCCGCGTGGCATAATCCGGCCAGCCGCCGACATAGGAATCACGGAACAGGCGCTGCATTTCCGAAAATCCGGAAAAACCCATGATCTGGCAGAAACGCATGAAGGCCGAGGGTTGCACGCCGGCGCCTTCAGCCATTTCGGCGACGGTGGAAACGGCGATTCGATCCTGATTGGAGGCGACATAATCGGCACATTGCCGCAATCGTTTCGGCAAACCCTCCGCCACCTGGAGCAGGCGCTCCTCAAAAGCCTTTACGGAGTCTGGCGCCTCGATTGCCGTCATTGTCGTTCCCTGGTGCAGATTGAAATCGTGTGCACTTTAACTGCAATGGAATTTTTATTCCATTGGGTTTTTCGGAGGAAGGGCAGATGAGACGGCGGGGCTTTGTGTGATCGGTCACCCTCCGTCATACCGGCCTCGAGCCGGAATCTAGCCGACGCGCGTCGGCGCGGCGCGAAGGGTCTCTTCACCCCAAAGACTTGGGGTGCCTGGATGCCGGCTCAAGGCCGGTATGACGGAGATTATATATGAACGCGCAATGGCGATACGTTGGCTTAGTGCAGCCCACCCACGCCTAGATGCGTATCGATAATATCCGGGTTCTCCACCAGTTCGCTCGACGGTCCGTCCCAGACGATGCGGCCGCGTTCCATGATGATGGCGTGGTCGGCGAAGTCGATGGCCATCTGGATGCGTTGTTCGACGAGAAGAATGGTCATTTCGCCGGATTGCGCAAGCTTGGAGAAGGCGGCCATCAGCTCTTCGCAGATGACGGGGGCGAGGCCTTCGAGCGGTTCATCGAGCAGCAGCACCCGCGGCTGGCCGAGAATGGTGCGGGCGGTGGACAGCATCTGCTGTTCGCCACCGGAAAGTTGCGAGCCGAGATTGCGGCGGCGCTCCTTGAGGCGCGGAAACAGCGTGTAGGCTTCCTCTATCGCCGATTTCGGTCGCCCCTTGAGGCCCACGAACAGGTTTTCCTCCACCGTCAGCGTCGGAAACACGTCACGGGTCTGTGGCACGTAACCGAGGCCGGCCTTGGCGCGCGCAGCACTTGGCAGGGTGCCAATCTCCTGCCCCCCGATGCGGATATCGCCGGAAAAACGCTTCGTCTGGCCGGCCAGCGTGGCGAAGAGGCTTGTCTTGCCGACGCCGTTGCGGCCGAGCACGGCGAAACGCGAGCCCGATGGCACGGAAAGCGACAGGCCCTCGATGACCCTTGTCGGGCCATAACCGGCCGTGAGGTTGACGATTTCAAGCGGCGCTGCGGGCATCGGCGTAACTTCCCAGATAGGCTTGGCGGACTTCCGCATTGCTGGTGACATCATCAGGCGAACCGTCGAAAATGACGGCGCCGGCGGCCAAAACGACGACGCGCTTGGCAAAACGGAAGACCAGATCCATGTCGTGTTCGATCATCAGGATCGCGAGGTCGGATGGCAGCCGGTCAAGCGCCTGTTCGATGCGCGCGGTTTCCGTGGAAGGCACGCCGGCGGCCGGCTCGTCGAGCAAGAGGATTTTCGGGCGAAGCGCCATGGCAAGCGCGATCTCGATCAGCCGCTGCTGGCCATAGGCGATTTCGCGCACCTTTGTTTCGGCGAGGGCCGTGAGGCCAAGCGTGCCGAGAATGTCGCGGGCTTCGCCCATCACCGCAGGCATGGCACGGTAACGGCCGAAAATCCGGCCGGTCTTTCCCTCACGCTGGAGAATGGCGAGCGCCACGTGCTCCTCTGGCGTCATGTCCTGAAACAGCCTGGTAACCTGGAAGGAACGTACGAGCCCGCGTTTCACGCGCTGGCTGGCGCTGAGGCCCGTCACATCCTCGCCGGCGATGCGCACCGTGCCGGCTGACGGTTTGATATTGCCGGTGACGAGATTGACAAAGGTCGTCTTGCCGGCGCCATTGGGCCCGATGAGTACCGTCCGGTCTCCCGGCGAAAGCGACAGCGAGACGTTGTTGGTGACGACGAGGCCGCCGAAATTTTTCTGCAGGCCGGAGACTTCGAAAATGGCGCTCATTTGCGACCTCCCCGGAGACGCGCGATGATCTGTTCGCCTGCGCCATAAAGGCCGCGCGGCGCGAAGAGCACGACGGCGATCAGCAGCAGGCCGACAATGGTGAGCCAGTGAAACGGGTTGGCGGCGGAAACCACGTCTTCAAACCACATGAAGGTGACGGTGCCGATCAGCGCGCCGTAAAGGGAACCCGCGCCACCGAGCACCAGCATGACCAGCCCCTCGGCCGATAGCGTGAAGCTGAGGCTGTCCAGGCCGACAACCTGCGTGGAGATGGCGTTGAGCGCACCACCGATGCCGGCGACGATGCCTGAGATAACGAACATCTTCAGGATTGTGCCATTGACGGCGCCGCCCATGGCCTGAATGCGGATGCTGTCCTGTTTGACGCCGCGGCACAACATGCCGAATGGTGAATTGACGACCACCTTTAGGGCGAGGAAGACGACAAGCAGCAGGCAGACACCATAGATATAGGCGGTGCGGCCGAAGAGGTCGAATTCGAAGGTGCCGAACAGCGCGTCCGGCGAAACGCCGGCAAGACCGTCGCTGCCGCCGGTCCAGCCTGAAGCCTTGTTCGCCGCCTCGTGGAACAGGTGGATGACGGCGATGGATAGCACAAGCTGTGGAAGCCCGTGGGCACGCAGCAGCACCGCGCCGGAAAGCAGCCCGGCCACGCCGCCCGCTGCCGCGCCGATGACGGTCATGAGAAGCGGGTCGGTGATTTCGAAATGGGCGGCGGCGATGCCGGCGGCATAAGCGCCGGCGCCGAAGAGGGCGGCATGGCCAAGCGTGGCGACGCCGCAATAACCGGTGACGAGATCGATCGACAGCACCAGAAGCGCGATGGCTATGATGCGTGTCAGAAGCGCCAGATTATCCGGAAACAGGTAATAACCGGCAACAGCGGCGGCGATGATGAGGAGCGGCCCCGCGAGCGCGCGCAGTGGTGAGCGCGCCTTCGGAATGTCTGCCGTTTCAGTCACGTCGTTCATGAGCACCGCCATCTCATTTCGCCCTTCCAAGAAGGCCGCGCGGGAACAGCGTGATGATCACGATGACCGCCAGATAAAAGAAGAACTCGCCATATTCGGGCGCAAGATATCGCCCGGTCGTATCGATGGCGCCGAGCAGCAGGCAGGCGATCAACGCGCCGGGAATGGAGCCCGCGCCACCAACGGAAACCACGACCAGAAAGGTGACCATGTAGCGCAGGGCATAATAGGGTTCCACCGGCAGCAGTTCCGCGCCGATGACGCCGCCCATGGCGGCTAGTCCGACGGCGATGGCGAAGCTGACGGCATAGATGATTTCGGTGCGCACGCCGAGGGCTGCGGCCATGGCGGCATTATCGACCGCCGCGCGCAGCTTGATGCCGAAGGCGGTCTTTTCAAAGGTGAACCACAGCGCGCCGGCCACGGCAAGACCGCAGGCAATGGCGAAGATGCGGTGGGTGGCGATGGTGCGGAAGCCAAGATCGGTGGGGCCGGCCAGCTGCTGCGGCAGCGGAATGGTCTTCAGCGTCGGGCCGAAAACGAAGTTCGCGATGCCAATGATGCAGAAGGTGATGCCGATGGTCATCAGCACCTGTGTCAGTTCCGGCGCGCCATAGATGCGGCGATAAAGGAAACGTTCCAGCGGTATGGCGATGACGATGGTGCCGACGATGGCGACGAGGATCGCAGCCGCATAACCGAGACCCAGTCCGTGGGCGGCATAGGAGGCGAGATAACCGCCGATCATGGCGAAAGCGCCGTGCGCCAGATTGACCACACGCATCAGCCCCATGGTGACCGAAAGGCCGATGGAGATGATGAACAGGACCATGCCATAGGCAAGCGCATCGATGAGGATGCTGAAGACCGTCTGCATGATGAAGAAACTCCTCCCGGTGCTGCAATGCCCGTCCGGGCCGGAAACGGGCCGCCACTGGCGGCCCGGCAATATTGTCCTGTCTGGCCGTTACTTCGCGGCGGCGAGACCCGGATCGCCCTGTTTTTCGAAGGTCTGGACTTCCTTGTTGTAATAGCTGCCGTCATCGGCCTTGGCTACTTCGCGCAGATAGATGTTCTGCGTGATGTGGCGGCTTTCCGGGTCGATGCTGACCGGGCCGCGCGGGCTTGTCCAGGAAAGGCCCTTGACTGCCTCAACCGCCTTTTCCGCATCCTGCTTGCCGCCAGTGGCCTCGATCATCTTGCTGATGACATACATGCCGTCAAAGGCGCCGACGGAAGGGAAGGAGAGTTCCTTCGGATTGCCGATTGCCTTGGTTGCGGCTTCCACGAAGGTCTTGTTCTCGGGTGAATCATGCGAGATGGCATAATGGAAGGTCGTCTGCATGCCGAGTGCGGCTTCCCCGAGCGCCGGCAGGTCGGATTCCTGCGTCAGATCACCCGGCGCGAAGAGCTTGACGCCTGCGGATTTCAGGCCGTTGTCGTTGAAGGCCTTGACGAAACCGAGCGTGGTCGGGCCCGATGGCAGGAAGGCGAAAACACCCTGTGCGCCGGAATCCTTCACACGTTGCATGATGGGACTGAAATCATTGGTGGAAAGCGGCATGCGGATGGTTTCAACCACTTCGCCGCCGGCAGCGGTGAAGGCCGCCTTGAAAGCATTTTCGGCATCGACGCCCGGGCCATAATCGCTGACCAGTGAGATGACCTTCTTCACGCCGCCGTCAAAGGCCACCTTGGCGATGGGGGTGGAAGTCTGCCAGGTGGTGAACGACGTGCGCACCACATAGGGGCTCTTGGTCACGATGGCCGAGGTGGCGGCATTCATGACCACCATCGGCACGTTGCCCTGCTTCAGCAGGGGTGTGACGGCCATGGCGTCAGGGGTAAAATAGAAGCCGGCAAGATATTGCACGCCTTCCTTCACCACCAGCTCCTGCGCCAGTGCCTTGGATTGCGCCGGATCGGCCTGCGGCACATCGCGATAGACGACCTCCACCGTGTCATTGCCGACCTTGTTGCCGTGAAGGGCAAACCAGGCATCGATGCCGGCCTTGAAGTTCTTGCCCTGCAGCGCAAACGGGCCGGAAAACGGGCCGACAACGCCCACCTTGATCGTTTCTGCATAAGCGGCAGAGCTGAAACAGATGGCCGCTATCGCCACGGTGATCCGAAATTTCATGGTTTCCTCCAAATTCGCCTGTGGCTCCCATCCACCGGTCCAGGCTGCCAGATTGATGATTAAGAATATCAAAGTAAAATGAAATAAGGGGGGTAATAAATAACCTGACGGTTATCAATACTGCGTCTTTGACGCCTTGCCCATATCGGATCGGGAAATCAGCCCGGCGCCTGCCCCTTTTTCAGCTCCGCATCGGCCTTGGTCTTCGCGGTCAAACAGTTCGGGGCAAATGTCGCCTGCAACCGCGCGACCGGCCGTCCCGCAACCAGAGCTTTAACCAGTTCTAAGGGGATTTTTCGTAGTCTCCCCAAGCATATTTAGAACGTTATTTGGTGTCTTGATGGGCGAATATCAGAATAAAGCTGTTGAGCTGATGCGCAATCGCGTTGGAGAAAACAGGCTCAACAACCGGATCGAGCGTCGTGAAGCATTTCTGCGCAAGGCGCTGACGCTTTATCATGCCATGGGTGGTGCGATGGAGGATGTGGAAGCGGCCGTCAAGGACGCCGTGTCATCACCTGCACCGACCATCGACGTAGCCGTCGGCGACGTGATGTACAAGCTGGCCGCCATCGGCCATGTGGCCGATCTCGATATTATCCAGGCGGGATATAACAAGCTTGATGCCGCCAACCTGCATATTCTCAGCAAGGGCAAGAAGCTGCTGCAAAAACAGCGCGATCAGAAACTGGCTGCGACAACGCCGGGGAAGTGAACCGCCCGCCCGGGGCGGTTGCCGTATCAGGCCACTTGCGGCGACAGGATTTCCTGCCAGGCATCGTAGGCGGACAGCACCGTTTCCATTTGCGCGGTGTGGCCGGTGATGAAATCCGTGCCATAGATGGTTTCGTCGGGATATTCGGTGATCAGCGTCATCGGCACGGTGTGGCGGTCATCGATGGACGACAGGCACGGAAAGCCGTTGATGATGCGGAAACCGGTTTCGCCGGCGTGGATTTCATAAAGCGCGATCTGGCGGTTATTGTAGTCTAGCAAGCCGGGAATGGCGCCGAGATGGCGGGTTACCTTGTCCAGCAGGGCTTCCGCTCGGCTTTCCCAGTCCGCATGGTGGCGGATGATGAGGAAGAAACCCTTCGGCAGCGTCCACATGGCGAAATTGCGCGGCACATAACCTGACAGTGGTCTGGTCCACTCATGCGAGGGATAACCGTGCAGGTTCACATGCAGGCTGGCGCCGCTCATTTCCTGCGCCTTGAAACGGATTTCCTTCTCGTTCAGATGCGCAGCCGAATTTTCCGACGTGCGATATTCGAGGTCATCGCCAAGGGCGGTGTACCGCGCCGCATGATGCATGTGGCGCGGATTATCGACGCGCAGACGCTGATGCAGGGCGTAACCGTCAGGATTTTCCAGCGGCGAGATGGTGAAATGCGCGCCCTTGCGATCAGCGAGTTTGCGGGCGGCGCGGATGGCGCCGACGATGCCCGTCGTCTCGTTGGGGTGCTGGCCGCCGCTGATCATAACCGCGGCATCGCTGCCGGCGACATAACGGGCGGAAAGGACGCGGCCGGAGCGGGAGCGCGCCTGGAATGCCTCGCCGCCGATTTCCTCAAGCAGCCCTGCGAGCTGGCCTGCCGCAACCGGTTCGCGCGCCTCATCGATCGGTTGCTCGCCGCCATCGAGGAAGGCGGTTGTGAGCGGGCGGGTCTCGATGTGAAGGGTGATCTCGCCTTCGCTTTTGACGATTTCCGGTACGATCTGGCCGGGCTTGAGGCCACGGTCACCCAGCGGGCGGCCGGATTTTTTCTGAAAGAACTCCAGCAGCGAGAAATAGAAATCCTCGTGCAGCGCTTCGCGCAGGCTGACGACCTCATCACCAACGGAAAGAGGCAGATCTTCTGCCGGATGGGTAACACGGATGTTCAGTTCCTCGAAATAGGGCTCTTCATCGCCCCAGCCGTGGTTGGCGACGGCACTGATTGCCGCTTCAAAAAGCTGTTCGTAATCCGTCTCCAGTCGCTCGCCCGAGGCATCACCGGCAAGCCGGAACCAGCCGGTTGGCGAGACATTGGTTTCGCCGACGATATCGGTATGAACCCGGTTCGGAGCCAGAACCTTCAGAGTTTCCGTCTTGCCACGGCGGCTCAGCGTCACCTCATAATGGAAACTGTCGTCCTCGCGGGCGATGAAATCCAGCTTCGCATCGCCCACCAGCGCCGCCAGCGGATAGGCCTCCAGCCGGAAACGGTTGGAGGGGGCGTTTTCGTGCACCGGGTAACGCACTTCGATGGCGTCGACGCCATCCAGATTGATCTCTTCCAGAAAGGTGAAGAGAAGCGGCTTGTAGGCGCTGCGGATGCGGGCGCAGATGCCTTTTTTCTTCAGCCTCTCCTCAGTCTCGCGGCGGCTTTTGGCGTCATCGAAGGTCCATGCCTCGAAGGACTGGCCGGGCTCGGCTTTGGCGACAAGCGCGTCCAGCGTGCGTTCGAAGGTCTTGTCGAAAATCTGGCTCATCACGGTTACCTCGAGGTTCTGCCTGTTGGGTCGAGGCTGTCGCGCAGCCAGTCGCCGAGAAGGTTGAGGCCAAGCACGGTCAGAAGAATCGCAAGGCCGGGAAAGACGCTAACCCACCATGCCGTCTGCAGATAGGTACGCCCATCCGCCAGCATGCCGCCCCAGCTCGGAATTGTCGGATCAACGCCGAGACCGAGGAAGGTGAGGCTGCTTTCCAGCAGGATGTTGTTGGCGACGTTGAGCGTCATCAGCACGATGACCGGGCCGATGAGGTTCGGCAGCAGGTGCTGAAGGATGATGCGCCAGTCTTTCACGCCGATGGCGCGGGCGGAAAGAATGAATTCCCGCTCCCTGAGCGTCAGCACCGATCCGCGCACGAGACGGGCATATTGCACCCATTGCGAGACGATCAGGAGGATGATGGTGTTGGTGAGACTGCCGCCGACAATGGCGATGAAGGTGATGGCGAGCAGGATGAAGGGCATGGCGAGCTGGATATCGGCAAAGCGCATGACCAGCATATCCCAGAAGCCGCGATAATAACCGGCGACAAGGCCAACGGCGACGCCGAAGATGACCGCGCCGATGACCGAGGTGAAACCGACCAGCAGCGAAATCTTGCCACCGGCGACGACACGCGCCAGCACATCCCGCCCGAGCGGATCGGTGCCCAGGGGATGGGCGGCATTGGCGAAGGGTTTGGCAAGGCGCGCCATCAGGTCGATCTTGTCAGCTCCGCCAGGAAACAGCACATCGGAAAAGATGACGGCAAGGCAGATGATTGTCGTCAGCGACGCGCCGAGGACGAATTCGAGATTGGTGAAGCGCGCGAGACGCGAGGATTTGGCAGCCATCGTCACTTACTCCGTGCGGATGCGCGGATCGACAAGCCCATAGGCGATATCGACCAGAAGGTTGATGCCGACGATCATGAGCGACAGCACGGTGATGACGGCCTGAAGCACGGGATAATCGCGCGCGCCGACCGCGTCGAAGGCGAGCGTGCCGAGGCCCGGCCAGTTGAAGACACGCTCGATAACGACGATGCCGCCCAGCAGCCCACCAAATTGCAGGCCGAAATAGGTGATGAGCGGAATGGCGCAGTTGCGCAGCGCGTGTTTGTAGAGAACCTTGCTTTCACTGAGCCCCTTGGCGCGCGCCACCATGACGTATTGAGAACGCAGCGTATCAAGCATTGCTGTGCGCACCAGCCGCACATTGGTGGCAGTAAGGATCACACCCATGGTGACCGCGGGCATGATGTAGCTCGCAAAACCGCCCATGCCGCTTGGCGGTAGCCAGCCGAGCGTGATGGAGAACAGCAGCACCAGCATGGTCGCCAGCCAGAAATTCGGGAAGGAAAGGCCGACGAGCGAGAAGATGCGGATCACCTGATCGGCCGTCTTGCCACGCGATGTTGCGGCTTTGATGCCGAGCGGGATGGACAGCGCAATCGACACCGCCATGGAGATGAAGGCCAAGAGCAGCGTGGCGGGCAGGGCATCGGCGATCAGGCGCGAGACCGGCGTGCTGCCGGTGAAGCTGCGGCCGAAATCGAGCGTCAGAAGGCCCTTCAGGAAGCTGAAATATTGCACGAAGAACGGCCGGTCGGTGCCGAGCGCCGCACGGATGCGCGCCAGATCATCTTCCGTCATGCTGCCGCCGCCCTGGAACATGGTGACGGCGGGGTCACCCGTCAGGCGGATGGCGAAAGAAACGAGAAGGGTGATGGCGATGACGACAAAAATCGCCTGCAGCAATCGCTTGATGAGGAAACCGGCCACGTTTTTTACCTTGAAGAGAGACCCGGCCTTGCCCGCATTGCGGCGGGCAAGGTGTGTTGATCAGAAACCAGCCTGATTATTCGACGGTAACGTCGGTCAGTTTCAGGCGATTGTCAGGCGGTGCGACAAAACCCTTGACCCGTTTGTTGATGCCGTAAATGGCATTGGTGTTGTAGAGCGGGATTTCCAGCGCGCGTTCGGCGGTGTAGCTGCCGATTTCCTTGAGAATCTTTTCGCGCTCGGCGCGGTCCGTCAGCGGACGCTGGGATTCCAAGAGCTTGTCCAGCTTTTCGTCCTTGTCATAGGGGTTCCACTTCTCACCCGAGTGATACATGGAATAGGCGGTGTTATCGTAATCGAAGGTCCAGCCGCCCCATTTCTGCTGGAACATCGCGCCGGTCTTGCCCTGCGGAATGATGTCGTTCAAGAGAACGTTGGTTTCATAGGGCTTGATGGTGGCGGTGATGCCAACCATGGAGAGGTAGCTGGAAATGACCTGCGCCACTTCGTTCATCGTCGCGTCGTTGCCGCGGATGTCGATCTGCAGCGCCGCACCCGGCTTGACGCCGGCTTCCGCGAGAAGCTTCTTGGCGCCTTCAGGATCGTAGGGCAGCGGCTTCAGTTCCGGGTCGTAACCGAAGGACAGCGCGCTCTGGAAGCTTGCGATTTCCGATGCCTGGCCGGCAAGGATCGACTTGACGATCGTGCCGCGGTCGACGGCCATGATGATGGCCTTGCGGACCTTCGGATCGGCGGTGATGCCGTCACGGGTGTTGAAACGCAGCGCATCGACGGTCGGACCGGGGACGCTGACGATCTGAAGCTTGGAATCGCCCTCGATGACCGGGATCATGCCGATCGGGATGGTGGGCGGAATGACGAGATCGACGCGGCCTGCCTGCAATTCGGCAACGGCGGTCGCCGGCTCTGAAATGAAGCGGTATTCCAGTTCGGAAAGCTTCGGTGCGCCGCCCCAGTAATCCGGGTTGGCTTCAAGCTTGATGTTGGTCTTCGGTGCATAGGATACGAATTTGAACGCGCCGGTGCCGATAGGGTTGAGGTTAAAGTTGTCCTCACCCTTTTCCTGGATATATTTCGGCGGCACGATCATGCCGCCATAACCGGCAAGCTTGGTGAGCAGAACCGGATCCGGCGCCTTCAGCTTCATGTCGACGGTGTAGTCGTCGATGACATCGACGCTTTCGATGGCGACATAGTTGGAGCGCTGCGGGCCCTTGGCACCCTGTTCGCCGAGAAGGCGCTCGAAGGTGAACTTGACGGCGGCGGCGTTAAAGGGCTCGCCATTGTGGAACTTGACGTTCTGGCGCAGCTTGAAGCGGATGCGCTTGCCTTCATCCAGCTCTTCCCAGGATTCGGCGAGGCCGGGCACGACCTTCAGGTCCGGGCCGCGATAGGTGAGGCCATCGAAGATGTTGGTGGCGACAGCGGCCCATTGAACGAGGAAGGTGTCGATCGGATCCCAGCTGCCCGGATCCTGCGGGCTGGAAATGGTCATCTTGCCGGCGGCAAGAGCCGGTGCGGCGGTCAAGGCCGTTGCGGCCATGGCAAGCGCGACGAACGTTGTCGTCATCCCCTTCTTGATTATTGTCATCTACCTGTTCCTCTTCAGATGGTTGTGGTTCTGGTTGTTATTCAGGCGCTCTTCGCGATGAAGTGGCCCGGATTGATTTCCTCATGGGCGAGAATGGCCGGCTCATCGCCGACACGGCGCACGGGATTGGGAATTTCGCCCTCGATCATGGCAATGCGGCGCTCGATGGTCGGATCGGCCACCGGCACGGCCGACAGCAGGCGGCGGGTATAATCATGCGTCGGCGTTTCGAAGACCTGCCGGCGGCTGCCCATTTCCATGATCTGGCCGAGATAAAGCACGGCGACGCGATGGCTCATCTTTTCCACGACAGCCATGTCATGGCTGATGAAGAGATAGGCGAGCCCGCGCTCGGCCTGCAAATCCATGAACAGATTGATGATCTGCGCCTGAATGGAAACATCGAGCGCCGACAGCGCCTCGTCGGCAATGATGAGCTTCGGATCGGAAGCGAGCGCGCGGGCAATACAGACACGCTGGCGCTGGCCACCGGAAAACTCGTGCGGATACCGCGCGGCGTGCTCGGAGGAGAGGCCCACACGCTCCAGCAATTCATCCACCCGCCGCTTTACGGCTTTCTGATCATTGATCAAACCATGGGTGTTGATCGGCTCGGCAATCGAAAAACCAACCGTCTTGCGTGGATCGAGCGAGGCGAAGGGGTCCTGGAAGATATATTGCACTTCCTGACGCATGCGGAAGCGTTCCGCCGCCGACATCTGTGCAAAGCTGCGGCCGTTGAAGGTTATTTCGCCCGAGATGGCCGACTGCAACTGCTGGATGGTGCGGCCGATAGTGGATTTCCCCGAGCCGGATTCTCCCACCAGCGCCAGCGTTTCGCCGGCATGAATATCGAAACTGACCTTCTGCACGGCGCTGCACCGGTGCGTTGCCTTGCCGAACAGGTTCTTGCGGATATCGAAGCGCACGAACAGGTCCTTGACCGACAGAAGCGGTTTCTGGTCGTATTTCGCGGTATTTTGCACGCGCTCTTCACCGATCACGACCGGCTGGCCATCCTGCAGCACGGTGAGCGGCAGGCGCTTCGGAAAGGCTTCACCTTCCATGCTGCCAAGGCGCGGAACGGCGGAAAGCAGGGCGCGCGTGTAAGGGTGCTGCGGATTGGCGAAGATATCCTTGACCGGACCTTCCTCGACCTTCTTGCCCTTCCACATGACGACGACGTCATCGGCCATTTCCGCCACCACGCCCATGTCATGGGTGATGAAGACCATGCCCATGCCGAGCTTCTTTTGCAGGTCGCGCATGATGTTGAGGATCTGCGCCTGAATGGTCACGTCGAGCGCCGTCGTCGGTTCGTCGGCAATGAGAAGCTTCGGACGACAGGCGAGCGCCATGGCAATCATCACACGCTGGCGCATGCCGCCGGAAAGCTGGTGCGGGTATCGCTTCAGAAGCTCGGCGGCATCGGGCAGGCGCACCATTTCGAGAAGCTTCTGTGCTTCTGCCATCGCTGCCTGCTTACCCATCTTCTCATGCAGCACAAGCACTTCGCAGATCTGGTCGCCGATGGTGAAGACGGGGTTGAGCGAGGTCATCGGCTCCTGGAAGATCATGGCGATCTCCTTGCCGCGGATCGAGCGCATCTCTTTCTGAGAGGCCTTCAGCAAGTCCCTGCCTTCAAACAGGATTTTGCCTGTCGGATAGGTCGCGCCCATCATGTCCGCAAGGCGCATGGTGGAGAGCGACGTGACCGATTTTCCCGATCCGGATTCGCCGACGATCGCCACCGTGCGGCCGGGCTCGACGCGAAAGGAAATATCGTCCACGACGCGGCTGTTGCCAAACTCGACGCTCAGGCCTTCGACGGACAGCAGGGCGTTTGCGTTTGCGGCAGTCATGTCAGTGTCTCCGGCGTGGCCTGCGCCGGTGAAGCGGCGCGGTGGTCTGGAAAAAGAAAAGGGCGATGGGCAGGCGAGCTACGCGCAACGCCGGGCGGGAATATCGAAAATGTCGGGTGAGATTGCATCTTCAGGCTGCTTTTTCACAGGCAGCCGCGCGACAATCGATGCCCCGCATTAATAGCCGCAGTGCCGCCGCAGCCGTGCCGGTTACATCCATGGCAGCCACCCGACGCGAAACGCCGGATGCCAATTCGACAATGCGCATGAAACCTTATTCTCCCCCGCCCTTGTTTTATGGAAAAAGCTAACAAAACAGAACAATCATGTCCATAGTGTTGAACAATTTTTGTGTACTGCTCTACAAATACGCATATGCACCGATTTTGAGCGCGTGTTCCTGCACAATGCTTCGCAAAAAGGCGGGTATTCCGCCTGTAGCGCCACTAAAAACGCTGAGAAGAACGAAGAGGAATGGGAATGCCGTGCATGAACAATAGGGCAGGCGCAGTCAGGCTGAGGGGTTTTCTACGATGCTTGACCAAGGATGATGTCGAACTGGTCCGGCGCCACCTTCCTGAACATCTTCGTCTGACGAGAGAGGAACCCGGCTGCATTTCCTTCGGGGTATCCGAGACAGACGATCCCCTGATCTGGCGGGTTGAGGAGCTTTTTGCCGATCGTGCCGCCTTTGATTTTCATCAGCAGCGGACGCGGGCGTCGGAGTGGTTTATGGCGACCTCCGCCATTCCACGTGATTACGAGATAACGACATTGGAATAAATGAGAACAGGCCGCAGCGGCATTCCTGCCGGCTGCAGCCTGTTCGGATTTCGCTGCCGAGACCTATTCCTTCGGCATGCCAACCGGCGGCGCAAGGCGTCGTTGCGCGGCGATGCGGAAGGGGGCGTTCATGGCGCCATAACCGCCGTAAGCCCCGCGCCTTTCGATGATTTCGAAGAAGAATCCTTCGCCGAAGGTGCGGCTGTAGATCTGGAAATATTCGCCATTGTCGTCGCGGTCATAAAGGATGCTTGCCGCTCTGAGCGCATCGGAAAATTCCGGCTCCAGACCGAAACGGGCTTCCAGATCGTCGTAATAATTGCGCGAGATCGGCAGGGCCTGAAAACCGCGCGCCTGCATCGCCTTGGCCGTCGCGAAAATATCGTTGGTGGCGAAGGCGATGTGCTGGATGCTGGTGCCGAAACCTTCAGCCAGGAATTTGCCGGCGAAGGTCTTGCGATTGTCGGCACCGTTCATGGTCAGGCGGAAATGCGGTGAGGGTACGCTTTCAATCGCCTGGCTGCGCACCAGCCCGCCCGGATCGACCACATCGATCATCGGTGTGCGGCGGGTAGAAAACAGCGAGGTGTAGAACAGAAGCCACGTCAGCATTTCACCGTAATGCGTTGTTTGCGCAAGATGATCGATCCTCTTCAGTCCGGCATCGCCAGCTAGTTTATTGTCGCCGACTGTCGCAAACTCATTGTCCCAGATGGAAGCAAGCGCCGGCGAATCGTCGAGGAAATAAATGACACCGTTGCCCACGCCCTGAATGGCCGGGACGGCGACTTCGCCCGTTTTGCGCGGCTCGGCGAAGGTGGGCGCGCCCAGCGCTTCAGCACGCGCCAGCGCCGCTTTGGCGTCATCGACCTTCAGGCCGAATGCATAGGCATTGGTGCCGTGGATGGAATAGGACGCCCCGGCGAAACTGTCGCCGCCATCACTGGTATTGATGACGATGCGGATATCGCCCTGGGTGTAGAGGTCGACATCGCGATTGCGGTGATGTGCGGTTTTCTCGAAACCGAGCGTGGCGAGCAGCGCCTCCAGATTGATCTTTTCTTCCGGCGCCGTGGTGAATTCCACAAACTCCACGCCCCGCGTCTCAACCCGGTCCGGCATGGCGGGCACGTCGATTCTGATATCCGGCTCAAGACGGCGCACCTGATCCATCAGGTTGACGAGCGAGCGGTGGCCGTCCTCGGCGAGCAGCCGGGCCGAGCCGCCGCGGAACTGGTCATTGAAGATTTCGAGCGACAGCGGGCCGCTATAACCGGTTGCAGCCACGGCGCGCATGAAATCCACGACAGGCAGATCGCCTTCTCCCGGCATGTTGCGGAAATGGCGGCTCCAGTAGAGCAGGTCCATGTCGATCAGCGGCGCATCGGCCAGTTGGACGATGAAAATCTTGTCGCCGGGAATGGAACGGATGGAATTGGGATCGATCTTGCGCGACAGCGTGTGGAAACTGTCGAGAATGATGCCGACATTGGCGTGGTCGGCACGGCGCACCACTTCCCAGGCATCGCGGTGATCGCTGATGTGACGGCCCCAGGCCAACGCCTCGTAACCCACGCGCACGCCATGTTTTGCGGCGAGTTCGCCCAGCTGATGGAAGTCGGCGGCGGCGCGGTCTATGCCGCCGAGCGAGACCGGCGAGACATTCGAGCAGATCAGCATCAGATCTGTGCCGAGTTCGCCCATGATGTCGAATTTCCGCTGCGCTCTCTCGAAGGCGCGGGCGCGGTGCGGCTCCGGCATGCCCTCGAAATCGCGGAACGGCTGAAACAGGGTGATATCAAGTCCGTGGTCGGCAGCCAGTGCCTTTACCTCGCGCGGGGAGGCGTCATAGGTCAGGAAATCGTTTTCGAAAATCTCCACGCCGGAAAAGCCGGCCTTGGCGATCGCCGCCAGCTTTTCGGGGAATTCGCCACTGATCGATACGGTTGCAATGGATGTGCGCATTGGCATGCCGTGTCCTGCTGTGTCATAGCTCGCCATATTGCCTTCCTTTTCAGCCTTATGTACTGATTGGTTAATAAGCAGGGCGTGACCGCAGGCCGCTGCCCCACCGATGGAATGGATGATGACCAAAACTGCGACTTTGAACGCGACCCGAGAAAGCCGGCAGGCGAAGCGTGATCCGGAAGGGGTTCGCCGCGACATTCTTTCGGTGGCCATGGAAGAGTTTTCGAAAAATGGCCTCTCCGGCGCCCGCATCGATGAAATAGCGGCGCGCACGCGCACGTCCAAGCGCATGATCTATTATTATTTCACCGACAAGGAGAGCCTCTACCAGCGCGTTCTGGAGGAGGCTTATGCCAAGGTGCGCGGCGGCGAGAGCGATCTGGAACTCGATGATCTGGAACCGGCTGCGGCGCTCGACAAGCTCTGTCGGTTCACCTTCGATCACCACAGGCGCAACCCCGCTTTCATTCGCATGGTGATGATCGAGAACATCCATCACGGCCGGCACATGCAGTCCTCCGAAACGATCCGCCAGCTCAACCGTCCCGCCATCGATGCGCTGGAAAGCGTGCTGCTGCGAGGCCAGCAGAGCGGCGTCTTCCGCGAGGGCATCGATGCGCTGGAATTGCACTGGCAGATCAGCGCGCTGTCCTTTTTCAACGTCTCGAATGTCACGACGTTCTCGTTCATCTTCGGCGACAGCCTGTTCACCGATGCGGGACAGGAGACATTGTCGCGGCATGTCAGCGACATGGTGCTGCGTTATGTGCTGACGCCCGCCCATATCACGACGAGCGCGAAAGACGGCCAATGAGGTGGCGCAGCGCCACGTCATAACCTTCGATGCCGAGGCCGGCGATCACGCCTTCGGCTCGGGTCGAGACATAGGAGTGGTGCCGGAAGACCTCGCGCTTGTGGATGTTGGAAATGTGAACCTCGATCACCGGCCCCTCAAAGGCATTGAGCGCATCGAGGATGGCCACCGACGTATGGGTAAAGGCGCCGGGGTTGATGACGATGCCTGCGGATTTGCCGCGGGCTTCGTGAACCCAGTCGATCAGTTCATATTCCCGGTTGCTCTGGGCAAAAAACAGTTCGTGGCCGGCGGTTTCTGCGATCCCGCGGCAACGGGACTCGATGTCAGCGAGCGTTTCATAGCCGTAGATTTCCGGCTGGCGCTGGCCGAGCAGGTTGAGGTTCGGGCCGTTGAGGATTGTGAAAAGGCTCATGCCACCCCCTCCGCCATGCACAGCTCGGTGAAATGTGCGGTCATGCGCGCAGCGTCCGGCTCGCGGCCGCAGAAGAGGCGGAATGCGCCAACGGCCTGAAATACCGTCATGCCGCCGCCGGGCAGGGTGCGACAGCCCTTTTTCGCCGCCGTCGCCAGCAACTCGGTCACGAGCGGCATGTAGACGATGTCGGCCACCCAGTGTCGTTGCTCGATCAGGTCGGCCGAAACCGGCATGCCGGGATGGGCGGGCATGCCCATTGGCGTGGCGTGGATCAGGCCATCGGCAAAGGGCAGGGAAGCGGCGGGGTCGCCAACGGCAAAGGCGCGCCCTTCTCCGAACCGGTCGTTGAGTTCGCTCGCCAGGCGCTCGGCCCGGGGCAAATCGCGATCGAAAATATCGAGTCTCATAATATCGAGCTTCAGGGCGGCATGGGCGACAGCCACGCCGGCGCCGCCTGCGCCGACCAGCAGCGCCCGATCACGCTTTGCATCCGGCAGGCCGCGCACGAAGCTTTCGTAAAAGCCGTACCAGTCGGTGTTATGGCCAATGCGGCGGCCGTCGCGGAAGACGACGGTATTGACCGCTCCAAGCATGCGGGCGTCGTCAGAAAGTTCGTGCAGATGCGCGATGACGGCCTGTTTGAACGGATGGGTGATATTGGTGCCGGCAAAACCGCGCGCCTCCAGCTCATCGAGCAGATCGGGAAGGGCGCTTAAGGGCAATTTGCGTGCGGAGACATCCACCAGCTCATAAGAATAGTCGAGACCATGGGCTGCTCCCTCGCGCATATGCAGCGCGGGTGACTTGGATAGCTGGATATCGGCGCCTATCAGGCCGACCTTGAATGCGGTTTTGTCTGTCATGATCTCGGGTCGTTCATCTGTTCGGCGGCGGGCATCGCCTGCCTTCGGGTTGCTGGCGAGGTGTTGAAACCTCGCCGTCGTCATCCTCGGGCCTGATCCCGGGGATCTGTCATCCGCTGGCTCCATGGATCCCCGGGCCTGTCCCGGGGATGACGCTGTCTCTGCGCGGGAGGTCGCCAAGAGTTCCCCGCGGAGCGCGAACCTCAATGATGGGCGAGAATTTCGCCAAGGAACGTGCGGGTACGCTGGTGCTTAGGATCGCGGAAGAATTCCTCCGGGGGGCCTTCCTCGATGATCTCGCCTTCCGACATGAAGACCACGCGGTCGGCCACCTGCCGGGCGAAACCCATTTCATGCGTCACGCAGATCATCGTCATGCCGTCGCGGGCAAGACCGATCATGGTGTCGAGCACTTCCTTCACCATTTCCGGATCGAGGGCCGAGGTCGGTTCGTCGAACAGCATCGCCTTCGGTTCCATACACAGCGCCCGCGCAATCGCCGCGCGCTGCTGCTGGCCGCCGGAAAGCTGGGCGGGGTACTTGTCGGCCTGGTTGAGAATGCGCACGCGCTCCAGATATTTGCGTGCCGTCGCCTCCGCATCGGCCTTCGACAGGCCTTTCACCCGCATGGGCGCCAGCGTGCAGTTTTCCATGATGGTCTTGTGCGGGAAGAGATTGAAGCTCTGGAACACCATGCCCACTTCGCGCCGAACCGCATCGATGGCGCGGCTGGAATCCGAAAGCATGGTTCCCTCCACCGTAATCTTGCCCTCCTGGATTTCCTCCAGATGGTTGATGCAGCGAATGAGGGTGGATTTGCCCGAACCGGACGGGCCGCAAAGAACGATCTTCTCGCCCTTGCGAACCGTCATGTTGACATTTTTAAGCGCGTGGTAGGCTCCATACCACTTTCCGACCCCTTCAAGGGCGATAAGCGGAACCTGTGCGGCGGCGGATTGCGGCATGGAAACCTCCAGATTACTTCACGGTGAAGGGGATGTCGGGAAGGCTGTCCGGGAAGGCCGGCACTTCGCGCTTCATCCATTTGTCGTAAATCTTGGCGAGCTGACCGTCCGACTTGATCTTGTCGAGGAAGGCGTTGACGGTTTCGTTCCAGTCCTTCTCGCCCGGGCGGGTGCCGGCGCCGTTATACATGGTCGTCAGTTCGAACTTTGATTCGTACTTGCCCTCGGCGGCCTTGTTCAGCCGGTCGCCGTAGAACATGTTGCCGCCCACGGCTTCGACCTGGCCCGATATCAGCGCCTGAATATTGGCGGCGTCGTCATCGAAGCGCAGGATATTGGCTTTGGAGCCGGCACCGGCAGTAATCGCCGTGTCCATGGCGCTCGACTTCGGCACGCCGACATTGATGCCGGTCAGATCATCGTAACCGGCGATCTTCTTGTCCTTGGGGGCATAGACGGAAAACACGTTGCCGACATAGGGCTTCGAATACTGGATGCTCTTGGCGCGCTCGGCGGTCATGGCCATGGTGGCGAAGAGCACGTCGACCTTGCCGGTCAGCAGCGCCGGGATGCGGTTTGCGACGGCGAGCGGCACGAACTCGGCCTTGACGCCGAGATAGTCCGCGAAGGCCTTGCCGATATCGGCATCGAGACCATCCTGCACGCCGCTGGAATTCACGAAGCCCCAGGGCGAATTGTCACCCTGAATGCCGATGACGACCTTGCCCTTGGCCTTTGCCTCTTCAACGGTCCCGGCGAAAGCATCGCCCGGTGTCACGAAAGGCAGCGCAACCGTTGCCGCGGCGAGCGCGAGCAGGGCGCGACGCGAGAATTTCATGCTGGTGGTTTTCATCTTTTGCTCCTCCTTACAAAGCTGATGAGATGGTTTTGACGTTTAACGGGACGCGGCCTGCAGCCGCTTTTCGACGCCGGCGCCCCACAGGGAGAGCGGCCAGCAGATCAGGAAATAGATGATGCCGACGAGGGCGAAGACGGTGAGCGGGCGGAACGTCTGGTTGGAGACGATCTGTCCGGCGCGGGAGAGCTCGACGAAACCCACGATCGCCGCAAGCGAGGTGCCCTTGATGAGCTGCACGAGGAAACCGATGGTGGCCGGCAGTGAAATCTTGAGCGCCTGCGGCAGGATCACATCCTTCATGCGTGAGACGTAATGCAGGCCGAGCGCATTGGCCGCTTCCGTCTGCCCTTTCGGCACGGCCTGGATGCCGCCGCGCCAGATTTCACCCAGAAAGGCGCTGGCATGCAGCGTGAAGGCGATGGCAACGGCGATCCAGGCATCGACATTGAGGCCGGCGAGCGCCACGCCGTAATAAACGACGAAAAGCTGCATCAGGAGCGGCGTGCCCTGGAAGATGGCGATGTAGGCCGTGCTTGCCCGCTGGATTGCCGGGCTGTCCGCAACGCGCGCGAGCGCCACGCAAAGGCCGAAAATGCCGCCGCCGATAAAGCCGATGATGGTCAGCGCAAGGGTCCATTTCAGGCCCTGCAGCAGGAAGAAGAGTTCGTTGGGACCGATGGATGCCATTGTCTTTTCTCCTCACTTGACCGGATAGCTGAAGGAAAGGCGGGAGATGAGCGAGAAGACGGCCATCATCAGCGAGGAAATGACGAGATAAAGCAGCGTGATCGAGAAATAGACCTCGAAGGACCTGAACGTATCCGCCTCGATCTTCTGCGCGACCGAAGTCAGCTCGTAAGCGGCGATCGAAGTGCAGACCGACGTCGTCAGCGTCAGCATGATGAACTGGCTGGTGAGTGACGGATAGACCGCGCGCAACGCCGGCTTCAGGATGATATGGCGGAAGATCTGCGCCCGGTGCAGGCCGAGCGCGAGGCCCGCTTCCACCTGGCCCTTAGGGATGGAATCGACCCCGCCCCGAATGATTTCAATGGCGTAGGCGCCACCGTTCAGGGCCAGCGCAATGATGGCGGTGACGGTGGGATTGAGCTTGATGCCGATCTGCGGCAGGGCGAAGAAGATGAAGAATATCTGCACCAGAAACGGCGTATTGCGGATGGCTTCCACAAAGCCGATGACGATGCCGCGCAGCAGCCTGAAACGCGAGCGTCGGGCGACAACCCCGAGAACCCCGATGACGGTGGCAAGCGACATGCCGGCAATGGCAAGGCCGATCGTCGCCAGACAGGCTAAAAGCAGCTCGGGCAGCCGGTCTATGACCGCTGAGAAATCGAGACTGTAAGACATTCTTCCTCCCAACCCCTTCGGGTCCGGACAGGCTTTGCGCCTTGTCCGCATCGCTCTGGAACCGTGCGGCGCCAAAGCCCTCCATTTGTCGATTTTTGCCGCTGCGGGCTTCGAACCCTCGTCGGCGGCGTCTCGTTAATCTTAATGTTTGTACCAGTTAGTTCATTTTTGTGTCAAGCGTCATATCCGGTTAAAAAGCGGCGTCGCCGCTGTTTTTTTGTTTTTCTAAATTCCCGATAAAGTCTTTTTTATCAATGGCTAATGCAAAGGATCGCAAGCGCTTTCCGCACGTCACCATGTCGCCACCGGCCGCCCGTCTGGCAGTTCCTGGAAACCCTGGTCTATGGAAGATGGCGATCGCCCTGAGGCTCGTTTTCGCCTGCGCCCAACCTGTCTATCTGCCCCGCCAACCGCTCGGCGATCAGCAGCGAGGCTCCCGTTGCCGTCACCATTTGTGGGAGCGACAGCCATTCCAGCATCCAGCCCGCGCCGGACCTTTCCTGTTCGTGCACAAGCGACTGGTGCAACGCCGATATGTGCACGGCATTGAAGCGCGCGAGCGTCACCAGCGTTTCGGCATTGACCGGGTTTTGTTTGTGCGGCATGGCCGAGGAACCGCCGCCTCCGGAGAGGCGGATTTCCGTGCCGAGTTCGGCCATGAGCGCGATGTCCTGCCCGAACTTGCCGAGCGTGCCCGTGATCAGCGAAAGCAGACCGGAAAATTCGGCGATGCCGTCGCGCTGGCTTTGCCATTGTGGCCGATCCGCAAGGCCGAGGCGCCTTGCCAGATCGATGCGCACGGCTGCGGCATTGTCACCGAGCTTTTCGAGCGTGCCGGCCGCGCCGCCGAATTGCAGGGCGAAACCGGTCTGCGCGAAGCTCTGGAGCCGCAGCAGATGGCGCTCCAGCGGTGAAATCCAGCTTGCCGCCCGGTCGGCGACCGTGATGCCGATCGCGGCCTGCATGCGGGTATAGCCCGTCAACGGATTATGGCCGTCGCGGGAGGCGAGATCTCCCAGCGTATCGACGAGACGCCCGAGCCGCATGGCGATGATTTCCGCCGCCATTTTCAGCCGCAGCATCAGGCTGGTATCGATGACATCCTGGCTGGTCGCGCCGAAATGCACCTTGTCCGCTGCCTTGCCGGCGACGGCCGCCCGCATCTGCCGGATGAGTTCGGGAACCACAACGCCATCCTTTGCGACGCCGTGGCGAAGGGCGGTGATGTCGGCGGCAAAGTCCGACAGGCCTGAGACAATCGCTTGTGCCACCTCATCCGCAAGGATGCCAGCCTCCGCCTCCGCCAGCGCCGCTTCGAAACGGATCATGGCGTCGATATCCGCCCTTGCCGAAAACAGCTCGACGATTTCGCTGTCGCCGAAAAGGCCTGAGAGGAAAGGGTGCTCGAAGGGGGAAAGGCTCATCGTCCGTCTCGCTTTCTTTTGCGCATATCGTTGTCGCAAAACCGCTGCACACTTTTGCGCGATATGCGTCAGATATCGAAAAACACGGT
Organism: Agrobacterium sp. MS2; assembly: GCF_003261015.1. NCBI lineage: Bacteria > Pseudomonadati > Pseudomonadota > Alphaproteobacteria > Hyphomicrobiales > Rhizobiaceae > Agrobacterium > Agrobacterium sp. MS2. The sequence goes on along the minus strand of NZ_QLNF01000086.1, from coordinate 14,435 downwards.
TTCGCCTTCGCCCTGCAGACGGATATCGAAACGATAAACGTTGCCTTCTTCCTTTTTGGCGACAAGCGTGGCGATGCGGCTTTTCTGCTCGATGCGGGCGAGAACGGGATCGGCGGCATTGGCCTCCTGTTCTTCCGGGAAATACATACGGGTCTGCAGGCCGATATTGATGCCACGCGCGACGATCCAGAAGGTGATGTGCGGCGCCATCGGCCGACCGTCGCGGAACGGCACCGAGCCGGGCTTGATGGTTTCGAAGACGAATTCGCCCGTATCCATGTCACCGGGCGAGCGGCCCCAGCCGATGAAATTCGGGTCGGCCTTGCCGCGCGTTTCGCTCGGGCTGTTGTAATAGCCGTCGGTATCGGCCTGCCATATCTCGATCAGCGCATCCTTGAGCGGCATGCCGGCGCCGTCATAGACCGTGCCGCGCACGCTGATGCGCTCGCCGCGGGCCTTGTCGTTATAAAGCGGGCCGGAACCGAGATCCTTCTCGAACACGCCTTCGATGCCGACGAAATTGGGTGTGCAGCCGATATGCACATAGGGCCCTGCCGTCTGCGAGGCGGTTTCCTTGAAATAGTTGAGCGGCTGAACCATGGTCAGTTGCCCTCCATGCGGTTTTCGAAAAGGGTGGAGCGGCGACCGCGCAGCACGATATCGAACTTATAGGCCAGCATGTCCATCGGCAGCGTCGCATTCATGTCCAGCGGCGCGATCAGTCTCCGTATCGCATCCTCGTCCGGAATGGTTTTGACGATCGGACATTTCCAGATCAGCGGATCGCCTTCGAAATACATCTGGGTGATGAGGCGCTGCGCGAAACCGTGACCGAAGATGGAGAAATGGATATGGGCCGGCCGCCAGTCATTGACGCCGTTCGGCCAGGGATAGGCGCCCGGCTGGATGGTCTTGAACCAGTAATAGCCGTTCTCGTCGGTGATCGTGCGGCCGACGCCGCCGAAATTCGGATCGATGGCAGCGAGGTAGCTTTCCTTCTTGTGGCGGTAGCGACCGCCGGCATTGGCCTGCCAGAATTCCACCAGCGCGCCGCCGACGCCGCGACCGCGCTCGTCCAGCACCCGGCCGTGAACGAGAATACGCGGTCCAACAGGCATTTCACCGGGGCGGGCATAGTTGAGGATGAGGTCGTTATCCAGCGGATTCAGCATGCCATGGCCAAAAACGGGACCGGTGATCTCGCTTTTGGTTCCCTCAAGCGAAATCAGGGCGCGTTGCGGCGAGCGCAGGATCGAGGTCTTGTAGCCGGGCGCATAGGCCAGCGGGTGAATATCGCGGTTGCGCGCGAAGAAAGGCCCGGTTTCTGGTGGCTGGTTGCTCATTTCGTCTCCTCCCCATCGCCAGTTTTATCAAGGGAACTATCGGCTTTCATGCTGGCCAGGGCAAGCTTGGCAATCTTGAAAGCATGATTGGCGGCAGGCACGCCGGCATAGATCGCAACGTGCATCAGCGCCTCGCGAATATCCGCCTCGGTTGCGCCGGTATTGACGGTGGCGCGCACATGCATGGCAAGTTCTTCGTCCTGGCCCAGCGCCGCAAGAAGGGCGATGGTGACCATCGAGCGCTCGCGTTTCGTCCATTGATTGCCGGACCAGACGGTGCCCCAGGCGCCTTCGGTAATGAGCTGCTGAAAAGGCTGGTCGAAGCCCGTCGTCACGGTCTGGGCGCGGTCCACATGGGCATCTCCCAGCACGGAGCGACGGGTCTTCATGCCCTGTTCGAAACGTTCGTTCTTGTTGTTCTGGTCCGCCATCGGTCAATGCTCCGGCAAGGTCTTGAGAAAAATGCACGCGGCCTGCGCGTAGGCGAGTGGCTGTTCAAGGCAGGGAATGTGGCCGCAGCCGGCGATTGTTACAAAGCGGCTTGCGGGAATGAGGTCCGCAAGCGATTTTACCAGTTCCGGCGGTGTCGAGCCGTCCTGATCGCCCACGATACAAAGGGTCGGCACGGCAATGCGCCCGGCGGCCGCGGTAAAATCCGCGTCGCGGATGGCGGCGCAAGTGCCGCTGTAACCGGCTTCCGGCTGTTGCGACAGCATGTTGCGTGCGCCGGCATAGGCGGCATTGTCAGGCGTGCGGAAGGCGGGCGTGAACCAGCGCTCCATGACGGGATCGACCAGCGAGCCGAGGCCATCCGCAGAGATTTTGTCGATGCGGGCGTTCCACATGTCGGCTGTGCCGATCTTGTGAGCGGTATTGCTGAGCACGAATGCGCGGACGAGATCGGGCCGGCGGGCATAAAGCCCCTGGGCAATCAGGCCGCCGACGGACAGTCCCCAGATGACGGCACTTTTCACGCCGAGATGATCGAGCAGCGCGATCAGATCACCGGCATGGTCATCGATCGAATAGGGTGGGCGACCGATATCGGAAAGCCCGTGGCCACGCTTGTCGTGCAGTACGTAGGCATAGTCATCGCCGAGCACTTCGATCACCGCATCCCAGATGCGGAAATCCGTACCGAGCGAATTGATGAAGGCGATGACCGGCTTGCCGCTGTCCAATCCCTTGACGCGATAATGGATCACGGTCTCGCCGCAGCGCAGAAAATGCATGATGGCTCCTCCTGCCGGGGATATTGCAAGCGGGTTCCGGTTAAGTAAAATGACATTATCGATGAAAATCATAACCACTGGATTATACGAGCGATGGTCGACCAGCGTATCAAGTTCCGCCACCTGCAGACCTTCGTGGGGGTTGCGCGGCAGAAAAGCGTTATCCGCGCCGCCGAAATCCTGCATGTCAGCCAGCCGGCGGTGACAAAAACGATCCGCGAACTGGAAGAGATTCTGGGTGTCTCGCTATTCGACCGGGAAGGTCGCGGCATTCGCATCAGCCGCTACGGCGAGGTTTTCCTGCGCCACGCCGGCGCGACAATGACGGCGTTGCGACAGGCGGTCGATTCGGTTTCGCAGGAGGCGGCGCGCGCCGGTCCCCCGGTGCGGGTGGGTGCTCTGCCCACGGTTTCGGTCCGCATCATGCCGAAGGCGATGGCCGGTTTTCTGGCGGAAAAGACCGGCAGCCCGGTGAAGATCGTGACGGGCGAAAACGCTGTTCTGCTGGAGCAGCTGCGGGTCGGCGATCTCGATCTCGTCGTCGGCCGTCTCGCGGCGCCGCAGAAGATGGCCGGGTTTTCCTTCGAGCATCTCTATTCGGAAAGGGTGCGCTTCGTGGTGCGGGCTGGCCACCCGCTTCTGTCGCCCGGTGTTTCGGTGTTCGATCACCTGCATGAATATCCGGTGCTGATGCCCACACGGCAGTCCGTCATCGGTCCTGTCGTGGAACAGTTTTTGATCGCCAACGGTGTTCCGGCCCTGCCGATCCGCATCGAAACCGTATCCGACGCCTTCGGTCGCGCCTTTCTGCGCACCAGCGACGCGATCTGGATCATCTCGGAGGGCGTGGTGGCGGCGGATGTGGCGGATGGCATCCTCGAAATTCTGCCGGTCGAGACCGGCGATACCAGCGGGCCGGTGGGTCTGACGGTCCGGGCCGATACGCAGCCCTCGCTGCCGCTTTCGCTGCTGATGCAGGCCATACGTGAGGCGGCGGGCGAGTTGCTGGATGGGAGGGCGGAGGCTGGTTCTTGAGATGAGGGTGAGGGTCGGAAAAGTCTGAGAACCTCTCCTCCGTCATTCCGGCCTTGAGCCGGAATCCAGCCACGGCGCGTCTGCGCCGTGAAAAGAGTCTTTTTTGCGATCAATGACTTGATCGCGCTGGACCCCGGATCAGGTCCGGGGTGACGGGTGTGGAAACGGTAGAGATAAAAGCCGCGTGTCTGGGGCAGCCCTAATACGGAAGCCCCACGTAATTTTCCGCAAGCGCGGTGGAAGCGGCGCGCGATTGGACGAGATAATCCAGTTCCGCCTCCTGAATGCGCTGGCCGAAATCCCCCGTATCGGGAAAACGATGCATCATCGTCGTCATCCACCAGGAGAAGCGCACCGCCTTCCACACGCGGGAAAGCGCCTTCTGCGAATAGGCGTCGATGCCGGCTTCAGACCTGTCGCGATAAAACTCGATCAGCGCCTCGCTCAGATAATGTACGTCGCTGGCGGCAAGGTTCAGGCCCTTGGCACCCGTTGGCGGCACGATATGGGCGGCATCCCCCGCTAAAAACAGCCGTCCGAACCGCATTGGTTCACTGACAAAGGAACGGAGCGGAGCGATCGATTTTTCAAAGGAGGGGCCGGTCACCATTGCATCCGCATGGTTTTCCGGCAGGCGACGGCGAATTTCGTCCCAGAAGCGCTCGTCGCTCCAGTCTTCCGGCCGGTCCTCCAGCGAACATTGAATGTAATACCGGCTGCGCGTGTGCGAGCGCATGGAGCAGAGCGCAAAACCGCGCGGATGGTTGGCATAGATGAGTTCGTGGTTGACCGGCGGCACTTCGGCCAGAATGCCGAGCCAGCCGAAGGGGTAGACCTTCTCGAATTCCTTGATCGCGCCTTGCGGCACGGATTTTCGGCTCACCCCGTGGAAACCATCGCAGCCGGCAATGAAATCGCAATCGATCCGGTGGGTTACGCCATCTTTCTGATAGGTTACATAAGGGCTTTCGCCATCGAAATCATGCGGCTCGACATCAGATGCATCGTAGATGGTCGAGAGGCCGGCCGCTTCGCGCACATCCATCAGGTCATGGGTCACTTCCGTTTGACCATAGACCATCACACGCTTGCCGCCGGTCAGATCGAATAGATCGATACGATGGTCGCGACCGTCGAAGGTCAGCGAAAAACCGTCATGCGGCAGACCCTCGCGGCGCAGGCGCTTATCCGCGCCGGCCTTTTCCATGAGCTGTACCGTGCCTTCTTCCAGTACGCCGGCGCGGACGCGGCCGAGAATGTATTCCTTGCTGACCCGGTCGAGAATGACGGTCTCGACACCGGCTTTCGCCAGAAGCTGGCCAAGCAACAGCCCCGATGGACCGGAGCCGATGATGACGACCTGTGTACGCATTGTTTCCTCCCGAACTTGTCTCCGGTCAAGAAATTGACCAAGCGTTGCCGGAAGCTCAATGGACTTTCCGGTCCGTAAATTGCACAATCCGACCATCGGGCCCAGGAGGGGGATGAGATGCGTGTGACTGCCAATGAAGGGCTCTATGGTGAGGAAGCCGCGCAGGGCAGCGATTTTCGCTTCCATTGCGAAACGCTTTTTTCGCGGAGCAGCCTGCATCGCTTTGAAATCGGCCTGCATCGCCATTCTGCTTTTTTGCAAATCTTGTACATTTTTGGCGGCGAGGGCGATGCCTTGCTGGATGGCCGCATCGAGCCGATCCGCCCGCCGGTCGCCATCATCGTGCCACCCGGTTTCGAACACGGCTTCCGTTTTTCCCGCGATATCGGCGGCGTGATCGTCACCATGCTGCAGGGCGCGCTGCCGGCATCGGTGCAGGCGCTTCTGCTGCGGAATTTCTCCCAACCGGTGCTTCTGCCCTTGCTGGATTTTGCCGATGGAGAAGGAGTGCGCAGCGGGTTCGAACGGATTTCCGCGGAATATGAGGCCCGTGAGATCGGTCGCGACGCGATGATAGAAGGCCAGCTTGCGACCGTCGTCGCGCTTCTTTCACGGGCGGCGCGGCCGCTTCTGGAAACAAGCGGTGAGGGCCTGGCGGAGCAGCGTTTCGAACGGTTGCTGTCACTGATTGCTCGCCATATCCGCGAGCCGCAGAAAGCCGGTTTTTATGCGAGGAAGCTCGGCCTTTCGGAAACGCACCTTAACCGGCTTGTCCGTTCCGTTTCCGGGCTCAGCCTGCAGCGGCTGATTGCCAAGCGCCAGATCGAGATCGCCCAGCAGGAACTGGTCTTCACCGTCTCCAGCGTACAGATGATCGCGGAGGGTCTTGGATTTGCCGATCCCGCTTATTTCAACCGCTTCTTCAGGCGCGAGACCGGCATGACGCCGCGCGCCTGGCGGCTCGCCGAGCAGCGCAGGATGGGCGATACCGGCGCGCGGCAGATGCCGCTTCAGACCAGCATTCTCGCCAGTTCCCGCTGAACGGACAGAAGTGCGGGCAAATGTCGCTCCACCAGATCATCCATCGAAGCGACCGAGGCGGCGAGCCCGACATTCAGCGCGGCAACAGTTTGGCCACGCACGCTTTTCAGCGGCACGGCGATGGAGCGAAGGCCGATTTCGACTTCCTGATCGATCAACGCATAACCGCGATGGCCGGTCACCTCGATTTCGGTGAGCAAGGCCTGAATATCGGTAATGGTTTTTTCCGTGCGGGCGACCAGCCGGGAGGCTTCGAGAATGTCGCGCTGGCGTTCGGGCGGCTGAGCGGAAAGAAGAACACGGCCCATCGAGGTGCAATAGGCGGGCAGGCGCGACCCCGGCATCAGCGCAATGGACATAACCCGCTGCTGGGCGGCGCGGGCCACATAAACGATTTCGGTTTCGTCCAGGATAGAGACGGAGGTGCTCTGGCCGATGTCCTCCGAAAGGCGATCGATGAGCGGCTGGACGATTTTCGGCAGCGGCATGGTGGCGAGGCAGCCGGTTCCGAGCCGCAGCACCTTCGGCGTGACGGTGAAGAACTTCCCGTCATAGGCGGCATAACCAAGCTCCGAAAGCGTGAGCAGGCAGCGGCGTGTGGTGGCGCGGTCCAGTCCGGCGATCTCGGCGGCATCGGAGATGGACAGGCGCGGCCGCTCGGCGCTGAAGGCTTCGATCACGCGCAATCCCTTGGCGAGACCGCCCATCATGTCTCTTTCGCTGACGGCCATGGCTACGTTCCACTTGTGCGATATACGAACAAAAATCATATAACGCACAAAATCCTTGCCGTCGAGGCAATTTCAGCTTTACCTCATGGCCAAGCAGCCCTGCCGGTCCATCCGCTCGGCTGGATGGAGGTTTTGAGAATGGACAAGACAATCAAGAGCGCGGAAGAGGCGCTTGCTGGCATCGGCGATGGTGCGACGATCATGATCGGCGGTTTTGGCGGCTCCGGCGCGCCGATCGAGCTGATCCACGCACTGATCGACAAGGGACCGAAGGACCTTACCGTCATCAACAACAATGCCGGCAACGGCCGCATCGGCATCGCCGCGATGATCGATGCGGGCATGGTCAGGAAGATGATCTGCTCCTTCCCGCGCTCTTCGGATCCGCGCGCCTTCACCGATCGCTATCTGGCCGGCGAAATCGAACTGGAGCTGGTGCCGCAGGGCACGCTTGCCGAGCGTATCCGCGCTGGCGGTTCCGGTATTCCGGCCTTCTACACCCCGACAGGTTTCGGCACGGAACTGGCAGAAGGCAAGGTAATCGCGGAATTCGACGGCCGCTCCTACGTGCAGGAGCGCTGGCTGAAGGCCGACTTTGCCATCGTCAAGGCCGAGCTTGGCGACACATATGGCAACCTCACCTACAACAAGGCCGGGCGCAATTTTAACCCGCTGATGTGCATGGCCGCGAAAACCACCATTGCGCAGGTCTCGAAGATCGTCGCCGCCGGCGAGATCGATCCGGAGCATGTCGTGACGCCGGGTATTTTCGTGAACGGCGTCGTGGAAATTCCCGATCCGCAACAGGAAGAAGTCCTCATTCGCGCCGGAGTAGCCTACGCATGACCACGACCATCGACACCCGCGAAGACATCAAGCTTTCCAACGCCCAGATCGCCTGGCGTGCGGCGCAGGACATCGAAGATGGCGCCTACGTCAATCTCGGCATCGGTTTTCCCGAAATGGTGGCGCGCTATCAGCCACACGGCCGTCAGGCGATCTTCCACACCGAAAATGGCATCCTGAATTTTGGTGAGGCACCGCCGGAGGGCGAGGAGGACTGGAACCTCATCAATGCCGGCAAAAAAGCCGTGACGCTGAAGCCGGGTGCGGCCTTCTTCCACCATGCCGACAGCTTCGCCATGGTGCGTGGCGGACATCTGGATGTGGCGATCCTCGGGGCCTATCAGGTGGCGCAGAATGGCGATCTCGCCAATTGGCGCGTCGGCTCCAAGGGTGTGCCAGCCGTCGGTGGGGCCATGGATCTGGTTCATGGCGCCAAGCAGGTCTTCGTCATCACCGAACATGTGACCAAGAATGGCGAGCCAAAGCTGGTTGAGAAATGCGCCTTCCCGCTGACCGGCGTCGGCTGCATCACCCGCATCTATACCAGCCACGCGGTGATTGACGTGGTGGACGGCCGCTTCGTGCTGCGTGAAAAACTGCCGGCGATGACGTTCGATGAGTTGCAGGCCATGACCGGCGCGCCGCTTCATGTGGATGGCACGGTTGCTGATCTCGTTGCACCGGAACTTTGAGGAAACACCGATGACCGAAGCCTATATCTGCGATTACATCCGCACGCCCATTGGCCGTTTCGGCGGTGCGCTTTCTTCCGTAAGGGCGGATGACCTCGGCGCGGTGCCGCTGAAGGCGCTGATGGAACGCAATCCTTCCATCGACTGGGAAGCCGTCGAGGATGTGATCTTCGGCTGCGCCAATCAGGCAGGCGAGGATAATCGTAACGTCGCGCGCATGTCGCTGCTACTTGCCGGCCTGCCGGTTTCAGTAACCGGAACGACCATCAATCGTTTGTGCGGCTCCGGCATGGATGCCGTCATTGCTGCCGCCCGGGCCGTCAAATCGGGCGAGGCGGAGTTGATGATTGCCGGCGGTGTCGAAAGCATGAGCCGCGCGCCCTTCGTTCTGCCCAAGGCGGAGAGCGCTTTTTCGCGCAATGCCGAAATCTACGACACCACAATCGGCTGGCGTTTCGTCAACCCGCTGATGAAGGCGCAATATGGCGTCGATTCCATGCCGGAAACCGGTGACAATGTCGCGGTCGATTATCAGGTCTCGCGCGAGGATCAGGATGCCTTCGCCGTACGCAGTCAGCAGAAGGCAGCGGATGCGCAGGCCAATGGCCGCCTCGACAGGGAAATCGTTTCGGTAACGATCCCCCAGCGCAAGGGCGATCCACTTGTCGTCTCGAAGGACGAACATCCGCGGGCCACAAGCCTCGAAGCACTGGCTAAGCTGAAGCCGGTGAACAAGCGCGAGGGCGCTACGGTAACGGCGGGAAATGCGTCTGGCGTCAATGATGGCGCGACCGCGCTTATCATCGCGTCAGCCGAGGCTGCGAAGAAATATGGCCTCACTCCCATCGCCCGTATCCTCGGTGGCGCCGCTGCCGGCGTGCCGCCGCGCGTGATGGGCATCGGCCCGGCTCCGGCCTCCGCCAAGCTTCTGGCGCGGCTCGGGCTGAAGCAGGAACAGCTCGATGTGATCGAGCTGAACGAGGCTTTCGCGAGCCAGGGCCTCGCGACGCTGCGCCAGCTCGGCATTGCCGATGACGATGCGCGGGTAAATGCGAATGGCGGTGCCATCGCGCTCGGCCATCCGCTCGGCATGTCCGGTGCGCGTATCGCCGGAACGGCGGCGCTCGAACTTTCCTTGACGGGCAAGCGGCTGGCGCTCGCCACCATGTGTATCGGCGTCGGGCAGGGTATCGCCGTCGCGCTGGAGCGGATCTGACGGGATAACGGCTTCAGTATCGTGATAACGGTGCTAATGCCGCCGTAAACCGGTACGAATGCCCGCTGCCGCAGCTTCCTTAGTGTGACAGTGGCCATTCAGGTTACTCGGCAGGTGATTTTTTCGCTCTGACACATCCCAGCCCCCATTCCTGTGCTTGTCACAGGAATCCAGGCGACGCGCGTCTGCGCGGCGGAAAGACTCCTCTCAGCCCAGGGACTTGGGCTGGCTGGATCTCCGTGACGAGCACAGAGATGAGGGGAGGAGGCGTGCTGGGCCAAGCAAGCCGGCCCTGCGATGCAGGCCCCGGTCGATTATTCCCTGATAAAGTACTCCACGCTCTTATCCCTCTGCACATGTTGGATTCCATCATGATCCGTGACATGTTTTGCGAGATATGACAGGAATCTTTCCGTCTACGGGGCACCCGCATGAAACGTCCGACCATTACCGATGTTGCAAAGGCCGCCGGCGTCAGCGTCGCCACGGTCGACCGGGTGCTGAACGGCCGCCTGCCGGTGCGGGAGGAAACCTCGCGGCGTGTGTTCGAGGCCGCGGAGAAGATCGGCTTTCATGCCACCAACATCATTCGTCAGCGTATGCTGGCGGATATGCCTTCCTATGGCCTTGGAATCATTCTGCGCAAGGAGCGGCACGCCTTTTATCAGACCTTTGCCGACGAGCTGGAGCTTGCGGCGCGCAACATCCGGGATCGCCACGTCAGTCTGCGCATCGAATTTGCGCAATCCGGTGAGCCGGCGGAGCTTGCGGCGCTGCTTATGGGCATGAAGGGCCGGGTACAGGCGGTGGCCGCTACCGGGCCGGACCACCACGATGTCACGGCCGCCGTCGAGGCATTGAAGATCAAGGGCATTCCGACATTCTCGCTGCTTTCCGATTTTGCCCAGGGCGTGCGGGAAGCTTATCTCGGTGTCAACAGCATGAAGGTGGGGCGCACAGCGGCGTGGATGATCTCACGACTGGCGCGCAGCAAGGGCAAGGTGCTTCTGCTGCTTGGCGGTCACCGGTTTCATGGTCATTCGCTGCGCGAAACCGGCTTTCGCAGCTACATGCGTGAATATGCGCCGGAATTTGAGGTTATGGATGCCCTGATCACGCTGGAAACGCGACGCGTAACCTATGAGCTCGTGATGGACTCTATCGCCAAGCACAGGGATCTCGTCGGAATCTATTGCGTGGGCGGCGGCATGGAAGGGGTGATCGAGGCACTTCAACACGAAAAGCGGCAGGAACCCATTGTCTGCCTTGTCAACGAACTGACCCCCGTGTCCCGCCAGGCACTGCTGGAAGGCAGCATCAGCGGCGTGTTCCAGACGCCGCTGCGCGAATTGTGCGCCGATCTCATCGCAACCATGGTTCACACTATCGAACATGGCATGGCGGAGACGCCGGGACAGCGTTTCCTTCCTGCCCATCTCTGGGTTCCTGAAAGCCTTTGATGGTTTGATAGATTACATCATATCGCGTCCGCCCGTTTCTATCATGCTTGATGGTTTTGCCTGCTGCTGACGCGTTGACGTGGTGACCGGACTAGGAAATCTTGCCTGCCTGTGGAGCGGACAGGAGGCCGACCTTCACAGCATGAGATTACGTCGGGGTTGCTTGACGCTGCGGATATTCCTTCGCGGCGCGGGGGCAGCTTTTTCCGGAAAGCCGTGACGGCGCACTTCGAGCGCGATGGTGCGGCCGGTTCTTTTCAAGGTTTGGAGGGGGAACGAGATGAAAAGACATTTCGCCAATGCAGCCTTCGCGACCATGCGGACGACGGGCGCGCCGGTGCAGGCCGTTGGAGTTTCGATGGCGCTGAAACCTGCCGGAAACGATGCGGCAGACAGGAGGGTCTTCGTGCTCTTCGAGCTGGTAAGGCCGGCCGATCTCAAAAACCATCAGGCCGGGAATTGAGCCATGGCCGTGCCTGCCGGCTTCTGCGCTCCCCGGGGGAGTGCCGCCGGAGGGGCTTGACGCGCCGCAGCCGGGCACGACCGGCCACGGTAAAAACTGGACAATGCAATCAGCAGCGATTTCCGCGGGAGGAAACCTTGAAAAAACTATTGATGGCGACGGCACTCTGTATCTTCGCGACACCGGCTCTGGCCGAGACCCGAATTGCAGTCTCGATGACGTCTTTCGACAATCCGTTTCTGACGATCCTGCTCAACGGCATAAGGGCCGAGGCCGGGCGCGACAAGACCATCGAGCTTCTGCTCGAGGATGCCCAGCTCGATCCTTCAAAGCAGCTGAATCAGGTGCAGAACTTCATTGCCAATGGCGTCGATGCGATCATTGTCAACGCCGTCGACGGTGACGCTACCTCGGCGATAACCAAGGCCGCATCCGCTGCGAAAATTCCGCTTGTCTATGTGAACCATCCGCCGGCTGAGCTGGAAACCGGGCTGCCTGACGGCACGGCATTTGTCGGCTCCAACGAACTTGATTCCGGCACCATGGAAGCCGAAGCCGCCTGCAAGCTGATGGGCGGCAAGGGCAAGGCCGTCATTCTGATGGGCCCTTTGGAAAACCATGCGGCGCTGGTTCGCACCAAGGATGTGGAAACGGTGTTCTCCAAGCCGGACTGCAAGATCGAAATCCTTGAAAAGCAGACGGCGAACTGGAGCCGCACGCAGGCACAGGACCTCGTTTCCTCCTGGCTGACGGCGGGCATACAGTTCGATGCGGTCATCGCCAACAACGATGAAATGGCGATTGGCGCCGTGCAGGCGCTGAAGGCAGCGGGCGTATCCATGAAGGACGTCGTCATTGCCGGCATTGACGCGACACCCGATGGACTTGCCGCGATGCAGGCGGGCGATCTCGATATCACCGTCTACCAGAATGCGACGAAGCAGGGCGAGGTCTCCGTTCAGACGGCGGTGAAGGCCGCTGCCGGTCAAAGCACCGAAAAGACGCTCTGGGTGCCCTTCGAACTCGTCACGCCGGAAAACATGTCCGCCTATGCCAAATGAGCCGGGGCTTCGGCCCCGTCCCTTATCCCACCGACTGGAAACAGCCATGAAACATACGCTCGATCCCCACATGTTCCGGCATCTTTCGCTGGCCGAGACCTGCCGCAAGGTCGCAGAGCTCGGTTACGACTATGTCGAACTTTCACCCCGTCCGGATTTTCTGTCCTGGTGGACGCGACCGAAGGTCTATCCCGAGCGCGTCGCCGAATTCAAAAAGGCCCTGAAGGATCACGGCGTCGGCCTTGCCACGCTGCAGCCCATGTATCGCTGGGCGAGCCCGTATCCGGACGAATGGGAGGTAGCGATCGACAACTGGAAACGCGCCATCGAGATTGCGGTCGAGATGGAGTGCCCAATGTTCGTTTCGGAATTCGGCCGTGGAGGCTCGCCGGAGCGCAGCCTCAACGACCGGTCCGGCCTGCACCGTCCGGAAACCTGCGAAGCGCAGTTCTTCCGCGCCATGGATGTTCTGGTGCCGATCCTCGAGCGGGAGGGGCTGGTGCTGTCGCTGGAGGCGCATCCCGAAGACTGGATCGAGGAAATCGCGCCGGCCATCGACATCATCAAGACCATCAATTCCAAGGCGGTAAAGGCCTCCTTCATCGCGCCTCACACCTTCTTTTACGGTCCGGACATGGTTGCCAACCTGCGCGCGACCGAAGGTCATCTGGTGCATGTGCGCCTTGCCGATACCTATGACCACACCAAATCGTCGCAGCTGCGCTACATCGTCAATCCGCCCGGCGCCAAAGTCAGGGTGCACCAGCACACGGATTTCGGCCAGGGCGAGATCGACTGGGAGATATTCTTTGCCACGCTGGCCGACATGAAATTCGACGGTGTGCTGTCGAACTGCGTCTTTGCCTGGGAAGATCGTGTCGATGAAAGCGCGCGTTTCATGCTCAGCGAAACCCGGCGATATGTCGCCAAATACTGGAAATGAGGTTTTTCAGATGACTGTGAAAATTGGTGTCATCGGCACCGGTGCCATCGGGCGCGATCACACCCGACGTATCAATGAGGTTCTGGGCGGTGCGAAGGTCGTTGCGCTGAGCGACGTCGACCGCGCCTCGGCCGAGGCGGTCAAAAAAGACATCGCCCCTGATGCCGCCATTTTCGCCACCGGCGAGGAGCTCATTGCATCAGCTGATGTGGATGCCGTGCTTGTCACCTCCTGGGGCGCGACGCATGAGCAATATGTGTTGGCTGCCATCGCCGCCGGCAAGCCGTGCTTCTGCGAAAAGCCGCTGGCGACGACGGCAGAGGGCGCGAAGCGGATCGTCGATGCTGAGGTGGCGCATGGCAAACGGCTGGTGCAGGTGGGTTTCATGCGCCGCTACGACGCCGGTTACGTGGCGCTGAAAAAGACCGTGGACACCATGATCGGCGCCCCGATCATGGTCCATGCCACCCATCGCAACCCGACCGTTCCGGAGCATTATGTGACGCCCATGGCGATCCACGACACGATGATCCATGAGATCGACGTGCTGCGCTGGCTGCTCGATGACGACTATGTGTCGGCCCGGGTTCTCTTTCCACGTGCCGCCGCCCGCAGCCATGCAAAGCTGAGGGACCCGCAGATCGTCATTCTGGAAACGGCCAGGGGCACGATCATCGACGTCGAAATCTTCGTGAACTGCCACTATGGTTACGACATACAGTGCCAGGTGGTCGGCGAGGACGGCATTGCCAGCCTGCCGGAGCCGATGGCGATACAGACACGGCTCGGCGCCAAGCTGCAGAACGATATTCTCACCGACTGGAAGGATCGCTTCATCGCGAGCTACGACGTCGAATTGCAGGACTTCATCCATGCGGCGGCGAAGGGAACAGCCTCCGGCCCCAATTCCTGGGACGGCTACGTGGCCGCGATCACTTCCGATGCCTGCGTCGCCGCGCAGGAGACGGACGGAGCAGCCGTCGCAATCAGGCTTCCCGCC